>JAPOST010000122.1 GCA_026709535.1 Rhodospirillaceae bacterium
GACAGAGCGCAGGGGACCGGAACCGCACATAGCGCATGGTAGCGACAGGCGGGGCCAAGGCGGATTTGTTCTAACGCTGCGCGCGATATCGAGAGGTCCGTGTTTCAGCTTCAACCGTTCTTCGGCCTCGATTCAAGGCGTGCTTGGGATGCCCGGTCGGCATGGCTGGCGTCCCTGAGCGCGGATTCATGGCTCGACGGAGGGTCCGGGCATCGTCCGGGCAGGCGTGACCGCCCCCCGGTCTTTCCCGAGGGCGGCGGTCGCGGCGGACGGCGCTTTCAGGCGGCTTCTGTCCGCGGCCGCGTGTTTCCGGTCATCCGGAGCATGTCGAGCACCCGCCTCGGCTTCCTGGCCATGGCGCGCATCGCTTCCGCGACCTCCAGCCTGCGCTGCCTGAACAGCGTCGTGTTCGCCGGCCCGTGGCCGGTGCGGATCCGGCTGCGGTCCTCGTCGAAGCTCCAGTCAAGGACATGGTGAGTGGCCTCTATGCGCCAATGGCCGCGGTTCAGCTCCAGCAGGCGCTTCGGGGCGGCGGCCTCCGGGCTCAGGCTGGGGCGGTCTCGGCGCTTCTCTCGCCGGTCTTGACCTCGGTGACCTCGCGGTGCACGGCGAAGACCTGCCCGACGCCGGGGAACCTGACGTAGTCGTTGATCTCCGACGACACCCAGATCGAGCGGCGCTCGAGGCGGCCGTGCTCGGGCTTCCCGCTTTCCTGGACGAAGTCCGGGGGGCGCGCCGCCATGGCCTCGTCCATCAGGAGCCGGATGTCATCCATCAGGGTCTTCTGGTTGCCTTTGACCGTGAAGAGGAATGCCGCGCCGCGTTCCAGCAGGTAGTCGGCAAGGGCGCGCTGGGTCAGGAGGGCGTCGACGGTGACGACGCGCCCCGCGACCGTGGCGTCGGGACGCGTGTCGAGCAGCGGGATGATCGTGCCGATCTCGTTCGTCCGCTTCTCCTCCTGGTCCGCGCCGGCTCTCATGCCGACTTTTTTTTACCGTGGTGGGCGCCGGTGTCGTGGCCCACGATGCCGAGCACGTGCGTCTGGCGACCGTCGTCGTCGATGGCGCCGCGCATCGTCTTCCCGTCGATCGCGAGCGCGCTGTCCGTCCCGCCGTTGGCCGCGGTCCATGCCCGAAGCGCGTCGTCGAGCTGTCGCGGGTCGACCCGGACGAGCACGTCGCGGATCACCGTCCGGCTCGGCGGGATGCGGGTCCTGTTCCGGAAGCGCACGCCGAACCGCGCCAGGACCTTGGGGGAGAGGTCGTTGACCCCTTCGCTGATCGCCTTGTAGCCGCGGGCGCCGGACAGCGTCGCCGCAAGGGCGAGGCCGAGAGCGCGTGGCGCCGGCCCGCCACGCGCCGTGGGTCCTTGAAGAACGCGGGCATGGACGTCATCTGCTCCGTGCTGAGGGTCACCTTGGGAACTCCTTTCTGCAGGTCGGGTTCGAGATGGGCGTTCCGGAGCCGGGCCCGCGCGTCGCGGCACAGCGGCAGGAGAAACACGCGCTTCGGCTCGGCATGCTCCCGGTAGCCCTTCCCGGCGCGGCCAAAGCCCCGGGTGAGCCCGGCCTCGATCCAGTTGGCGGCGCGGTAGACGGTCCCGTGGAAGCGGGCCGGGTCGACACAGGTCTCCAGCAGCAGCAGCTCGTGCCCGAAGCGGGCCGGCCAGAGGCGGCGCGCGCACAGCGCGAGCGCCCGCGAGCCGAGATTGCGCGGACCGCCCGGCAGGATGAGGAAACGGGAGTTGTTGCTCACGAGGTGCAGGCGGTGGAACCGCACGCCGCGGTCCCACCCGATCCAGCCGTCGCGCGGGCCGCACTTCAGCGCCGGAGCCGAGAAGACCGCCAGAGCCAGCCAGCGTTCGTGCCGGTGGACGACGTAGCGGACGGTCTCGCCCATCGTCGGCAGCGCGCCGAGGTAGTGGTGCTCCTGCAGCAGGCTCCTGAAGCGGGGCTCCTCGCCAACCGCAACCGCGCGGACGGACATCTCCGACAGATCCATGGCGCCGCGACCTTCGCCGATCCGTTGCGAATCAGGCGTAACAGAAAACCGGCCGAGAGTCCAGAAACAAGGTCAATCCGTTGGCCGGGAACGCGAAACTACCCTGGAACGGATCCGACCTGATCCGGGGGGGTCGCAACACTTGACACCAAGGTTCTTGTCGACTCATGTATCGAGGTGATCAGTTCTGAAGTCGCTCCTGATACTGAAGCGTCTACCGTCGCTGCCGAAACAGCATGCGCTTGTCTTCGGGACTTCAGTCAATCTGCCCACAACATTTCGTGTTCGCGATGCCAGCCCTCTACCGAGAAGCGATGATGCAAAGATTCGTGATCTTTGGTTCCACGAAGAGGAGCGTGTTGCGCAAATCAAGATTACTCAATGATCGTTTTCGGCGTTATCTCCATGGACCGGATCAAGGCTTGTTTCGTCTGGATTTGGCGGCTGCCCCAACTGTAACCTCTCGCACACTTGAGCTAAACATAGTTGCAACCTGTTCTGAAGCCTTGGCTTCGTTCTCGTCTTCCACCCACGGCCAAACGAGCGCCCCTACACTGTCAATCGGATTCTCCGTTTCTATACAATCCAGAACGACGTACCATCGATCGCTCTTTGTATCGTATTTGTGTTTAGCTCCGATTACGCGCGCGGCCTCTGTGGCTCTCGCATCTCGTTTGAGCGTCACGGCGTATGTGAGCCCCCCGGATTCCGTGGGTATCGAGAATGCCTTGATCGCCTTGCCCGTTGCGTTGAGTTCTTCGCGAATGTTCAAAACAGTCGCCGATATGTCATCAAGGGCGGCACTGGAGAGGTTATACAGGTCGACCACAACTGAGGCGACCCGGGGATCGGCAGTTTTCAACTCCCTGAGCAAATCCGACATCACGGGAATCTTCACCCGTTCCAGGATACCTTCCGGCCGATCAGCGTCAATCCCGACGTCCGCCGCTATCATGAAGTCGTCCACGACCGTCGCGAAGTCCCGCTCCAGCACCAACATATCGCACTCTGGCGGGAGCGCCAGCTTTGATTGAATATGGTAACCCAAATAAGTGTACTCGCTATCCGACACAATGTGGTCAAAAGCATCGGCTCGGCACTTCAGATAAAACAGCATCTCAATAGGTGACGGAAGCAATCGCGCAACGCAATCAAGCACACCGATGTCCCAGATTACCGGAGCAATTTCATGGCTTCGTTGCAGCATCGCTCTAGAAAGCATGGTTGAAGCCGGGAAGGCATCACTCAACACTACCATCGGAAAGAAGCGCGGCAACGCATGCAACTCCAGCTCGTTACCGTCATCGGCGATACACGTGGCTCCCGCCTTGATAAGTTCAATACATTCCAGCGCCTGTTTGTAGGGGTCCTGAATTGCGTCCTTGAAATCGATATTCAGTGCGCCGGTATCTCCCGCCCGGGCTTTCAGGGTGATACGTTTCGACTTAGCCTGGACCACGATCACAAATTCACCGTAGGACACCAGAACATCAATCTCTCCGCCTCGCTCTCGTGCGTTACGCGCGACCACCACGTTCTTGTGAACATTCGCAGATCCGAATACCGAGCTCAGAATATCGGCAGCCGTATATTCAACGAACTCTCCCCTGTGCTCAGCGTGCACGTTCGCATAGTCACCATCATCCATCATCCAGAAAAACGGGCTTTCGTAGATGCTCTCGCAAAGACGGTATTGGACCGGAACGTAGAGATAGTCACCCATCTCAATAATGGGCGCGAGCGCGACGCCGTTCACAGCAAAGGGATCGGTGAACTTCTCATTAGCGTTGGTTATCGGCGTTACAAACTTGCTAAAGAACGCATCGCTCTTGCCGCCAAATTTCTTTCGCACATCTTCCTTCGCGATCAAAAGGCTGTCCGTTAGCTCACCTTTGCTGAAATCACGACCATTTTCGCGCAGATGTCCCACGGCTGTCATTTGTGTGTTGATGCGATCCATGATGAATTTGGCAATTTCAAGCATAGGACGGATCGATACCCCAACATTGCCGAGGAGCCATTCGGTATCTTTTCTGTACCGTTGGCGGCTGAAATTCAGGAACTGGTGGAGATAGAATCCCGCCGCTCCGTAGTAGATGGCCTCCCTTGCGAATAGCCCGATCGAGTTCTCCCGCCCATCGATGCTGCCCGCAGTCGGATCGAACGTTAAAGCAGCATCTGCTATGACGCGGTCGTGAAATTCGCGAAGAAGTAAATCCGCACCGGCCACGAAGCCGTCACCTACTCGCTGAGCTGAAAAAGTGCGGTCGGCTGAAGATTGGACCATCAGTCCGAGAAGCAGCAGTATCTCGTTCGCATTCAATTTGGAAGTTGACCACCTGTACTCGGGGTCATCAACCACACGACCTTCCTGCCGGTCTACTGTCACAAAGTGATCACGGTAAATCAGGTTCGATATCTCGTGAAGCGCGCCTTCGCAGTGCGCAAGTGAACGCAAATCTTCGAATATCTCCGCTAACGTCCGCGGTTCAGACCGCGCAGTTCGATTTTCTTCATCCATGGAATGCTCTCAAGTCTTCGGAAATGCAGCGGTGCGATAGAACCAATCGATGACTGTCGACGCGGCGTTTGCCGCATCGCGGTATTTGCCATTGTTCACGAACGTCAGTCGCTGGGTCTTGCGCGCGAGGGGGAACGTCGACTTTGAGACCCTGAATATGTGTCTCCAAATCGTCTTCTGTTTCAGCGTCCAGGATGACGATGCACTTATCGAGGTCTTCAGGCACTTTGAGGGACACCATGTCGAGGGGTAGGGAGGAAACCCTTAAGACGTAGATTCTCAGGCTGACATGAGCTTGGCATGGGTCTATGGTTCGTGCGACTCGTCAGGACTGTCCCCTGCCCGGTCGAAAATGCGGGGGAGCGCGGAAAGTTCGGCGCGCGCGATGACCGGCGAGTGGGCGTCGCTCCGGGAGGCTCCTAAGTGTCAGACTCATCGAGAGTCAGTCGATGACGAAGCAAACGATTTTTGCTAGCCATTGATTTAATTCGATCTACGTCCATTCCAGTGAATAGCAGGAATTGTAGCTGTAGAAGGGCATCGACTTTCAGGCAAATGTCGTACAAATCACGGTCAATAATCTGCTTTGCTCTGCTCTCTTCCGCTTTGTCGTAGTGTGTCAAATAATTCCTCACATCGACGACGTTTTGTACAAATGATTTTACTTCAGGCGATGTGCCAAACAGCTCTCGAAATGGGTGTATCAGTCGTTTCAGTCTCGTGCGCAAAGAAATCTCATTCGCGTACTTTAGTTTGGACTTCATGAAATCTCTTTTCTCGAGCGGTGTGGCTTCGACAATCGCGCTATGCAACTGCTCGAACTCATCCGTTTCCATTTCGATATCGTCAGAGGTTCTTCTATGGAGTGTTTCCAAGCTCTGAACGAGTGACAGAAAGATGCCCGTCAAAAACTTGTGTGCGCCAATTTTCGAAGACAAATATAGCTCGAATGCGGGTTGTATAGTTTCGTAACTTTCAAACCATTTCAAAATTGTTGTATCGAAGTCCTCCGACATATCACTGTATCTGTACAGCATTGGGACATGTGTTTCGTTCGGTTGGCCTTGCAACTGACTGTGGTAGAAGATATCGGTCGGAATTTCTCGGTTCTACCTATCTAATTTATCTTTCGAATAGCCCCTAACCCACTCCAGCGACGTCACCTTGCTCATTACCAAGCACAGGAAGGTATGTGTCTTGTGCAGGATATTAAAAAATTCAGCGAAAGCTAAGGGGTGCTCTGATACCAAGGAGACGTGAATCTGTTGAGAGATTCCGGACGACAGTTGGGATGCCTTGTAGGCCGGATGAGAAAATGACGAATGGAACACAAAATTAAGGTGAATGCCGCTTGGTACTGTCACAGAAATGTTATCGAGCTGAGCGTAGTGCAATGACCAACCCGCGGGTTCAGATTTCGAGTTTAATTCTGAGCGAAAACCAGAGATCGAAAACCATTCGCTGAGGCTCTGGAAGGAACATTCGACTCTCGAAAAGAGGATGGGCTCATCGTCAGAAAATGGTGCTCCAATCAAGGCAGCGGCAACGTGAAATCGGGATTCGGATACGCCTCCTTCGACAATGCGCAAGAAATAGAGCGGATCGTCTACAGCAGTGCATTTCTGCAAAGTTACGGCCGTATTGCCCACTATTCCCAAGACACGTGGAGGGTCGTTACCGATAGGTGTCTTGCTTCGGAGTTGTCGGGAGTCGGTCGCGGTGGGGCGATGGACAATTCTCAGTGAAATTTCGCCCGTTTCGGAGATTTTCAGATTTCCGGGGTAATGCTGGTCGGGATCGCTAGGAAGCCAGAAGAACCCAGGTTTTTCGATGGGATTGGATAGTCGCATGTCGCAGCTTTGCTATGTGGGGCAATCGGGTATCCATCCGTGGTCAGATCCGAGCAGGATTAGCAAGTACCCGCAGGATCAATCTCTTGACGGACCACTAAAGAATCATTGGCGGTAGCGCTTCCATGCCGCACGATGTGGCTGCACTCTCAGCCTGATCCAGCAGCTCCTTACCTTCTCCGAGCATCTTAACAAATGCCCTAATTCCCCCAAAGATACCCTAGAGCTTCTCCCATCGGGGTTGGGGCTGGGTTGCTTCTTCCTTGGCCTGCTCGATCAGTGAGACAAGTTCCTTTTGGTCGGCAAACTTTTCAATCAGTGAATTGAGCGCCTCTCGAAGGGCCTCAACACTTCCAGCATTTACGGTTTGATTAACCACTGCGCTCGCATTGTCGCCATGCTGGATCGCCCCGACCGATCCAGAGATGGTGTAGTTTTGGAAGTAACTTGGGCCGCGTACCTCCGCGATCTGCATTGCCGTGTTACTTGAAAATAGCTCTACCTCCGTTCCAACAATCTCACGTGATCTCGCAAAAGATTTCTCCGCTTCAGCAAGTACTACTTCCCTCATTTCGTCCATGATCAAATTGTCGGATTGAAGGGCCTCAATGTACTTTGCGCCTAATGGAACAAGCGCTTCGTCAAATACACCCTTAAGCTCAACCGTCAATTCGGGGGACGGGCTTACGCCAATCGTAACCGCAATTCTATGCAGAACTGACCATGCCTCATTGCATATGTCCTCGTAGGTCTGTTCATACGCTTGTCGGATTAGCAGGGAGGTAGTGCTGGACTGAAGCGCACCGTAGGCGCTCGCCTCTGACCGTACACGTCCAGCCGACTCCGCTGCATCGTGCTCCCGCTTTTCAAAAATTAAGCCCATCCGTCTGATGAACAGGTCACGAATTTTTTCGTCCATAACTAGGAATAGTAGTGGATTGTTCTGCGCACAGAAAGCACGATGCTCATACGACGTTAAGTCATTGCTTGGCCGTCCAGCCCGGTATTGTCACGATGAACACGCCCTCAGTGTCTTGATGGCACCGCAATCACTGCGTAGATTGGGGGATGGAAGACCGGAGGGCTTGGACGTGGCGAGCATCACGATCCGCAATCTCGACGACGACGTGAAGACGCGCCTGCGCGTGCGGGCTGCGCAACATCATCGCTCGATGGAGGAAGAAGCGCGCATCATCCTGGGCGATGCGGTAGGGCGCAAGCCGGACACCCGTAATCTTGCCGAAGCCATCCGCGCCCGGATCGCACCGCTGGGCGGAGTGGACCTGGCGTTGCCGCCTCGCGGGCCTGGCCGCGAACCGCCGTCCTTCGACTGAGCCCCCGGTAATGTCCGTACTGCTCGACACCAATGTGGTATCCGAACTGCTACGCCCTTCGCCGGACCCGGCGGTGGAAAGCTGGGTTGCGGCGCGCCCGGCGGCGGAACTGCATTTTTCGGCGGTCGGTGAGGCCGAGTTGCGCTACGGGGTCTTGATCCTGCCAACGGGCCGGCGCAGGGATGCGCTTGCGCGCGCCATCGAGGGTATCCTGCGCGAGGATTTCGAGGGTCGTATCCTGCCGTTCGACAGCGCCGCAGCGCGCGCCTATGCGGATATAGCGGCCGCGCGCCGTTCCGGCGGACGCATCGTGGCGCTCGCGGACGGCCAGATCGCGGCGATTGCCCGTGCCCGTGGCATGGCGGTGGCAACGCGCAACGTCCGGGACTTCGAAGATACCGGCATCGAGGTCGTCGACCCCTGGACGGCTTCATGAGCGGCACGACCGAAGCCTTCGCGCGGGTCAGGATCGACGCCCTGCTCAAGGACGCGGGCTGGAACCTGACCGACGGTTCGAGCGTGCTGTTCGAACACGCGCTGCCGGACGGCACGCCAGCATGGACAGCCGCCGACAGGGCGCGCCCAGCCAAATGGTTGCCATCGTGAGTCACCGCGCTGGGCGCCCCGATGCGCACAGGCCCATCGCCGCGTAGATCGATCAGATCGAGTGAGCCGGTAGAGCGGATAGTCACGACCAGACGGGATTCGGCCTCGGCCCGCGGAAGTCCGCACCGCCGGCGGCGCGCGAAGCGGTTACGTCCGACTGTCTCCCAGAACGCGCAACGCACCGATTCCGACGCATACAGCACTGCGTAGCGTTCCTGCGGATCGCTGAAGCGACTCAGCGCCGGGGCCGCCCCCAACGGGGTCGCGCGATGGTCGCGATGAATTATCCTGAACACTCGGCCTAGTTGGATGCCGCGCTGCCGGGCGCGGAGAAGCTCCAGATCGTAGCCGCCGATCACGCAAAGTCGCCTTGCCGATCTCCTTCCGCTGCCTTAGTCACCCGGCCGACCTGGCCGTCCGACAGAAGCGCCAAAGGGGTGGCTCCATCAAGCGAGGTCAGTTCCGTGGTCAGCCACACCCAGGCGGCGTAACCGTCCTCGAACCCCTCGACCACGCGGTCCAGCCCCTGGATGGGCCTGCCCCGGTCGTCGAGTTGCTGCGCCGGGAAGACGTAGCCGCGTTTGGCACCCCGCCAGCCAACGATCTTTCCGCTCTTGAGCCAATCATGCACCGACTGACGGGTCTTCAGCCCAACCCGGGCGGCCAGTTCGTCCGAGGTCAGCAGCGTTTCCGCTGGCCCCTCGTGCGTCCGCGCCGCCATTCTCTCGACCGCCTCTCCGGCACTGACCCGAACGGGTTTGGCCCCGGCGATGGTCTCCACTCCAGCTTGCGCCGGGTGATCCCGGGTCAGCGCGTCCGCCGCCACCGCCAACGCCAAACGCACGGCGTCCGGATGCGCGACCAGCGCCGCAACGTGCGCCGGGCTGAGACGCCCGGCGGCATCGTGGAGCATGCCTTCCAGCTCTCTTGTCTGTTCGCCCCCTATCCGGGCCATGACAGTCCTCCCAAGTGTCAAATGCGCAGAGCAATTTTTGTCTATACTGTCTGTTCCGTCAATAGCAATCACTCGTCGTGTCGATAACATTCTGAATTGATCGGCAATCACTCGTCGTTGGCGTAAAACCCGACTTTACGCAAGATGAACGTGACAAGTTGGTGCTAATCCTCCTCATTCTCCCGACGCTCCCTTTCGGCATCCAGTCTCTTTTGGGTTCGTTTATCAACTCGTCGTAACGCACTTTTCGCACGCTTCCCCACTCGATCCAGGTCAGCCTTGAGAGCTTGGATATTCCCATCAATTTCCACGTCAGTGAGCTGTGCGGTAAGGCGCGGCCAGCCATTTTCATCCACCGAACATGGAATAGCAGGAACGATGTAAGCATAAGCTCTAAGCTGAAGTTTGCCGCCTGATCCGGTGCTTGTGTGTTGTTTTGGAAGTGGTTTTTGC
>JAPOST010000137.1 GCA_026709535.1 Rhodospirillaceae bacterium
CGACGACGGGTCCCGGCCCCACTCGGCCAGCCACTCGATGAAATGATCCACCGGGATGTCACCGCCGCCGGTCTCCAGCGTATGTTCATCAATGGCCTGGCGCAGCAGGTCGTGCCAGGGATCGGAAGGCCGGGCGCTCACCTGGTCGCGCAGGGCCGCGCCGTCGACGATCCGCGCCCGCCGCCGCCGTAGCCAGTCAACGAACGCCCTGGTTTCACGCAGGTACCAGAAACCGGGTATCTCCTCGTTCGCCAATTGCACCGGTACGTCGTCGCGAGTCTCGCAGAACGCCCGCACCGGGACTAGATATTCCCACTCGCGCGCGATGACCGCGCAGCGCGACCAGTCCCAGTCAGGCGAAAGCTGGGAAAGACGCAACAGTTCCGCCATGACGGCCTGGGCCTGAAAGACCGGGTCGCCGCCCGCTGGCAGAATCTGTACCTTTCCGAGCGAAACCGGGTCCAGTTTCGTCCATGCGCCGCCCGGCGACTCCCTCTCGCGGGTGCGATCAACACGGATGGGATGTTCTGCCTTCATGCGATTCTGCGCGGGATCGATCACCGCGTTAGCCGCCGCCACGATATGATGAGTCGAGCGGTAATTGGCGGTCAGGTAAATGGGCTTCGGCCCGTAGTCGGCTTCGAACCGCCGGATGAACTTTACCGAAGCGCCGTTGAAAGCATATATGTTCTGATCGTCGTCGCCGACTGCGAACACGGTTAGCCTGCCTGCATCCTCTTCCAGTGTTCGGCCAGCCAAGGCCGATATCAACTCATATTGCTCGGCGCCGATATCCTGGTATTCGTCCACAAGAATCCACCGAAAGCCGGCGAGCAGGCGGTCGCGGCGTTCGTCCGCCTCCTCCGGCATCAACTCCTCGCCACGCAGCAGCACGACGGCCCGGCGCATCACGTCCCGGAAAGCCTCGTCGTCCGGGCGCTCCGAACGACCGGTAAAGCTCTCCCCCGCCAGACGCATGGCAAGCGCATGGCAGGTGAGCACCGTTACACCGCGAGCGTCATCACCGATCATCTCCATGAGTCGGCGACGAATCTCGACCGCAGCGTGACGGTTGTAGGCCAGTGCAAGAATGCCCCGCGCGTTTTCCCGTCTCACACGGATCAGCCAGGCGATGCGGTGCACCAGTACGCGCGTCTTGCCCGACCCGGGGCCCGCAAGCACCAGGACGTTGGTCCGTTCCCGGGCGTCGGAGACGATGCGCTGCTGGACCGGGTTGCCCAGGCTTTCCACGATGGCGCGCCAGGATGCCGGCGTCGTCTGCCGACCGATCTCCCGATCCTTTCCGGGCAGCCAGCGAGCGAGAAAACCCTCTTCTCCAAGCGCGAAATAGTCCATTGCCAGGCGCAACGCCTCGTTCATGGCAGCCAAGCCGCGCTCGGCGAATGCCACCATCACGTGGATCTGCAGAACTCGTTCCTTGTAGTGGAGCGCGAGCGGCTCGAAGTCTGCCCTTGAAAACCCGCGCCGATCCCGCTGCTCCAACCGGATCGTCATGGCTGGGCGAAATACCGCCAGACCCTTGTTGAGGCGGATCACTTCCTGTTCATGGAGCCACAGCAGGGCACGGTCCAGCAGCTTGGCCGGGTTCCGGACCCTGCTCTTCAGGACCAGATCGGACTCGATCGCCTGGAGAAGTTTTCCGAGCGTGGTCTCGGCCAAGAGATCGGTGCCCCGGCTTCCGGGCGGCAGGCGGTCAAGCAGATGTGCCAACAGCCGCCCGGCCGCTTCGCGGCGTATCTCGGCCCACTTCTCCAGGTCGCCCCATTCGCGATGAAGCGTGATCCATGCAGTCTCAGCATCTCGCTTGCGGACCTTGATGCTGCCCACGCCCCCACTGTCCTCGCCGCGTCCGTCATAGGCAATGCTCTGCACGATCCGAAATAACCGTTCCGGCAGAGGGTTGGTCAAGTCACTGTCCCGCAGCGACTGCGCGGCGATACGCAGATGGAGGGATGATCTGTCCCCCTTCCCCAGGTCCGGGGCGGCTTCCCGCATGTGGGCGATGAGGGCGGTTTCCAGAGCGGCTGCTTCTGAGAGGCGCTTGGGCGACGAGCGGTCGCCCCCGGAGTGGACGAATGCAGTCAGCACCGTGTCGTTGCTGGCAATCCCGAGCCGTTCGAGATCGTAAAGCGCGCCGCGCACGGCTTCGGAACCGAGGCCCGAGACCCCCATGAGTTCATCCGTGCTGACCCCTTCGTCGGCATCTGCTTCGATCAACCTTTTTGCGATCTGCAGCAACTTTTGGCGATACGTATCGGCGATGTCCGCCTGCTGAAGCCGTCTTGCCGCCGCTTCCAGGGAATCCACGCGAAGCGAAGAAGGGAATACCTCCACGAAGTTCTCTTCGCGGGTCAGGAGATGCGCTTCTTCCAGCCAGGCCACGGCTGTACGTACTCGGGTGTCGTCAGTCGCGGTGTCGCGTTCGAAAGCGTTCTCCTCGTCCTCGCCGAGGATTTCTCCCGCAGTCGCCACCACGTCGCCGTCGAAGCGCTTCTTCCGGTCCAGATTGCGCAGGGCTCTCAGGATTCCATGTATCTCCTCGCGGGTAAGCCGCGAGCGCGCCGACATGCCGAACTGGCGCTCCACGTCATCCGTCGCATAGAGCAGCACACAGCGAGCTGCTGAACGATCCCGGCCTGCCCGACCGGCCTCCTGAAAGTAATTTTCGAGCGATCCCGGGATGTCAGCGTGGATGACCAGCCGCACGTCCGGCTTGTCGATTCCCATGCCGAAGGCGTTGGTCGCCGCGATCGCGCGCAGATCGCCGGCGATGAAGCGCTGCTGGACATCCTTCTTCGTCTCTGGAGGCAGGCTTGCGTGGAAGCGATCTGCGGCAACCCCTTTCTGGTTCAGAAACTCGGCGATGTCCTCCGTCTGCTGGCGCGTCGCGCAATAGACGATCGCACCTCCCGGCATGTCGGGAGGCAAATGAAATTCCAGCACCTGAAGGATGTCGGAGAACTTCTGCCCTTCGGTGGTCGGGATCACCTCAAAGGTGAGATTGGCGCGCTCGGCACCGCCGTCGAATACCGAGAGTTCGATACCGAGTTCCTGACGAAAGTGCCGCGCGATGTCGCTCACGACGTCGGGTTTGGCGGTTGCAGTCAGGCAAAGAACCGGCGGCACGGGCATGTTGCCTGCCTTCTCGCGGATGAAGCGGCCCACATAGCGGTAGTCGGGACGGAAGTCGTGCCCCCAGCGCGACAGGCAGTGTGCCTCGTCCAGCACCCAGGCACCGATCTCGCGCTGGTCGAGCGCGCGCCGCAATGTACGTGAGCGCAGTTGTTCCGGCGAAATCAGGAGAATGCCGGCATCCCCCAGTCGGATCCGGTCCAGCGCGTCGGCGCGCTCCGGCATCGACAAGAGCCCGTTGACGGTCACGCAGCACCCGATACCGCGCCGCTCCAACCCGGCCACTTGGTCCGCCATCAGAGCGACCAGGGGCGAGATCACGACCGTCAGCGAACCGGTCTTGTCATAGCGCGACAGTGCGGGAACCTGGTAGCAAAGCGATTTCCCCGTGCCGGTGGGCAGAATTCCGAGAGCATGCCGTCCCGCCATCGCCTCTTCGACGATAGCCTGCTGCATGGACCGGCCGTCGTCGTCCGCCGGTTCGGGACGAAAGCCGTCGTAGCCGAACCATCGCTTCAGTTCGTTTCCTGCATCATGGCGCTCCCGGCACCAGCTGCAGGACGAATCGGTGCAGGCGGTGTCCCTGAGAAGCCGCAGGAGCTGGCCGGCTTGTGGAAACTGATGGCGCACCCAAGGCGGCATCACCGACGTGCCGCCCGCTACCGACAGCCACGCCAGGGCGTAGGCCAGCGACCAGCCGAATTTTCTGCCGCCATCTGCAATGACCCGACGAGCCTGCGTTGCGCAAGCGGCATTGTCGAGCCTTCGCTCGATCGCCTCCCTGGCCTCTCTCTGCGACGGCCGAACGCCCTGCCGAAGCTGGAAGAACAATTCGTCCAAGGCACGGTCCAAACCCAGGGGCTTGGAGGTACATAGAGAGTGATACGCGGTGAGCAGATCAGGTGCAGCCTTCGCCAGGGCTTCAAGTTCGTCACCGAATAGTTCCAGCGTCAGCCGGGAGTCGAGTTCAGGATCATTCACCCGGCCGCGCTTCAGGCCCCCGTCCTGATAGTGCTTGACGAGGCTGTGGTAGGGGCTGCGGGGAAAGGCGAGCGGGCTGAGGCGCAATGTATCCACAGCCGGCAATTCGAGTAGCCGGAGATCCGGCTTCACCGCCTTGAGACGAGGCAGATCGAAGTCGATCAGGTTGTGTCCCAGGACGAACTCTGCTCCTTCGGCGAAAGCGTCGAGCTTCGCCAGCGCAGCGGCCAGATCGCCGCCCGAATGCGTCAAGCCGCAACCTGTATCTCCACGCACCGCCCCAAAGGCATGAATACGGCCATCCTTGCCGACCTCGATATCGACCGCAACACAGCACGGTCGGCAAGTGGTACCGTTCGGTACAGGTTTCCGGACCGAACTCGTGTCCCCCCGATCAGGCATGCCGGGCCGAGCTGTCATTCAAAACGGCACTGCACTGATGGCCACATGTTTGTTGGTTCTTCGGTCGTCACGCTATCGGCGCAAAGGATGAGCAAAGCCTGTCAGTTGCGCACGACAGACAACACTCCGAATCCCCCAACCTCCTCGCAAAGCTGCTCAAAAGCAGTCACCTGTCTGATAACCATCGGCCATGCCCTTCGAACATCGATTTCATGGAGGGAAATTCCTCGCCGGTCAATCGCATATCCGTTTGCGACCGGCAGTCCGCAATTTCAGCGCTTGCCTGATTCGGCTGGCAGCGGTGCCGGACAATCAGGAAAGGTTTGCCAATGCCGGGCAACCGTCTCTTTGTCCGCAAGTTCGCATTCCCTTGGCATCAGGCTCGTCCGGCCCGCGGCCGTGAGTTGGTCGCCAACTTGCCTTGAATGGCGCTTGATGCTTCATGCGATTTTCGCACGCCAGGTTGCCGTGTTGGTCTTCGGCTCACCTCCCGATTTGCCGGAGAGGTGCGGAATGAACTCGTGCGCTTGCGCGCTGCCGTTCGCTTGCGCTTTTGAGCTGGCCGCAAGCGGCGAGGATGTCGCGGCCTCGCGGGGTGCGCACCGTACAGGTCAGCCCGCCGTCCAGACAGATTGTCATGAAGGACCGAATGCGGTCTTGCGTCGCGCACTCATAGGGTGCTCCGGGCCAGGAATTGAACGGTATCAGGTTGATCTTGGCCGGGATGCCATTCAGCAGCCTGATCAGTTCGCGAGCATCGGCATCGCTGTCGTTGACCTCCTTCAACATGACATATTCGAAGGTGATACGGCGGGCGTTGCTGATGCCGCCATAGTTCCGGCAGGCATCAACCAATTCATCAATCGGATACTTGCGGTTAAGGGGTACGATCTCGTCACGGAGATCGTTCGTGACCGCGTGCAGGGAAACGGCGAGATTGACGCCCAACTCTTCCCCGCACCGTTTCATCATCGGCACCACACCGGCCGTCGAGAGCGTCAGTTTGCGGCGGGAGATCGAGATGCCGTCCCCATCGACCATGATGCCGACGGCTCGGGCCACGTTTTCGTAATTGTAGAGCGGCTCGCCCATCCCCATCATGACAATGTTGGTGATGTCACGGTCCTCGTTTGCCGAAGGCCAATCGTCAACGAAGTCCCGAGCCAGCATGAGCTGGCCGACGATTTCGGCAGCATCGAGATTGCGCACCCAAGCCTGCGTGCCTGTATAGCAGAATCGGCAGTTGAGCGTACATCCGATCTGGGAAGAAATGCACAGCGTGCCCCGATCTTCCTCCGGGATGAACACCGTCTCCGCTTCCCCGGCGTCCTGGAACCGGAGTAGCCATTTGCAGGTACCGTCGATGGACTTTAGTGTTTGGGCGGGCGCCGGCCGTACGAGAGTGTAGCCGTCCGCCAGCTTCGCCCGGACGTCTTTCGAGATGTTGGTCATTTCGTCGAAGGACTGGACGCCCCTGTGATAGATCCAGTGCCAGAGTTGTTTCACTCGAAATGGCGGCTCGCCAAGATCCCACACCACCTGAGCCAGCCGTGCCCTGTCTGCGCCGACAAGAGTCGGACGGTTTTCCGGATCGTCGGTCGCGACCAACGGAACTCCGGATATTTCGAGCGGTGCTGTCGCAGCGGTCACCATGGTCGAAAAGGTAGCTTCAATGCGTTGTAGCGGCAAGGAATCCATGACATCGGTCTGGATGAAGACCGGCATCCGCGCCCCCTTCCCACCGTTCGGAAAGAGGCGGCCTGAAAGATCTGAACCGCTGCGGTGCACCAGAGCGAAGAAGCCGGCCTGACGCGGCGGGATGGTGGCTTGCTCCGAAGAACTGCCTGTGGGAACCACCTCGCATGGTTGCGAAGATCGATACCGACAACGCCAGGAGTGAGCGCATAGCAAAGCGCCTGGCGCGCGCGGGCCTCTGTTCGCGGCGCGAGGCCGAGAACTGGATTGCCGCCGGTCGCGTGGCGGTAGACGGCAAGGTGCTGGAGTCACCCGCCTTCAAGGTGGTGCCCGGCCAGAGGATCATGGTCGATGGCAAACCTTTACCCGACAGCGCGCCAACGGCCCTTTGGCGTTATCACAAGCCATCCGGCCTTGTGACCACAAACCGCGACCCTCAGGGTCGCGATACCGTCTTCGACAGGCTGCCCGAGACGCTTCCTCGAGTCATTACAGTCGGCCGACTCGACATCATGACAGAAGGATTGCTGCTTCTGACCAACGATGGCGATCTCGCCCGGTTCCTGGAGTTGCCCTCGACTGGCTGGACTCGCCGCTATCGGGTGCGCGTCAACGGCAGGCCGGACGAGCAGGCCCTGGTTGAACTCGCCAATGGACTGATCATCGACGGAGTTCGTTATGGTGGCATCCAGGCCCGGCTGGATCGCCAGCAGGGCGCCAATGCGTGGCTGACCATGGGCTTGAAGGAAGGCAAGAACCGGGAAATTCGAAAGGTATGCGAACATCTCGGTCTGGCGGTCAATCGCCTGATCCGAATCTCCTACGGACCGTTTCAGCTCGGCCACCTCGAGCGAGGCCAAGTCGAAAGGGTTCAGGCACGAATTTTCCGCCAACAACTTGCGCACTGGCCTGGCTTGGCTGCGGCAGCCAGTTCCGATGAGGACAGACGAACCGACTTCCAGCCCCGGGCGGGCGGTGGCAGAGGGCAACCAAAGGCGTTCAACAAACCAGAAGACCCGACTGTTTCATCAAACCGCCCGATTGCAGAAAAGGAGGCAGACACCGGATCACGACCATCCAATCCGAGTCGTGGCAAGCTGCGCCTCAAACCCGGCTCGTCGCGCAGACATACTAATGACAAATCAGGGAAGAGACGTGCGAATCGTCGGCGGAAGCCTTAAGGGCCGAAAACTGATTGCTCCGGCCGGCTCATCCATCAGACCCACTTCCGACCGGGTGCGGGAAGCCTTGTTCAACCGGCTGGTTCACGGGGCCTTTTCCCGTGACGGCGCTTCGAGCCTTACCGATGCAGTTGTCCTGGATGTGTTTTGCGGAACCGGCGCGATCGGCCTGGAAGCGCTCTCACGCGGCGCGCGACAGGCTTATTTCATGGACAATGATTCTCTATCCATCAGCACCACCCGCCGCAATATTTCCAGCTTGGGCGTTGGTGATCATTCAACGGTTCTGCAAACCGATGCGATATTGCCGCCACCGCGATTAGAGTCGTGCGCACTTGTCTTTTTGGACCCGCCCTATGCGGAGGATCTAGGCGCGGATGCTTTGGGTGCATTGGCACAGGCCGGTTGGGTCAGACCTGGTGCCTTGTGCATATCGGAGCGACAAGATACCTCCAAGCCTTGGGCGATACCTTCGGACTTTCGGTTGCTGGACCAGCGGCGGTACGGCAAAGCAGAAATCAGCATCCTGCGGTACGTGCCCGGTACTGCGCAAATCTGATTGCAACGGCGGCGCGGAGCAGGCGGACAAGCAAGCCACGGCCGGTCTGCCTCTCGCCGTCGATACCCCGAACCCGGATGCTGCCATACTTCGAGGTACAACGCCGAGGCCCGCCCCTCATGTCAGAGGTACCGACGCATCGGAGCACGCTCCTTGGATCAACCTGTCAAGGACATCGGTGAAATCCGTAACGTCCTCTCACCCGACAAATGCCGCAACCACTTCCAGGAAGCGGGATACGCATCATGAACAGGAGGTGTTGCAATTGAGTGCAGACCCCAAGGTAGTCAGGAAACGCGCCGCCTAAATGCTGTCCTGAAGCCCGTCCTGGGACGAGTCGTGGAACACGAAGTCGTTCGCGTCGAGGTCGGTCGACGTGAAATCCTGCAGCGTAATTGTACCTCCACCAGGGACCGTGACCACGGTATCATCGCCGTTCTGCGTGACGTTCAGATCATCGAAGCCGCCGATTCCGGCGAATGTGCTCAGATCAATGGTGTCCTCGCCATCGGTGAAGTCGGTGATCGTGTCGTGGCTGCTATTCTGGGTGAACACGAACGTGTCAGTGCCCGCGCCGCCCGTGAGTGTGTCGTCGGCGGTGCCGCCCTCAACGATATCGTCACCGTCGCCGCCTGTGAAGTCGTCGAGGACGAACATGTCGGTGGTCAGGTCGGTGGACGCGACGCCCTCCAGCGTGATCGTGCCGCCGCCGAAAGCAGTCAGGTCGATGACTGTGCCCGACTCGGTTTCCGGCGTGTTCGGATCATCCTCGACCGCTGACATCGCCGCCTGCAATTGCTGCCAGGTGACTGAGGCAGTGAAGGCGGTAAGGTCGATCTTGTCCAGGGCCGTGTCAAAGTCCTTGATCGTATCGTTGCCGTGGTTCAACCCGAAAACGAACGTGTCCGCGTCTTTGTCGGTAGTGCAATGTTCCCCCCACAGGGTGTCGTTTCCGAGACCGCCGACGATGATGTCCTCACCGACTCCGCCGTCGAGCGTGTCGTCGCCAGCACCACCGTAAAGTACGTCATCGCCGGATCCGCCGGCGAGGAGGTCCTTGTCCTCCTCGCCATGGAGCACGTCGTCGCCGGCGCCGCCGACCAGCAGGTCGTGGCCACCGCCGCCGTAGAGCACGTCGTCGCCGCCGCCGGAATCCAGAATATCGCCCGTCGCGCCGCCATGCATCTCGTCCATGCCGGCGGTGCCGAGAAGCATGTTGAAGCCATCGGTGCCCCGGATGACATTGACCGCCGGCATCCTGAAAGAGGATTCCACGAGATCGCTCACCGAAGTGACCCCGTCGAGCGTGATGGTTCCGCCGCCCCATTCGGAAAGGTCGATGACGACCCCCGTGACCGTATCCGGATCTTCGGGATCGGTGACCGTCGTGATACTGGCGCTCAGCTCCTCCCAGGTAATCGCCCGGCCGAAACCGGAGAGGTCGATGACATCCGTTCCGACCTCGAAGTTCGTGATCGTATCGTCGCCGCTGTTCTGGGTGAAGACGAACGAGTCCCCCTCGCCGGCGATTCCGATCAGACTTTCGTC
>JAPOST010000064.1 GCA_026709535.1 Rhodospirillaceae bacterium
GGACCGGAAGGTTATGTTCGATAGACGGTCGCGCCGGGAAACTCGCCCGCCAGACGCCGGATCTGTTTCGTCGACAGGAGCGTTGCAGCTGTCGACAGACCGTCCGCTACCGCGGAGCTCGGAGCGACGACGGTCGTGCTCGTAGCGTCCATGGCCGGTCTCCCGGTCCTCGGATCAATGATATGGCTGAGCTGCCCGGCGGCATCGAAATGCGTTCCATGATGACCTGAAGTGGCAACGGCCGCGTCGTCGAGGGTCAATACCGACGCGACGTGATCGGCGGTGCCGGGTTGACCGATGCCCGCGCGCCAGCGACGGCCGGAGGGATGGTGGCCAATCGCTGTAACTTCCCCCATGTTGACCAAGGCTTGCCGGAGACCCGCCCGACGGAACAGGGCCGCGACCTGATCACCAATATATCCCTGAGCACTCCCGTTCAGCGTGAGCGCCATGCCTCGGCGGCGAAAGACGATCCGCTCGCCGGTAAAATCGACATGCCGCCAGCCGACGGCGCGGCGTACCCGGGCGAGAGCCTCGTCCGTCGGAGCATCTTTCCGATTGGGGTTGCGCGCGTAGCGATCCGCGTAGAAGCGCCACAGAGGCTGTACCGAAGGATCGAAAGCTCCAGCGCTGCTGCGGTGAACGGCGTCGGCCAAGGTGAGCACAGCTAACAATTCGGGTGCCGGCGCAAGAAGTGATTTCTCGGCATTCAGGCGAGACAGAGCGGATTGGCTCCGGTAAAGGCTGAACACCCCTTCCAGCCGCCTGATTTCGCATATGCAGTCCCGGACCAGGGCCGCAGCCTTGTCCGCCGACACGCCTGCAATCGCCATGCTCGCAACGGCACCCAGAACGCGCCCGCGCCATCGATAGAATGAAGATGCAGCCACGGACGTGCTGGCGGACGCAAGGCTTGCGCCTCCGATGATTTCGATGGCGCGTCGGCGGGTGATCGTGGCTGGCGTGCTGCCTCGGGGCCCAGCCGATCCTGACGCTGTCTTTTGCCTAATCATGGTTTTCCTTGAGACCGTCGCCCTTGCTCCCGGTGTGATGCGCGCCATGACCGGATTGGTCGTGGGGAGATTCGCCCAGAATATATTGGCGGGGAATTGCTCCGAAAGCGACTACTCGGCCGCCAAATCGCGAAACGAACGCCAGCGCCGCCGCTTCGCCCTTGAACGGGACCGCCTCCGGCGCGCCCATGCCGCCACGCTTGCTGCTGCCGATGACGAAATAAGCTCGGCGTGCCGGTATCCAGGTTTCCGGTCCTGGCCGGTTCCAGTCGGTTGCGGTCATGTCGTTGACAAAGATTGCAGCGATCTGCCGGGATTCCTCGGGCAGCATGGTAAAGGCAATCGTGTCCCGGACGCTGCTGAAAAACACCGGCCCACGGTTCTTGAGATGGATTTGCCCCTTCGGCCCCTTGTGATCCAGAACGATCATCCGGCAATAATGACCGCGGTGCTCGCGTGTCAGCATGACGGGCGTGACTGCTTCCGTTGGCGCTGGATCATCGCAGGCCCCAAGCAACGTCAAGCAGAGAGCAGCGAAAAACCCATGATTGATGCGAAGAGCTTGTGGATTGAAAGACATCATCGAACATCACTTCGGCGAAAGACAAGAGAAGCTGCTGCAAGCGGGATGATCACCCATAGCAGCATTGCAGCGATCAACAGGCCGGCATCGGGCATTGCCGCGCGTCCGAGGCTTGCCATGCCGGCAAAGGTGCGCACGTCATCAAGCAGCGTCAGATTGAAGAAGCGGTAGACGTCGGTCGGATTGAGCATTAGCAGCCATGGCACCAGCGATGGGCCGATTCTTTGGTTGTCATCCGCGGCCAGGGCCGCCATGAGTGCCATGTCAAACAGAAGCGCGAACAGCAACCAAACCGCGACGCTCATGCCGGCGGCTGTTGCTCGTTCCTTGAAGATGGCACTGACAAGAAGGCCCAGGCTCGCAAAGACCATGCCGAGAAGGACCGTTGATCCGATCAGGCCGAGGTAGCCAAAGACCCCGTCGCCGCCCTGGAATGCGAGGACGGCAGCGCCTGCGCTACCGTAACCGATGATCACCGAAAAACCTATGATTGCCGCATACCCAATGAACTTGCCGATGACGATCGTCCTGCGCGAGATGGGGTACGAGAGGAGCAGGAGGAGGGTGCCACGTTCAGATTCGCCTGTAATGCCGTCAAATGACAGAAACAGGGCGATCAAGGGCACCAGGAATATCGACAGGCTGGAAAGACTGACCACGGTCACGGCAAGAGGCGATGCTCTGACCGTACCGGCGGGCGTGCTGCCCAGAAACGCCAGCGTGACAGATAGGACGGTCAGAATCAGCGTCGCGCCGAGAACCCAGCGGTTGCGGATGCCCTCCCGAAACTCCCGGCCGGCAATGGCGGCAATCGCGCCCATGGCTACGTCTCTTCGTCGTCTGTTGCGGTGGAAATACTGGCGCCCTGATAGCGATGATAGATGTCCTCCAGACGGGGCGGCCGCACATCCACGCCCCCGGCAAACTCCGTCGCGCCGAGGCGGCGCAGGACCTCGGACTGATCCGCTTGGCTGTAAAACAGATCAACTTGGCTGCCGTTGAGGCGCTTGATGCGGGCGACGTCTGAAAAGGTCTCGCCGACCCTTTCTGCCAGGCCGGACGGTGCACGGATACGCACCCTGACGGGAAGCCCGCTGTCCGCCTGCAAGGCGCCCAATGATCCACAAGCGACCAGTTTGCCCCGACGCAAGAACGCGACCCTGTCGGTATATTCTTCAATCTCCGATAGCGTGTGCGAAGACAGGATGATCGTCGCCCCGGCCTGCTTCCTCGCCGCCAGCAGTTCGAAGAAGTGCCGACGGGATTCAGGGTCAAGTCCTGTCGTCGGTTCGTCGAGGATAAGAACGGACGGGTCGCCCAGGAACATCTGGGCCAAGCCGAGCCTCTGACGCATGCCTTTCGAATAGGTGCGAACGCGCTTGTTACGCGCGCTGCCCAAGTCAACGTCATCCAGCACCGTTTCACAGCCGCTACTTGGTACGCCTTTCAGCCGGGCAAAGAACCGGAGCGTCTCTTGGCCGGTCAGGTTGCCGGAGAAGGCTGCGCTTTCCGGAAGGAAGCCAATGCGGCGTCGCAGGAATACTGCACCCGATTCGGCCGGATTCCGACCATAGAGGCGAATGTTGCCATCGCTCGGAGGCAACAGGCCCAGCATCAGCTTGAACAATGTCGTCTTGCCGGCTCCGTTGTGGCCAGCCAGCGCCAGAAACTCGCCCTCGGCGATCTCGAGATCCAGACTGTCCAGCGCCACAAGCCTGCCAAACCGCCGGGTCAGGGCATTGATGCTATAGACGGTCGGTGGCCGCGCGATGGACATGAGCTATTCCTGCCAGAAGATCGGCTGGACGGGGTGAACCGGCGTCATCAAGGGCGCGGTATCGACGACGCCACCCGGATAGATCGCGGGGAAATGGGATTGCGCCCACCGTAACATCCGGGTTGCCGGACTGTTCAGCAGGATTTTGGCTGACGGATGGGTCCAGACGATCCGGTCGACGATGCTGTTGGGGCGGTATGGAGAATCCGCGATACCGTCACCGTTCAGGTCGAATGCCGCATGATCGCTCCAGTAGTTTCCGCGTCCATTTCGGGACCAGTCGAGAGACCGGGTGCCGACGTATTTCACCTGCCGTCGATTGCGGATGAAGGCGTTGCCGCTCATCGCGTTGTGCTCGGATCCGGCCGTGAAATGAACGCCAATCCGGCATCCGCTGAATCGGTTGTTGCGGAAGTCGTTCCGGTTGGCGTTGTAAATGAATACGCATTTCTTTGGGCCGGGCCCGACGATGTTTCGTTTTATGATCGAGCGGTTTGTGAAGTTGAACAGCAAACCGTGCTCGCGGTCTTTGATCGACATGTTGCCGATGACGGTAATGCGACGTGAATACATGATCGCGTAGCCGATATCGTTGCCGACGGAAATGTTCTGTGAAACGGTACTTCTGTGCGTGTACATGTAGTGCACGGCAAAACGCAGTTCCCGCATGCGGTTGCCAATGAAGCTGTTGCGCTTGCTGGTTTCGACAAAGATACCATCGCGCCCGTACAGGATGTCGTTCTCAAGGATGCGCGATCCCGGCGTGCGCCACAGCTGAATGCCGTTACCCCGCTCGTTTTCGCGCAGGTCCCGGCGGCCGATGACGACGTTGCGCCGCACCAGCGCATTGTTTGGGCCGAGCAGGTAAATTCCAAACAGATTATTTGTTAGCCGATTGTTTTCAACGCGCGCATCATGCGCGGTCTCCAGCACCATGATGCCGGAGTCTTGGTCTTGAAGGCTGATCCCCGAATTCCTGACGGTCAGGCCTTTCACAACGGCTTGTGGGGCGGCAACGATGACGACGGAACCCTTGCCGCCGCCGTCAACGACCGCGCCTGGCCGGCCTTCAACGATTACGCGCCGGACGACTCGAACGGGCCCATGGTGGAGGCCGGCCTTGACGACAATCCTGTCCCCTGCGGCCGCATTCCGAAGCGCTGTCGCCAACCGGTCGCCGCCGGGTTTCACGATATGGGTGGCAGCGCCTGCGCCACTAGGGGGAAGAAGGATCGTGCACAGGGCAAGTCCCGCGGGGCGGGCGACAGAGACGATGCCTCCCCAAAGGATATTCACCCTGTGCACAATCAGCATCGTTAGCCGCCTAGGCCGACCGAGGCTCGACCAGCAGTCGACCGCGCATCTCCATGTGGAGAGCGTGGCAGAACCACTGGCAGTAGAACCAATGCACGCCAGGCCGATCTGCCGTGAATGTCATGGAAGCCGTGGCCTGCTGGCCGACCTCGAAAGCAATCACGTAATTGGCGACGGTCAGACCGTGAGTCAGGTCGTCGACATCGTCCAGATTGGTGACAATCAAAGTCACTTCATCGCCCTGCCTGACCTCGATTTTCGACATGCCGAAATCGGGCGCCTGGGACGTCATGTAGACGCGAACCGTGTTGCCGTTCCGGACCAACTTGTTGTCCTCCTCGAGATCGATTCCGTCTTGCTTCGCCATCGCGACGGCATCGGCAAAGATCGGGTCGTCCCGTTTCCAGGCCGTCGCGGGATTGACCTTGGACCGATGAACGATGATGCAGTCATGAGGTTCGGCAAATGTCGGACCGTCATGGATCAGTTTCATCTTGTCGCCAGAGATGTCGATCAGCTGTTCGTTTTCCGGCTTCAGCGGCCCGACGTTCAGGAACCTGTCCTTGGAGAACTTGTTCATCGATACCAGCCACTTGCCGTCTGCTTCCTTGGTTTCGCCCATGGAAGCGTGGTTGTGACCAGGCTGATAATGAACATGAATCTTGTCCGGGATCGGCTTTACTTTCTTGCCCTGATAGGCTTCGATCGACTTGGTGATGCTCCATTTCGCGATCTGGCTGTCCAGGAACAGAGTAGTATACGCGTTGCCCTTGTTGTCGAATGCTGTGTGGAGCGGCCCCAGGCCCAGCTTCGGTTCCGCGACGACCGCATCGCGCGGCTTGATCTTGTCATCGAACACGTCGGCGAGCTTGCCAATATCCACCACGGTGACTGTCGGCGACAGTTTGCCGGCCACCATGAAATGCTTTCCGTCGGGCGCGGTGTTGATGCCATGGGGGCTTTTGGATACCGGAATGTAGCGCGTGTAGGCAGAGCCCTTGCGTCCATCCAGAACCGGCACGCCACTGATCTGCTGCGCTTTTCCGGCCTTCACCGCAGCTTCGATGCGGGCGATGTCGAACACGACGCACCAGTCCTGTTCCGCCTTGGTCATCTCCGCAAGCGTAACGCCTCCTTCCGAATTGTAGCAGGTCGAAAAGGCGTACTTTCCGCCATAGTCGGCGTCGACATTGTCCAGATTGCCGCTGACGATCACCTGCCAGGCCACCTCCATCTTGTCACCGTCAACCGCGGTAAAGATGGCATTGTACTTGCCAGGCTCATCCAGAACCTTACCGTCATTCGGTATCGGAATCCGGTGCTCACCGTTGGCAAAGACATAACCCGTCCGCGGGAATATCTGCGGTCGCAAGCCGTGAATGTCTGCCTCGTTCGGGATTTCGATCATCTTTTAGACTTTCATCACGTCACAGCGGATACGCGCGACCCGGGTATTGGCCTTGTCATTGATGAAGACGTAGCGGCCGTCATACGTTCCGTTGGTGAAAGACATGTGCGGATGGTGCGCGTCGCCGTTAAGCATCACGCCGCCCTTGTCCTTCAGATATTCCTTGGTTTCCGGCAGCATGCCGTCTGTCATGATTTTCCTGGACTCGTTCGTCTGGCCCCAGCCCGAAGCGCTGCAGCGGTTGAAGACAGGGATGCGCATCAATTCACGCATCGACGGCACGCCCAGAATACGAACCTCGCCCGACTGGCCGCTGCTCCAGAAACCATAATAATCGTCCAGTTGCCCGGGGCCGACATGACCCTTGGCAGTCTGGGCGAGGACGGGCTCGGAGCCTGTCAGTGTCAGGGCGCCGGTCGCGATGGCACCGGCGCCCGCAACGGCAGCGACCGAACCGCCGAGCATGCCGCGCCGGCTGATGCCTGCCTTGTCGGTCGTGGTATTGTCAGCCGCTTGCCGATCTGTCGTTTTTTTTGTCATCACTCCGTCTCCTGGTTGGGTCCCATTGGACCGGTGGTCGCCCGATATGCTTCGCAACACGGGATTTCTATTCATGAGTATCAACACCTCAGCCGCCACCGCCTTTCGGAGCGAAACCCGGTGCTGGCTTGGCCGGGAGATCGAAGGCTTCGTCCGGCGACGCCAAGCGTTGCCGTTTCTCGCGGCGCTTCCGTCTTTCAATCATCACCGGACAGAGGTGGTCGTCGTAGTAAACCTCCTGGCAATGCAGGCAGTAGAGGCATTCGTTGGGATTGATCTGGCCCTGCGGATGGATGGCCTGGACCATGCAATCGTGAGCGCAGGTCTGGCAGGGGCTGCCGCATTCCTTGTAGCGGCGCAGCCACTCGAACATTCGAATCTTGCCGGGAATGGCCAGGGCCGCGCCCAAGGGGCAAAGATAGCGGCAATAGAAGCGCTCGACGAACAGCCCGATGGCTAGAAGCCCGGCTGCAAACAGGACGAACCACCATTCCCGCATGAATTTGAGAATGACTGCAGTCTTGAAAGGCTCGACTTCGGCCAGCCGCTCGGCAAGCGTAAATGAATAGAAAGACACCCCGAAGATGGCCAGGAAGATGATATATTTGGCAGGCCAGAGCCTTTCATGGATCGGCCAAGGAATCCGCAGTTCCGGGATACGGACAAGTTTTGCCGCCTTGTTAAGTAGTTCCTGCATGGCGCCGAACGGGCAAAGCCAGCCGCAAAACGGACCACGACCCCAGAAGAGTAACGAGGCCGCCACCGAGCACCAAAGAATGAACACCAGTGGATCTGTCAGGAAATACTCCCAGCGGAAACCGCTGATTAAGGCGTTGGAAAACGTAATGGTGTTGACGACCGACAACTGCGCATTGGCGTAGAGCCCAAGCCAAAGGGCGGTGAACAGAAGAAATGCCATGCGAATTCGTCGAGACCATGCCGGTCGCCGCACAAGCTGATCCTGGAAGAAAAATATGGCCGTCAGAATGATCAGCGCTATCAGAAGGACGACAATATCCGTCGCCTGCTGTTGCCACAGGCGCATCCACAACGCCGTCCCGACCTCGGCTCCTGGGTCGGAGGCCTGAGGATTCTTCCCTGCCGTACGCCCTGCGGGTTTTTCGACCGGGAGGAAATACTGCGTCGGCGTCTGGTATCCCAGATCAAAGGTGAGGAAGGCTTTCTCGATCGGGCCGATAGGCCGTGCCACCAGAAGCTGCATGCGCCAGGGTCGATCAGGCCGGAACCCGGATTCGGGTGGAATTCGAAAAAGCGCAATCTCTTGGAACCGTGGCGCGCCGCCCAGAACGTCGCCGAGGCGCTTGTATTGCTTGTCGCGGAACCGGACACTGACGTCACCCTGGATCAACTGGACTCGATCGAAGATGCCGCCGCGGACGAAGCCGGACCCGCGGAATGAATATCGTCCGTTGGCAAAGAGCAGTACGGCATGCTGACCCGGTTTCAGGCGTGCCTTCAGATTGCGGTATTCCGCGTCGCCCAGCAACGTGCGGCCGATGGACGGCACCGAAACGAGCGCAGCAAACATCTCGATGAATGTTGAATCCGGCTTGGCGTCTTCCGGTCTAATGGCCGCTTTGCGGTGACCGGCCTTGATGAAGGCCTCGTTGATCTCTCCCACCGATAGTTTGAAGCGCCGAACGGAGCCATCGCCTGCCAGCGTGAACCAATCGGATGCGGCAGTTTTTTTCAGGTCGAGTTTGCGCCGCGGCGTCAACTTTGCCGGACCGCCTCCGCCGCGAAGCTTGTACGCCTGCAAGGCCGAGCGGACGATTGAATCGTCGATTACCATGATGGTAACCGTGGCGCCGCTCACGATATCGACGGAACGGGCGTTGCGATTCATCGCTTCAGCGAGCGCAATGACGTTCTTGCCGATATAGGCATCCAGTACCTTGATAACTTTGGATTCCGGAATGCCGACGAGCACGATTGGTTCGGAATGCTTCACCAGCTTCAAACCACTGATGCGCCCCGAAAGGTCCAGGGCCACAACGACATGAATGGGCTTACCGGAATAGCCGGTGGCATCGACAAAATCCGAATTCAGGAAGGCGTGACCCAGCAGCGTATCGTCCTTGTAGAGCGGCGCGAGCGCCGGCTGTCCGATTGGCTTGCCGATTCGGGTTGCCCCCTTGTGGAGTGATGCAGGTTTCAATTCCTGCAGGAAACCGTCGAGACGCGCGGCGTCCGCCCAGGAAGGTGCCGTATGCAACAAAGCAAGCGTGACAAGCAGCAGGAATGCCACCAGCACGACTGCCTGACCAGCGAAGCAGCCGGGCGCTGGTCTGGAAGCGATATCTGACGATCTGAATGGCACTGCTTGGACCTTCAGCATTCGGTAATCCGACTGTGAGAGACAGGCTCGGAACCGCTATTGAAGGTCTCTTAATGAAAACCGGGACATGTCGCCTTGACCTAGGTCAAGGCAGCGGCGACAGCGACATTTTGTGATTGGTATTTCACGAAACCTAGAACGCGGTGGCCCGGGACGACTTGGTTTTATCGATTGATTTTTTTTCACGCACCACCAGCACCTTGTCGAAATAGCGCGAAAAACATTAGACGCTTCTGTCAGTCTAGTTAGCTTGACTGACCAGGAAGCGGCGGCGGCGTGAAATAGATTCTAAGTGTCTGTTCCTTCAGTCTCGTGTGGCCTCGCGCTGTGGTCCTCTGTCGGGAGTTTGGAGACCGACGAAGGAGGATCCCATGGCCTGGAGCGCGGCCACCCGGGCGCAGCCTGGCCGGCTGCAAACGATCTGACGGACGCGGCGGGGGCTCTGATCGCCCCGCCGGTCCCGGCCCAGGGCCGGATGGGCCGGCCCCGGGCGACGG
>JAPOST010000049.1 GCA_026709535.1 Rhodospirillaceae bacterium
TGTAGTGCCGACCTTCAATGTTCCAATGTCCGAATATCAATGGGTTGGCAGCTTCCCGACCCCCAAGTTGCAGAAGGCGGAATAGCCCTGGTAGGTTTTGGCCGATCGTTGCAAATGAACACAGAAACGGACATAATACCGGACATTGTATGGACTATTGGAATTGTCTTAAATTTCATATCATATTGATAATAAATAAAATATAGGAACCATGGAAACGGTCGTGAAATCGGACACAAAAGAGGTCGGCGATAGGGGCGAAAATGTCGCAGCGATGGAGCCGCTGTTGATATCCGATACCTCACGCCACCGGCCTCAACTCAACGACCTGGCGGTAGAGCTGGCAAGCAAAGCTGCTGGATTTCGGCATAGCCTTCCGGACGGGGTGCGCACCGCCCTGGCCGACTTGGTACGCTCCATGAACTGCTACTACAGCAATTTGATCGAGGGTCACGACACGCATCCAGTCGATATTGAGCGAGCTCTCAATAACGACTACAGCAACGATGAAAAGAAGAGGGATCTTCAACGCGAGGCTAAAGCCCACATCACGGTTCAGAAGTGGATCGATGAGGGTGACCTTGCAGGCAAATCAACGACAACTGACGGCCTATGCGAAATCCACCGTCGCTTTTGCAAAGAACTCCCCGATGAGCTTCTGTGGGTCGAGTATCCCCAAAGCGGCGAGAGGGTTCGTGTGGTGCCAGGTGAGCTACGCACCCAGTACGTTGAAGTTGGGCAACATATTCCGGTCAGTCCTGGCGCAGTCGGACGCTTCCTAAAACGTTTTGAAGAAGCCTTCAGCAATCTAGGAACCTCGGAGACAATCATCAGCTCGGCCGCGGCACATCACCGACTGGCTTGGATTCACCCGTTTGTCGACGGCAATGGCCGTGTTGCCCGACTCATGTCCCACGCCACGATGCTTGATACATTGGACAGCGGGGGTATCTGGTCAATAGCGCGCGGTCTTGCGCACAACGTCGACGCCTACAAAAGACACCTGACCCAATGCGATCTGTCGAGACGTAACGATCTGGACGGAAGAGGTAATCTAAGCGAGGAAGCGCTTGCACAGTTCACACGCTTCTTTCTCGAGACGTGCATCGACCAGGTTAACTTCATGGAGTACCTGACTCAGCCAGACAAGCTTCGCATACGCATCCTGATGTGGGCGGAGGAAGAAGCCAGGCTCGACAGTCTGCCGTCGAAAGCCGGACGAATTCTAGAGGCGATTCTGTATCGAGGGGAGTTGCCCCGCAGGGAGGTCGCTAACGTGGTTGGAACGACCGGTCGTCACGCCCGCCGATTTGTGTCGGCGCTAACCAAGGCCGGGGTCATTGTGTCGAAATCACCTAGGTCCGACCTGAGGTTGGCATTTCCGGCAGCACTGGCGTCTCGTTGGATGCCAGGGCTGTTTCCCGAACAACGGGACTAAGGATCGACGTTGGTTTGAGGCGACTATCGACACGACATGACCATAGATACACTGCGAAAGTGCACAAGTAGCGGAAAGCTCTACACGCGGCGCGCCCCCACAACTGATTTCATAAACCAAAGCCTGGAATGGCCCTTCGAAGAGCTGTTGGACCGGGCGGCTATTAAGGATCGGCGGCACGAACACTATGTGCCATCCGAAGTGCTTGTCTATCACATCCGCCAGACCAAGTCAGATAACTCGGACAGCCGATTTGTAGCTCTTTACGATATCCTGCGCGATCGCGTCGAAGCGGCCTGTCCACGCCCGAACCGCCACGTCGGCGACAAGGTCTACGAAGACGCTCGCACAGCAGAAATCCGCGATGCGACAGTCGACCATGTTACCGGGCTAATTTTCACCGATCGGCAGGGATATGACGAGCAACTCGATATATACGAGGTCGCCTTCGACAAGGCAGTACGTTCAGCGCGAATCACGAAACTTCGCCAGGTGAATCGCCGAGAGTCCGCAACTGAAGAGGTGGCGGATGTCGTCACTGGGGAGGTGCGTGCGGTCGTGGAAGCGGCGCTGGATCGCTACAAGAGAGCCGGACTCACGGCTGAGGAAGACTTCGACTACCGGATTCACCTGCGCCGCGCGATTGACGCTTTACCGACAGAACAACGAGAGGTGATTGATTTGATGCTCGCAGATATTCCGATTGAAACGAACAAGGATGGCGAACCGTCGATAACAGAACTTCTGGGCTGCGTTGAAAAGACGGTGCGCAACCGGCGGGATCGTGCCTTTGCGAAGATCAGGCAAGATCTGGATGTGGAGGTCGACAATGGCGAATAGAGACGACATCTTGAACGATTTCACTGTGGAAGAAGAGATATCGCTCGCAGTCCTCAAGACTTACCTGCAGCGCTATCCCGAATACACCAAAGATCTGCTGGCGCTCTTCAACGAGCTTACGATGAGCGACCTGGAGGCGACCGAAGCGAGCCAGCCGCTTGAGACAAAGGCCATGAACCTTGGGGACTCGAGGGTTCAACACGTCCGGCAGTTACTGTTTGGCAAGGGTGTCAAAGAGTTTGCTCGGGAGCTCGGCCTCCCTCGCGCTTTCCTGATGGGATTGAACGCCAATGTTGTTCATCTTGGCTCGGTACCTGCTGAGTTTCTGAAACACCTCGCAGCAAAACTGGATGTCCGACTACAGGATGTGATCAGCGGACTGCGGCAAGGCGACAGCCAAGCTGTCGCAATGAAATCCGATATCAAGCCGGGTGCTGAATCGCCTATCAAGTTTCAAGACTATGTCGATCAGGCCGGTCTTGCCGAGAAGGAGCAACGCGCTTTGCAGAAGTTGCTTGGTAGCGATGGATCGGATTGAAGTCATACGGGCGCGCGCGGCCGACCTTCACGCCAAGCGCAGAAACAAGCAGGGTGATCCGACGGTTCCATACGATTTTGCGCTTCGTGAAGCTAAAGACCGTGACCTCGAAGTCAAGAAACTCGCCGCTGGTCATCCGCAATTAAATGGCGGTCGGGCCCTGCTCCAGGTGAATGCCGGCGTAATTCTGCACGAGGACACCGGAAGCGCCTTCCTGGATGCGTTTCTGGTCTCTCATGAAATTGGACATGACGAATTTGGCGGCATGATGGACATTCCGCCGACGATGGACATCGATCCGGCCCGCTCAGCGGACCCGTCATCGGTGGGCGCAGATCGTGTGGTCGATTATAGCAACCGCGCCCGGCAAGAAGTCCAGATGGATCTCTTTGCGCGTGAGTTTCTGTTCCCGCGAACACTGGCTTGGTCCTGGCATGTTGAGGAAAGCTTGAATGCAGCGGCTATCGCCGAGAGGCTTGGTGCGCCCTACGACATGGTGGCGGTTCAACTGTTCGACGCGCTCCTGCTGCCGCGAATTGAACCGGGTAATGAGACAATATCAACTCCAAAGCCTCTCAACGACGATCAGAAGCGGGCGGCAGAGCACATCGGCAAGGCGCTGCTCCTGAAGGCCGGACCCGGCACGGGCAAGACGCAAACGCTCGTCGGGCGATTGTCGGTCCTGAAAGAACGCAGCGCGGATCCGGAAAGCATGTTACTTCTGACCTTCTCGAACAAGGCTGCCGGCGAGATGACGGATCGCGCCATGCGCGCCTGGCCCGAGGCAGCCGGGTCCGCTTGGATCGGGACGTTTCATTCGTTCGGACTCGATCTGCTCCGCAGATTTCACGATATGGCGGGATTGCCGCAAGACCCTCGTTTGATCGATGCAACCGAAGCCATTGCGCTTCTGGATGACGAGATTCCGCGATTAAGGCTGACGCATTTCAACGATCTTTGGGACCCGACTGACAATCTGCGATCCATCCTTGCGGCTATCTCGCGCGCGAAAGACGAGGTAGTCGATCAACATCGATACCGGGAACTCGCCAAACAAATGGCCGGGTCCGCGTCAACAGAAGAGGATCAGCTTGCCGCAGAAAAATGCCTTGAGATTGCATCGGTTTACGACCTTTACGAGGAATTAAAGTCTGATCGCGGCGCGGTGGATTTTGGCGATTTAGTCGCACGGCCGACTGCCATGGTCGAATCCGATGAGGCTGTAAGAACTCAACTCCGAAGCCGCTACGATCACATTCTGGTGGACGAGTATCAGGACGTGAACCGTGCGAGTGTGAGGTTGCTCCGCGCACTCAAACCGGACGGAACAAATTTGTGGGTGGTCGGCGACGCCAAGCAATCGATCTACCGGTTCCGCGGCGCCTCCTCTTACAATATCGACCGGTTTGAGACCGAAGACTTTCCCGGTGGAAAGTCGCTGGAACTCGGCACGAATTACCGATCGTCCCAAGAAATCTGCGACGTCTTCAAGTTGTTTGCGAAGACGCGCATGAATGCGGCTGACCCCGAATTCGAGGCAAACGCCTTTAACGGCGCGAATGGCGTAGAGCCTTGCTTCATTGCCGTTGAATCGAAGAAGCACGAGGTGGAGGAGATTGCCGCACGCATCTCCTCGGCCTGCGATGACATGACTTCGTTCCGCGACCAGGCCGTTGTCTGCAAGGGAAATGCACGGTTGGCAGAGATTGCTGCAGGCTTGGAGGAGCGCGGCATACCGGTGCTGTTTCTGGGTCCCCTGTTTGACCGTCCGGAGATTAAGGAAGCCCTGTCACTGCTCTCGCTGGTGGTCGATCCGCAGGCGATGGGATTGGCCAGCGTCGCCTCGATACCACCCTTTCAGATGCCGATTCAGGATGTTGCAGTTGCTATTGAGGCGATCCGTAGTACTGACAAGTCCCTTCCGCTCGACTGGAGGTCCACACTGACGGAGGCAGATGGTCTAACCGCAGGTGGTCAAGCTTCGGCACAGGCGCTTCTGGATGCCTTCGACGGGATCGAGCCTACGGCATCCGCTTGGCAAGTGATCACGAAGATATATCTCGACCGCACACGTTTGGCTGCCGACATCGGAACCATCGCCCAGGCCGGTAACGCGAACCCCGCGCTCGCCTTGTGGCAATTTCAGAACTTCCTCCGGTCGGCACTCCCAGAAGGGTCTGGATACCCGATTCGAGACCTACTTGAGCATGTCCGCCGTCTCGTGATCCTTTCTGACGAGCGGGATTTGCGCGATCTTCCGAACGCGGCCCAAAGCCTCGACGCGGTGCGGCTGATGACCATCCACGGCAGCAAGGGCCTGGAGTTCAAAGTTCTCCACCTGCCGTCACTGACCAGCGGATCGATACCGCGCTCGGTCAATCAGAGCCGCGGGCTTTCACCGCCGGATGGCATGATTGAGGGTGCCCCATTCCGCGGCAGCGATGCGCTCAAGGTCGGGCACGATGAGGAACAGCAATGCCTCTTCTTCGTAGCGCTCTCCCGGGCTCAGGAGCGCCTGATCCTCTTGGGGCCCAACAAGAAATCCAATGGTAATCGGCAAAACAGGTCGAGTTTCGTTGACGATATTTCCTCCCAGTTGGCGAATGCGTCGCCGATATCGACGCCATCCGATGCAGCTACTGCAAGCGAGCAGTTCACGTTGGAGGTCGATGGTATCGCCCGAGTGTCGCCGTCGCAGCTCGCGACATTCGAGAAGTGCCCCAGGCGATTTTTCTTTGCCCATGTTCTGCAACTCGGCGGCCGACGATTGGAGTCGGCACCCATGCGCATGCACAACGCGGTCCAGGCCGTTGTTGACGAACTGACATCACGTCTCAATGACGAACCGAGCGCAATTGAACTTTTGGCGATCGTGGACGCCGCTTGGAACGCACATGGACCAACCGAACACGGCTACGCGGCAGAGTATCGGCAGATATCAGACGGATTGCTGCAATTTTTTTGTCAACTGAGGCGGGGTGAAACTCGGCGCACGCCTCAGTCGCTCTCCCTCCGATTTGATGACTCAGAAATTGTCGTGACGGCCCATGAAGAGATCGAAACCGAACAATCAACGGTCTTCCGGCGGATTCGCACAGGGCGCAAGACGAGCACGGCGGTGACGGCTCTCGACGCCGCGGCGTTCCAGATTGCGGCCGATGGACGGGGAGAGGCCGAGTTTGTCTATCTGACCGGTGGCGACAGGGATCGTCTGAACATGTCCCCACGTCAGATCGACACCAGGAAAAAGAAGATTGCCGAAGCTACAAGTTCCATAGTTGAAGGCCGCTTTCCACCAAATCGCAGTGACCGCTGCGCCCGCTGCCCGTACTTTTTCGCCTGTAACGAACCGCCGTCCGGCACGCTCAGAAAAAAGATTGGTATCGGCTTACCGGATTCTTCCTGACGCGGTGATTGTCCTTGTGAAGGCGCAGGCATGTGGCCTGTGACCGCGAGCAACACAAGGACTATCAAATTATGAAATCGCAAGGAAAAGATCCTCGCTTCACTGTCCTCATCGCTGATGAGAACCTTGACTTCAAAGAGCACGTTTTCGATGACCCTAAGGTGCTGGGACGTCAGCTGATTGAAGTCGCAGGCGGACATCCCGTCGACGAGCACCTGGCCATCGCCATTCTGCCCAATGGCGACTTTGAAGACATTCGGCTCGACGAAAGTTACGACCTGCGCGGACACGGCGTCGAGAAGGTATTTGTTGCCCGCTCGGATCGCAGCTTCAGGTTCAAGATCGACGATAGTGATCTCGAATGGCCTCGGGCCTGTATCAGCGGCTTTGTGCTGCGTCAACTGGCGGACCTGCCGGCTAACTACAATCTCTGGCAAGAGGTTCCGGGGCAGCATGACCGGAAGATCTCCGACACGGACATGATCAATCTGGCGGAAGCCGGTGTTGAACGTTTCGTATCGCTGATTGATCAGACGACGGAAGGGGACGCCCTTCCGTCGAAAGATCAAGCCTTTCTCGCCAGTCACGGGTTTGATTTCGATGTCGTTGTGGAAGGCGGCAATACTGGCACCATCTTGAAGTCGGTGACGCTGCCCGCTGACAGGTTCAGTCACGAAACGGCCGATGTCCTGATCCTTCTTCCCAAGGGTTATCCGGATTGTTCTCCCGACATGTTTTACGTCTCGCCAAAGCTCACGCTTGCGGGCACCGGACAGGTTCCAAAGGCCTGTAAGGCGGAACTCCGTTTTGGGGGACGCGTCTGGCAACGCTGGTCGCGGCACAACAATGCCTGGCGTCCGGGTGTCGATGGTCTTCGGACCATGGTTGCCCGTGTTCAGACAGCTCTTGCAGAGGCCCGCCCTGATGGAGGCTCCTGATCTTATCCTATTGGACCCGCATGAAATGCAGGTTCGGTCCCTGCTTACGCAAGGGGCCGGATCGGAGCGCTCGGCCTACATGCTTTTCGGCATCGCCGACATTGAAGCGGACCCCTGGACGGAAGCCCAGCGAAGGCGGCTGGTGTCGCATCAGTTCGAAACCGTGGAAGATGACGATCTTGTCTCCGCATCGGCACGGCATGTCACTTGGCAAACCGACAAGTTCATGCGCCTGCTCAACAAAGCCAAGACGGCCAGCCTGGTTCCGGCCCTAGTACATACCCATCCGGAGGGCAAGGCCAGATTTTCTGATCAGGATGATCGCAATGAGGCTGAGTTCACCCGCACGGCGCTTCTGAAGGGCGTGCCGGAACTCCTCAGCATCGTCATCGCTGGAGACGGCAATATTGCTGCGCGCATTTGGATTCAGAAGGACAAATTCGTCGATATCGACCGGATTCTACACTCCGGTCCGCGTCTGCGCATCTCCGGTCTGGAGGGCGCTCCCGAGGCCTTTCTGGACCGCCAGATCCGCCTCTTCGGCGATCAGGCATCGCTGCAGGTTTCCGGATTTCGCTGCGGAATTGCAGGCGGAGGTGCAACGGGAAGTGCTCTCCTTCCCTTGCTGTTACGTCTGGGGGTCAAAGAAGCGGTTCAATTCGAAAAGGACATCGTCGATGAGACCAATCTCAACCGTCTGCATGGCGCACGCCGCGCGGACGTCAATGAAAAGAGGCTGAAGACCAGCATTCACACCCGGACAGTCGAGGAGTCCGGCCTAGGTATGACACTGGTTACGGTTGAAGCTTGGGCTGGTGACCCGGCCACATGGGATGCGCTGAAAGCCTGCGATGTAGTTTTCTGCTGCACTGACGATCATGTCGGCCGCCTATTCCTCAACCGGTTTGCCCGTTTCTACGGAATTCCGATCATTGATGTCGGATTGGCCGTGCAGCGTCGCTCCCACACCGTCTACGACCTCTTCGCGCGCGTTTCGACGCTTGTGCCGGGCCATCCTTGCCTGCTTTGCGGCGGCTATATCGACCCGCGCAAGGCACGCGAAGAGGCCCTGAAGCGAGATGATCCCGATGCGTACCAGAGGCTGAAAGATGAGGCGTACGTTCTGGGTGAAGGGAACCCATCGCCAGCGGTTGTCACATTCACGACCGAGGCGGCAACCATGGCTGTCAACGAATGGCTGACCGGGATTACCGGATTCGCAGGACAGGACGGAATGGTGCCTACACGCATGCGGCGGTTTCACGCGCGAGACGAACGAAGGCCTTTCATCGAACCACGGCGAGATTGTCTTTGTTGTGCGCAACTCGAGACCCTTGGGCGGGCCGACATGCGACCATTTCTGGATATGGTGAGCTGACATGAGACATATGGCTCCACGACTCTTGCGCCAACTGCGCCTGTTAGATTTCGACTTGCTGACCGATCCCAGCTCGTCCTTGCCTGACAAATCGGCGATTGCAGACGGGAGCCTCACGCTTGTCGAGAACGGCAGCATCAAGAAATGGGCCTGCCTGAAATGCCCTGGCGGATGCGGAGAGGTCATCAATCTTTCCTTGAATCCGGATAGGCGTCCCCGTTGGACGGTGTGCGAAGACATTTGGTCGAGACCGTCTGTTTATCCTTCCGTGCATCAACAAAGTCACTGCGGGTGTCATTTCTGGATCAAGAAGGGTCGGATCCGTTGGTGCAATGATGGTCGTCCAAGGCCTGAATTACAGGTCACTGGCCGAAACGGATGGAGCTCACAGTTCTCGCCGGTTCCACATAAAGGAATTCCGCCCAGTCCACATCCTCGAACAGCACCGCGCGGATTCTCCTGCGAGCTGGGGTTCCCGCTGAGGATAAGGCAATTTCAATCCGGGACAGGCAGAGGAAACGAAAGCGACAATGGCTCAAGTGGAAGCTAGAGGTGGTCGTTGAACCCGTTGAACCGATAGGGAGTTGACGATTGAGGGGAGTAATTCCCGTATGGCGTTGATCTGGATTATGCAGCGATTGCGTAATCTTCGGATGTTCTGATGTTTTTGCTGGGATGTCCGGATGTGGCGCTCATTATTGCCGCCCAAGCCGCGTCGAAGATGTCTGATTTGATCAGGGCACGGAAACTCAGCACCGCCTGCCCGCCGACGATCCGCCAGC
>JAPOST010000005.1 GCA_026709535.1 Rhodospirillaceae bacterium
CCCCCCCGAAATCCTGGCGGCCATCAAGGCAGCCTGGAGCAGGGTCGCCGAAGAGGAAAGCGCCGCCGACCTGCTGTTCAGCAAAGTATGGCAGTCGCTGGTCTCGTTCCGTACCGAATACCGTCTTTGGCAAGATCGAAGCTACCGACGCAGAACTGGCCAGCGCCAATAGCCAATTTTCATACAATCAGCATTCACCAGCGAAAGACGCGAAGATACGACTTCCACCTGCTCACTCCGGTCAAGCAAACCAGCCTTGCTGTAACGCCGGAAATACGTTGACTGGTTTGTCGATGCAGTTCGTAGTGAAACTTAGTCCTTCATGGCCAGCGGTCAGTTCATTGGCACTCGTAGCAGTCGTGCTTTCAATTGCCGGTTTTGGTCTCATCGAAATCAAGTGACCGGTGTCGTTACATCAATGAATCCGTGCTTGGGGTGACTTTGAGCAAAGGGTAATGGGTGTCTGCCCGTCGCTAAATACTGCCGTTTTGCAACCAAGATTGAAACCTGGAGGCATGATGAAAGCCGCCTATATCTGCCAGCAAGGAGGCCCTGAGGTCTTCAACTACGGTGATCTACCGAACCCGACAGCGGAGGCCGGACACATCGTTGTCGATATCCATGCGGCTTCCGTTAATGCTGCCGACTGGAAGGTCCGATCCGGCAATTACAACAAGATCACCAAGTTTCCTCACATACTCGGCCGGGATTTTTCCGGAGTAGTCGCAGAAATAGGGGATGGCGTAACTGATCTAGCCGTCGGTGATCCCGTTTTCGGGGTGCTAGAAGCTGGACAGGAAGGCGCCTACGCTGAAAAAGTCTCTGTTCGGGCTGATATCATCGCGCCGAAACCCGCTCATCTAAGCCACCAAGAAGCTGTATCACTGGCGCTTACGGGCTTGACGGCCATTGTGTCTCTGGAAGACTCACTTCGGCTCCAAGCTGGGGAAACTATCCTGATCCAAGGCGGTGCCGGCGGCGTGGCCGGTTTTGCTATCCAACTGGCCAAGCACATCGGTGCGACAGTGGTCACGACAGCCAGCAGCGAAAACCATGAGTATGTCGCTGGACTGGGTGCAGACCAGGTGATCGACTACCGTACACAAGATTTTGCTGAGATACTGTCCGGCATAGATGCCGTCTTCGAGACGGTGGGCGGTGACATCGCGAGGCGGTCTTTCGATGTGCTACGCCCTGGCGGGCGGGCGGCTTTCATTGCCTCGGGAAATTCCGCACCGAAACCGCGCAGAAACGATGTAACCGCCTACCGGCCGAGTGTCGGACGCGCCCGACGCATTATGGAGCGGGTTGGCGAACTGGTTTCGGTTAGCGCAGTTCGTCTACCGGCTATCCGTGCCTTTCCTTTATCCGCCGCTTCGGAAGCTCACCGAATCAGCGAAGCGCGGCATTTGCAAGGAAAGCTGGTGCTGAACGTTCATTAAGGCCGGTCTGATACGAAGGCTCACTGCAGGCGCTCAATCACCATCGCAATGCCTTGGCCGACACCAATGCACATCGTGCAGAGGGCATACTTGCCGTTCCGGCGCTGTAGTTCATATGCCGCGGTCATGACCAGGCGGGCACCTGACATTCCTAGAGGATGGCCAAGAGCAATGGCTCCACCATTCGGGTTTACATGATCGGCATCGTCGGGCACGCCCAGCAGCCGGAGGACCGCCAAGCCCTGAGCGGCAAAGGCCTCATTGAGTTCGATCACATCCATGTCGTCGATCTTGAGACCAAGCCGACCCAGAAGCTTTTCCGAAGCCGGCGCCGGACCAATGCCCATAATGCGCGGCGGTACGCCCGCTGTCGCCATGCCGACAACCTTGGCAATAGGCTTCAGACCATAGTCATTCACTGCTTTGCTCGACGAGATGAACATGGCGCAGGCTCCGTCATTAACGCCCGACGCATTGCCGGCAGTCACGGTACCGCCCTCCCTGAACGGAGTCGGTAGACCAGCCAGCTTCTGTACCGTTGTGCCAGCGCGGGGATGTTCATCCTTGTCGATGATTATGGGATCGCCTTTGCGTTGAGGGACCGCCACCGAGATGATTTCCCGGGCAAGCGCACCACTTTCCTGGGCAGTTACAGCCCGCGCCTGACTGCGTGCGGCAAAGGCATCCTGATCCTTGCGCGTCACTTGAAATTCCTCAGCCACATTCTCGGCCGTTTCCGGCATCGAGTCGATGCCATACTGCGTCTTCATCATCTTGTTGACGAAACGCCAACCTATAGTGGTGTCGTAGATTTCTACCTTGCGGGAAAAGGAAGTTTCCGCCTTGCCCATCACGAATGGGGCCCTAGACATGCTCTCCACACCTCCGGCGATCGTCAGTTCTGCCTCGCCAGACTTGATCGCTTGGGCACAGATGCCGACGGCGTTCATTCCGGAACCGCAAAGTCGATTTATCGTGGCCCCGGCAACCGTTTCGGGTAATCCGGCCAGCAGTGAACTCATCCGGGCAACATTCCGATTGTCTTCGCCGGCCTGATTGGCACAGCCATAAATCACGTCATCAATGGCGTCAGCCGGTACAGCCTTGTTCAGCGAGATCAATTCCTTGATCGGAATGGCGCCCAGATCATCGGCGCGAATCGCGCTCAGGCTGCCGCCATAGCGGCCGATGGGAGTGCGGACAGGATCGCAGATATAAGCCTCAGACATGGTCTTTCTTTCATCAGTGGTTAGGATCTTCCCAGCTTTGCAAACCGATCGTCCGCAGTATACCTGATGCGCTGGATTAGGTGGCAAGCTGCGAATAGCGCGACACCAACTCCAATGGTTTTGAAGATTTGATTGAGGTTGTCTCCTTGAGCAGGAGGCCAGCTAGAATGATGCGCCTATTCTTCGCGCGCGTGTTGCCGGGATCCATGTATCAGGCATGCCTACCGGTTTCAGGCAGCCGAGGGCCTTGCAGTATGTCGGGACATGATTTGGACATTTTTCTGAAATGCCAGGTCTATGCAAGAGACGCTGATCGCACTGGAGCAGGCCCAAAGGACCGTCGACCGCAAACACAATTTGGACCGTCCAGAGGTCGTTGAGGGGGGCCGGTCAAGACCGACAGAGCCCCAAAATGTGGCGAGCAGCAGAAAAGAACAGAGTATCCGTCACGCCCCAATGTCTGTGGCGAGTCATTCGGCCAGCACTGCTTACGTCTCCACCGGCCGGATGATTGGCTGCGATTTTTCAAGGCTCAGGGCGAACAGCTCCTGTGGCCGGTGGCACTGCCATCACCGGCAAGGAATTCTGTAATAGTCAATGCATTTTACGCTATATTCGACATACTATCAGACCATTGCCGTCGGAATTCCACATGGTGCTGCGCTTCACCGGCCTTTTCTTTCGTCTATTGGCCTGGGGGTTTATTGCCTCAGGGGTGGGCCTCTTGTTCAATGATTTACTGTCGTTAATCCTCGAGAATTTGCCATTCAGGCCAGCACCGTTGGGCAAGCTATGGAGCGACTGGCATCAAGAAAGTCTGCTGTTACTTCAGCCGGCAATTGAGCGGCATGTTGCGCCTTGGCTGTGGTCCGACGTGATCCAGCCCGTGTTGCAAACACCAGCCTTTGTAGTATTCCTGATCATCGGCTTGATCTTGTGGCTGTTCACTGCTCGCTGGCGGAACAGAAAAGAACTTGAGCCGAGGGACCATGGGTAAATGGGGCACTTGGCTGACCCTCAACCTGTCTGGAGATTGATACGCGTCGCAAATTCGATCTCCGGAAACCGTGATCGCGGAGCGTGGAGGTCACCCAATCCGTCATTATCCCGATCGAAGCTTGGCTCGAAACCGCCCTACGCTTACCGTATTAACCGGGATTAATCTGGTTTTCGCAGATCTTGATGTGTGCTCACTGTGCTGGATGCGTTGCTGCACTGTACCCGGCAGACGCTCTGCCTATCCCTGCGGCATTGCCGCGTTCTCACTGCGCGGCAGTGGAGCGCTCCTGAAGAACATTCCGATAAAGCACGATAGCCAAAACCAACCGGGAAGACCAATCTCGGATAACAGTTAGTCTTTTCCCATACGCAGCGCATCGACGAAGGCGCTCTGTGGAATATCGACCTTTCCGAACTGGCGCATTTTTTTCTTGCCAGCCTTCTGCTTTTCCAGAAGCTTACGCTTTCGCGTAATATCGCCGCCGTAACATTTGGCAGTCACATCCTTACGCAGCGCGGAAATGGTTTCTCGAGCAATGACCTTTCCGCCGATTGCCGCCTGGATCGGAATCTTGAACAGCTGGCGGGGTATCAGTTCCTTCAAGCGGCCACAGATTGCCCGACCGCGGTATTCTGCCGATTCTCGCGGCACGATCGTGGATAGCGCATCCACCGATTCGCCATTCACCAGGATCTGTACTCTCACCAGATCGCCTCTGCTGTATTCGTCCATCTGGTAGTCAAAGCTGGCATAGCCCCGGGTGACAGACTTCAACCGGTCATAAAAATCGTAGACCACTTCATTGAGCGGGAGTCGGTATACCAGCATGGCCCTGCTGCCCGCATAAGTAAGATCAATCTGCTCACCGCGCCGCTCGGTACACAGCGCCAACACAGCACCCAAAAACTCGTCCGGCACCAAGATGGTGGCTCGGATCCAAGGCTCTTCAATCTCCGTAATCTGCGTAACATCCGGCATATCAACCGGATTGTGCATTTCCATCATCGTACCGTCGGTCATGTGCAGCCTGTAGACCACACTAGGCGACGTGGTAATCAGGTCCAGGTCGAACTCGCGGGCGAGACGTTCCTGTACGATTTCCAGATGTAACAATCCCAGGAACCCGCAGCGGAACCCATAGCCCAGCGCCGCCGAGTTTTCCGGCTCGTAGTGGAAGCTGGAGTCGTTCAACGCCAGCTTCTGCAAAGAATCGCGCAGATGTTCGAAATCACCATTATCGACAGGGAACATACCGCAGAAAACGACCGGCAGGCTGGGTTGGAACCCCGGGAGCGGTTCAGGCGTAGGGTTGCGTTCGTCAGTGATCGTATCGCCGACTTTACAGCTGGCGACAGCCTTGATGCCGGCAGTGATGAAACCGATTTCACCAGGACCAAGTTCGTTGACTTGTTGGCGCTTGGGCGTGAACACGCCGACGCGGTCAACCTCGTAAACGTCCCCTGTCGCCATCATGCGTAGTTTCTGACCCCTTTGCAGTTTGCCGTCGCGTACCCGAACCAAGATAATGACACCAAGATAGGGATCGTACCAACTGTCCACCAGCAGGGCCTTCAAGGGCGCATCCGGGTCGCCGACTGGAGGTAAAACATGGTCGACCAGCGCCGTCAGCACTTTTTCGATGCCGAGGCCGGTCTTGGCCGAGGCCGGGATGGCGCCACTGGCATCCAGACCAATGACGTCTTCGATCTGCTGCTGGACCCGCTTCGGCTCGGCTGCCGGCAAATCGATCTTGTTGAGGACCGGGATGATTTCGAGATCGGCTTCAATCGCGAGATAGACGTTGGCGAGCGTCTGCGCCTCGACTCCCTGAGAAGCGTCCACCACCAGCAACGCGCCTTCACAGGCGGCAAGCGATCGACTGACTTCATAAGAGAAATCGACATGGCCTGGCGTATCCATCAGATTCAAGAAATAGGTCTCGCCGTCGGGTTTTTTCCATTTTAGACGGACGGTTTGCGCCTTGATCGTGATACCGCGTTCACGCTCCAGATCCATGGTGTCAAGGACCTGCTCTTTCATCTCGCGGTTGGTCAGCCCGCCAGTGTACTGAATCAGCCGATCCGCCAAGGTGGACTTGCCATGATCGATATGCGCGATGATCGAAAAATTTCGGATATGTGCGAGATCTGGAGGGAAATCAGTCATTCTGGATGCGCAAAACTCCGGAAGCCGGGTTCTGCCGACGATGGTGGAAATTGTCATGATGCAACAGGCCGGAGGTAGCACCGGAGTCGGCCCGCGCCAATACTGCAAAAGCGCATTCTTTTGATGAAAACCCAACCGAGTCGAGGGTTGCCATGAAATGGCTGTCAGGAAAGCAATTGTCCACATATCGTGAGGGTACTTGGAGGCGGGCCAACCATATGGAGACGACACCGCCCAACAGCGCTACTGGCACAGCTTCAGTTGAAATACTCAGGCAAGGGAAGCACCCAATGGACACGCTCAGCCTTAGGGCGCTGTTTATCCGGATCAACAAATCTCCGTAAACGAACACCTAGCCCGCAGCGGCATGCGCGGCGACACAGCAGTTCAAGAAATACCTGCCCGCCCGGTCAACTATTCCTCAACAAAACCGCATGGAGACAAACACCGCGTCAACGCCTATCAGAAATACGTTTCCAGCTAGTGCCAGCAGGGTTCCCAGTTATGGGTTTTGCAAACCAAACTAAGCCGCGGCTGCCGCAGGTGTATTATAACACGGTATCAGCCCCTTCTCCCATTCGGCTGTGGCTGCAATGTTGATGAAGCAAGGTTCGCCGTTCAGTATCTTGGGCACTCGATACTACTCTGCGTCTTGGCAATCTTCCGATTGGAGCCCAATTCATGTAGTTGTCGAGTTGTCGCCCATAGGCGGTCGGCGTATTACTCGCGACCGCGATGACATAGCTAATCTTGGGTTCTGCAGTATACAGGAGGGCTGTAACATAATCTCGTTTCATCTCCTGTTCAGCCACATTTGCACTGCAAGCCCCATGGCCAACTATCCTGTACAAGTTGGCGCAGAAACCTTGACCATAAATCAACGCTCTATGGGCAATCGGTTCTTGCAGTTCCATAGCCAACGGTGGCTTGAGTGGCACACGTCTGTCGGTGGAACATGACACGAGCAGAGAACAGCGACGGCGATACCACCGATTTCGGCTTCCGCACCGTGGCGGTCAAAAAGAAGCAAGACCTGGTGCGCAACGTGTTTGACAGCGTGGCGTCCCGCTATGATCTGATGAACGATCTGATGTCCGGCGGGCTACACCGATTGTGGAAGCGCGACTTCGTCGCGGCGCTACGCCCCACATCGGACAAAGCCTTATTGGATGTTGCAGGTGGTACTGGCGATATTGCGTTCCTGTGGGGTAATAAAGGCGGTGGTCCGGCGATCGTATGCGATATCAGCGCCGAAATGCTGATGGTTGGTCGTGATCGGGCTATCGATCGTGCCAAACTCAGGGGGATAGACTGGGTCTGCAGCAACGCTGAGCAATTGCCGTTGCCTGATCGTAGCATGGATGTGGTGACAATTGCATTCGGTTTGCGTAACGTCACCGACAAGCTGGCAGTCTTGACCGAGATGCGCCGCATCCTGAAATCTGGCGGGAAGTTTCAGTGTCTCGAATTCGGCGCGGTCTCAGTTCCGCTCTTGGGGAAACTGTACGATCGATACTCCTTCAGCATGCTGCCAAAGCTTGGCGCGGTCGTAGGCCGAGACCGGGAAAGCTACCAATATCTGGTCGAGAGTATTCGAACGTTTCCACCACAACCTGTTTGCGCCGCCATGATGCGGGATGCCGGGTTCGCTCAAGTATCTTGGCGCGACATGACCGGCGGTGTGGTAGCGCTGTACTCTGGGTGGCGAATATAGAGCGTGGTGATTTTATTCGGAAGCGTATCGTGGGTTTGGAAAGCCATTTTCGCATTCAGGGGGTGATGACCTGCCCTGAGAAAAGTGGTCCGGTCTGATTGAGATGGTCTGGCTTGTTATTGCCCTTTAACAAGGAGGCAGGAATGAGCCGCAAACATTCCCCTCCGGAACAGATCATCGGAATGCTCAGGGAGGCGGAGGTTTGCCTGTCCTGGGGCGCGACGGTGGGCATGATTTTCCGGTCTCCGGGGGTCTTGGGGTAGAGTTACTACCGCTGGCGCCGTGAGTACGGTGGCTTGAAGGAGCTGGCGAAGGTGACAGTCCGGCTCGACGCCAGCCGAGCGGATTGCCGAGACCGTTTCTCCGTTGAATGGGTTGACATGATCGTCCCGTCAACCGGGCGCGCTGCGGCGTTTGCAGGCAGGGTTGCTCTGCGGTTTCCGGGCGCACCGGGCCCGGCGCATGTTGCAGCCGGCGACGGCGGCGAAGATGCGGGCCGTGTTCCTGTCTCGGGACCGGCTCTTGGCGCAGCGCAGCCCACCTCGTCAGGCAGTTCTAGAAAACATCACTGTCCCGCGAAACGACAGGTCCTGAATACCACCATACCACAGGCCTGTCCCCGCCCGAGGGTGGGGTTTCGGGCGAGCATGCGCCGGAAGACGGCGATGGCGCGGTCGAGCAGCACGATGCCGGTGCGCACGCTCACCCCCGGCTATTCAAGCAGAAAGTCTGCGGTAAATTTTTGCGCAGCTACATTATGTGTACCTTAAGAAGTCGCTGAATCCAGCATAGACTGCATTAATGTTTCGCGCTGTCCGCAACGTTGCCCGTCTGATCAAGCTTGCTTATACGCTGGCGCAATATGATGCGTTGTTCCCGCTTGAGCATCTGCAAATTTCGGCTTTTGCGCCGTGGACCCGCCGTCTCTTTCGCAAGCGCGACATTGATGGCCGCCCAGGCGAACGGTTGGCGTTGGCGCTGCAGCACATGGGACCGACCTTCATCAAGCTGGGACAAATGCTGTCCACGCGGCCGGATCTACTGGGTGAGCAGGTAGCAAGTGACCTCACCTCACTACAAGATCGGCTACCGCCGTTTGATAGTAAAACGGCGCGACGGACCATCGAACAAGAATTGAGCGCTCCGATTGGAGACCTGTTCCGGTCGTTCAACGACGAAGCCGTGGCAGCGGCCTCCATAGCGCAGGTCCATTTCGCGGTCACTACGGACGGACGGAAGGTGGCAATCAAGGTGCTGCGTCCGGATATTGAAGCGGCCTTCGCCCGCGATATCGAACTGCTGTACTGGCTTGCGGGACTGGCACATCGACTGCGCCCTGATCTGCGACGCCTGAAGCTGGTGGAGGTGGTGCAGACCTTTGCCGATGCAACGCTGCTGGAGATGGATTTGCGCATGGAAGCTGCTGCTGCCAGAGAATTGGCAGAAAATTTTGACGGTGACCCAACATTCAAGACGCCCGATATCGACTGGGATCGCACCGGACAGCGCGTCCTGACACTGGAACGCATTCGCGGCATTCCGGTTGACCAGCGCGAGAAGTTGATTGCAGCCGGTCATGATCCGACGAAGATATTGGGCAATGCGGCCGCCATTTTCTTCAAACAAGTGTTCCGGGACGGCTACTTCCATGCCGATCAGCATCCCGGAAATGCCTTTGTGGACGATCAGGGCCGTATCCTCGCCATCGACTTCGGTATCATGGGGCGACTGGACCGTCAGACGCGCTACTATCTGGCCGACATGCTGATGGGCTTCCTGCGCCGGGACTACGGCACAGTCGCTGATGTGCATTTCCGGGCTGGCTATATTCCGGCCGGGAAATCGCGAGAAGCGTTCGTGCAAGCGCTCCGGGCCATTGCCGAACCCATCTTTGACCGGCCGCTGCACGAAATCTCTATCGGCAAGTTGCTGGGCCTGCTGTTCCAGGTAACGGAGCGGTTCGAGATGGAAACCCAGCCACAACTGCTGCTGCTCCAAAAGACGATGCTGGTGACCGAAGGGGTGGGTCGGAAGCTGAATCCTGATGTCAACATGTGGACCCTTACCCGTCCGCTGATAGAGTCCTGGATGTGGGATCATCGTAGCCCAGCAGCCCGCGTGCGGGAGCAAGTACGGAACATCGCCGAGGCAGTCGAGCGTCTCCCCATCAGGGCACGTCAACTGGATCAGGCTTTGGAACGTTTCAACAGGCCACCGGAACCGGTCCGATCAGGGCAAATCAGCTTTCAATGGCCTGTCTGGACCGCGATTGCGATGCTGGCAGCAGCGGTATTCCTGCTGGCCCTGTGAAGCGGGCGATCATGTGCCGTGTAACCAAAAGGCTTGCGCGGACCGTCGCCTATTGTCACTTTGATGTTACAAGAATCAGGGCGCGTGAAGGTGCATTCGGGCTGGACATCCTGGTCTGAAATGATGCCGGGCGTCGCGCTGGAAGACACATCAGACCCAGGGAGAAACGCGCTATGCCCGGAACCTCAGACCCAAGATGTGTGGCGCTTGTCGGGCCGTATCTGAGCGGAAAAACAAGCCTGATGGAAGCCATGCTGGCCGCAACCGGCAAAATCGACCGCAAAGGCAGCGTGCCGGATGGCAACACGGTCGGAGACGCCTGCCCCGAATCGCGCAACCGGAAAATGAGTACTGAACTCAATGTCGGGAACTTTGAGTATTTGGGCGACCACTGGAGCATCATAGATTGCCCGGGTTCGGTGGAATTCCAGCAGGATTCGCGTCATGCCCTGATGGTGGCGGACATCGCGGTCGTGGTATGCGAGCCGTCGATTGACAAGGCAATGATGGCGGCGCCCGTCCTGAAGTTTCTGGACGACCATCAAGTGCCGCACTTCCTGTTCATCAACAAGGTCGACCATTTGGCCGGCACCAGCATTCCGGAAATGATGGAAGCGCTGCAGGCGTCTTCGGATAGACCGCTGGTCCTGCGCCATGTGCCGATCATGGAAGATGAGGAAATCAAGGGCTACGTCGATCTGGCCAGCGAGCGAGCCTACGAGTACATTCCCGGCACAGCTTCGAAGCTGGTCCAGTTTCCGTCGGACATGGCCGACGAAGAATCCCATGCCCGGCAGGAGATGCTGGAATCCCTAGCCGATTTCGATGATGGCCTGCTGGAGCAACTGCTGGAAGATGCCACGCCGCCAAAAGACGAGATCTATGGTCACCTGACCAAAATGCTTCAGGCGGACAGCATCGTGCCTGTCTTCATCGGCTCTGCCACCAACGACGCCGGTATCCGGCGTCTGTTGAAAGCCCTGCGCCACGAAACACCCGGCGTAGACGGGGTGCGCGATCGTCTGGAGCTCGGCGACTGGAACGGCAACAGCGCGACGGTCTTCAAGACCTTGTACATGCCGCATACCGGCAAGCTGTCGATTGCCCGTGTGCTGGATGGAGAAATCAGGGACGGCGTCAGTCTGAACGGCACGCGGGTTAGCGGTCTGCACCGGCTGAACGGCTACAGTCAGGAGAAACTTGCCAAAGCCGGCAAGGGCGAAGTAGTGGCCATGGGCCGGATGGAGACAGTGAAAACCGGTGAAACGCTGGCCGATGCCGGCAAGGTGCCGGAAACCTCGTGGCCGTCGCCGGCCATGCCACTTTTTTCCCTCGCCGTCGAGGCCGAGAAACGCGAAGACGAAGTCAAGATGACCGGGGCCATGAGCAAGCTGGCGGAAGAGGACCCATCAGTCATCCTGGAGCACAATCAGGACACCCATGAACTCGTACTCTCCGGTCAGGGAGAAATCCACCTCAAGGTCGCGATCGACCGGCTGAAGAGCAAATACAACCTGAATATCGCCAGCCATCGGCCCAAGGTGGCGTACAAGGAGACCATCAAGCAGCCGATATCCCAGCATGCACGCCACAAGAAACAGTCCGGAGGGCATGGCCAGTTCGGCGATGTGCATGTCGAAATAAAGCCGTTGCCGCGAGGTAGCGGATTCGAGTTCCAAGACACAATCGTAGGTGGTCGGGTGCCACGGCAGTACATTCCAGCCGTCGAGGCCGGTGTGAAGGAGTACATGTCGTCTGGACCGCTTGGCTTCCCGGTAGTTGACGTATCAGTCACCTTGACCGACGGTCAATATCATTCCGTAGACAGTTCCGACCAAGCTTTCAAGACTGCCGGATCTCTGGCGATGCGCGAAGGCATGCCCAAGGCCAAGCCAGTCCTGCTGGAGCCGATCTATGACGTCAAGATATCGGCGCCGTCACACTTCACGTCAAATATCCAGGGCCTCATCAGCGGTCGCCGCGGCCAGATCCTGGGATTTGATTCGAAGGTCGGCTGGAACAACTGGGACGAGGTCAACGCCAAGCTGCCCCAGGCAGAACTGCAGGACCTGATCATCGACCTGCGCTCGCTGACTCAGGGTGTCGGCACGTTTGAATATGCCTTCGATCACCTCAAGGAACTGACCGGCCGCTTGGCTGACCAGGTAGTGCACCGACAAGACGGTAACGCCGAGGCGGGCTGAAGAGCCATCAAGACGCCACCGCGGACGGTGCAGGCATCCGATCCGGCAAAAGGATGTCGGCAGACGCGGGCGACCAGCCTCAATGGCGGCGACGCAAGATCAGCACGGCTCATAAAGCATGCCGAGGCTACCCGGGAAAGCAATGGCGAAGACCGGCGGATTTGTCTGATCCTGACCGCAATTGCCGGTTGATCGGCCGGCCCTATGCTCGGGCGGGGACGTCCAGGCCTTCCGAATTCTGCCCCAGCGCCGTCAGCGCCGTGTGGACGATGTGGCGAGCACTCAGTCCTGCTTCGTCGACCTGCTTCTCCGGCTTGTCCTGATTGAAGAAACGATCAGCCTGGACCATGGGCCGGAACTTCAAGGTTCCTCTGTCCAGCAGGCCCTCGTGGCTCATGAATTGAGCCACAAATCCGCCAAATCCGCCAACGGAGCCTTCTTCAATGGTGATCAGGACTTCATGCTCCTTGGCAAGGCGCCGAACCAGACCCTTGTCAATAGGCTTTGCAAAACGCGCATCGGCAACGGTCGCGCTCCAACCACGGCCAGCCAGTTCATCGGCTGCCTTGAGCGAATCCTGCATTCGAGCGCCGAAGGACAAGATGGCGACGGAATTTCCTTCCCGGATCACACGTCCCTTGCCGATTTCGATGGGTGTGCCTTCTTCCGGCATGTCGATGCCGATGCCTTCGCCTCGCGGATAGCGGAAGCCGCAGGGGCGGTCGTCGATGGCAACGGCAGTCGCCACCATGTTCACCAGGTCCGCTTCGTCGGAACAGGCCATCAGAACGAAATCTGGCAGGCAACCGAGAAAAGCAATGTCGAACGACCCGGCATGGGTCTGGCCATCGGCGCCAACCTGGCCCGCGCGATCCATGGCGAAGCGAACCGGCAGCTTCTGGATCGCCACATCGTGGACGATCTGGTCATAGCCGCGTTGCAGGAATGTGGAATAGATCGCACAGAATGGCTTCATGCCATCCGCCGCCAAGCCGGCGGCAAATGTTACGGCATGCTGTTCGGCAATTCCGACGTCAAAGGTGCGGTCAGGGAATTCCTTCTGGAACAGGTCGATGCCGGTGCCAGACGGCATGGCAGCGGTGATCGCGACGATCTTGTCGTCCTTGCGCGCTTCCTTGATAAGGGCCTGGGCAAAGACCTTGGTGTAGCTGGGAGTGTTGGCTGGCGCCTTGTACAATTCTCCCGTTACGACATCGAATTTGCCCACACCGTGGTACTTGTCGTCGGAGTTTTCCGCAGGCTCGTACCCCTTTCCCTTCTGCGTCACGCAATGGACCAGGATCGGTCCCCCTTCCGGATCGTCGCGCACATTCTTCAGGACATGAACCAGATGATCCATGTTATGGCCATCAATCGGGCCGACATAGTAAAAACCCAGTTCTTCAAAGAGCGTGCCGCCGGTGAGGAAGCCACGGGTGTATTCGTCGGCCCGTTCCGCAGCTTTTTGCAGCGGCCTCGGGAATTTTTCCGCGAGCATCATCGACAGGTGACGGAACGACCGATAACCGCGCGAGGATATCAAACGGGACAGGTAAGCCGACAAGCCGCCCACCGGTGGCGCTATTGACATATCATTGTCATTCAAGATGACGATCAGACGTGAATTGGTGACCTGGGCGTTATTCATTGCCTCATAAGCCATCCCGGCGCTCATGGCACCGTCGCCGATCACGGCGATGACGTTACGATCGGTCTTTCCTTGCAGGTCGCCAGATACGGCAAAGCCGAGACCGGCGGAAATCGATGTCGAACTATGTGCCGCACCGAACGGGTCATATTTGCTTTCGGTGCGCTTGGTGAAGCCGTAAAGACCACCGCCTTGCCGGATGGTCCGGATACGATCCCGCCGTTCCGTCAGGATCTTGTGGGGATAGCACTGATGGCCGACATCCCAGATCAGGATGTCCCTGGGCGTATTGAAAAGGTAGTGGATCGCCGTTGTGAGTTCCACGACGCCTAAACCGGCTCCCAGATGACCGCCTGTGGTCGAGACGGCGTCAATGGTTTCGCTGCGCAGCTCGTCCGCAAACTGACGAAGGTCCTTGATGTCCAGCTTGCGCAAATCAGAAGGCGAATGCACCTTGTCGAGCAAGGGCGTCTTGCTGGTTTCAGACATGTTACGATAGCCTCCCGAACTCAATCACTACCTGAAATGGCCTGTTTCACGATCGACGATTGACGATAAACTGCGCCGCAGCTTTCAAGAACTCGGCCCGAATCCCGAAGCATTCTAGGGCTTCGGAAGCCTGTAAAGAGAGAATCTTGGCGCGCTCCCGGGCTGTTTCGAGGCCCAGGTGTGAAATAAACGTGGCCTTGCCCGCAGCTGCATCCTTGCCAACAGGCTTTCCGGTCTGCTTCGCATCGCCGATTTCGTCCAGAATATCGTCGGCTATCTGGAAAGCGAGTCCAAGGGCCTTCGTATAGTCCGCCAACACCTGTCGCTCGGCAGGGCTGGCCTGGCCCAGAATGGCGCCAGCCTGGCACGAGATATCGAAAAGACGACCAGTTTTCATTCGCTGAAGCTGGGTAATCTGCTCCAGATCAAAGGGCTCAGTCGCAGCTTCAGCCGCCAAATCATACATTTGGCCGCCGACCATGCCGCGCGCGCCCGCGGCGCTTGCAAGCGCCGCTACAAGCGTCGCCCGAACAGTACCATCCGGATGGGTCGCCGGGTCGGCCAGTACTTCGAAGGCGAGGGCTTGCAGAGCGTCACCAGTCAAAATAGCGGTAGCCTCGTCAAACTTGATGTGGTTGGTCGGCTTGCCGCGACGCAAGTCATCATTATCCATGGTCGGCAGGTCATCATGGACCAGAGAATAACAATGCATCAACTCGATGGCAGCGCCAGCTCGCAGACTCTGGGGATCCGGTACATCAAACAGGCGCGCCGTCTGAACAGCCAGAAAGGGCCGAAGCCGCTTGCCGCCATCCAGCGTGGAATAGGCCATCGCCTCACAGAGACGCGCCTCCGGGCCCTCTCCGATCGGAAGCAGGCCCTTCAACGTTGACTCGACACTGCCGACAATCTCCGCCATCGCGACTTTCAGACGGGCTTCTTCAGTCACAGTCGTTCCTGAGTATCCTAGCAAGACCGTAAACCAGTCTTCCGGTCAGTCAATTTCCTCCGGTTCTAAACGATTTTCGCCATTTGGGCCAGTCACAATCTTATCAACCTTGGCTTGGGCTTCGCGCAGCTTGGCCTCGCAATGGTGCTTCAGCTCTGCGCCCCTTTCATAAGCGGCAATGGCATCATCCAGCTTAGCTTGGCCGGTTTCGAGATCGCGTACGATCTTCTCCAGTTCAGCCAGGGCTTCTTCGAAACTGAGATCGACAATTTCCATGGCAGCGGCGTCAGGCATCACATTCTCCAACTAGGCAGGCTCCAATCGGGCGGAATCGCGCCCGACTTCTTGGATTATACCGAGGGCTTACCAAGCGCAATCGGTTGGCGTGCATCATTCATACCGGATTCGAAGCCGCCAGCGCCGCGACATGCGCTTCCGCGCACTCGGCCAGAGCGCGCAGGTCATAGCCGCCTTCCAAGGCGGAAACGAGGCGACCGCCGCATAAATCCCGGGCCATATCCGTCAGCCTGCCGGTGACCCAAGCATAATCCTCCGTCAGGAAGTTGAGGCTCGCCAGCGGGTCGGCCCGGTGGGCGTCGAAGCCAGCGGATATCATGATCATCTCCGGTCGGAATGCCCCCAGCGCTGGCAGAACGATCTCTGTCATGGCCTGTCGAAACTCGGCCGACCCACTGCCGGGGGCGAGGGTAGCGTTCACGATGTTCCCGACTCCGGCCTCGCTTGGCGCGCCGGTGCCGGGGTAGAGCGGCCATTGATGCGTAGACGCATAGAACAGATCTCCATCGCTCTCGAACGCCGCCTGCGTGCCATTGCCGTGATGGACGTCAAAATCGATCACCGCGATCCGCCCCAAACCGTGCTTCTCTCGCGCGTACTGGGCGCCAACGGCGACATTGTTGAACAGGCAGAAGCCCATCGACCGGTTCGGTTCGGCGTGGTGACCGGGCGGCCGTACAGCGCAGAAAGCGTTGAAAATATCGCCATTCACGAGATGATCTATGGCATCGCATACGGCGCCGGCGGCGTGTAGTGCGGCGTGACCTGACCCGGCACTGATGATCGTATCGCCGTCGATCATGCGCCGGTCGTTCTCTTCCACCGGCGCCAACAGCTGATCGATCAGGGAAGCGGGATGGACGAGTTCCAGCAAAGCAGGATCAATCCCGGGCGCTTTCCGGAAGTCCAGCCCGTCGATCGGTCTCTTTTTAAGCTCATCAAGGATGGCGTCCACACGGGCCGGGCGCTCCGGATGATGCAAGCCGGGACGATGATCCAGGCACGCCGGATGAGCGTAGATTGCAGTAGTCAAGAAGACAAACACCCGTCAATATGGAAAGTGCTCCTGGCGGCGCGCGCATTGAGAGACGGGGAGTTCCCATCGCCAGAGAGTTGCTTCACAGTCAAAACTATATCATGTCTGAACTCGGCGTCGCCAAGCCTTGAAAGCAGATTGCGACACCGCGGGACGGAGAATGGATGGCGCTATAATGCCAAGAGGAACCTTCATCGCAAAAAAGTCACGATGGACACCAAGCCTCAGCGCCGCGGCGCTCGCGAATGTTCTTTTGGCGATCGGGCTGTCCGCACCGGCCTTCGCCGAAACAAGGGCCGAACCACAGGCGCGGAACAGCGCCTCGGGCAAAATACCCGAAGGACGCAAGGGCGAACCTGCCATGAAAGCCGGCGCGCCGAAAGCTGGCGGAGCCGGAGCCGGTGGACAAAGGCCCCGGCGCGACAAACCGAAAACGGGAGGACGTCCAGAGCGTTCACCGACTCTTGTCGGCGTCGACCTTGTCCATGAAAAACCGCTGACTCAGACCGAGCCCGTGGTCGGCCGAATCGTTGCAACACAGCAAGGTGAGGTCGCTGCGCGTGTCGCTGGCGCCGTGGTCGATATCAAGGTGGCGATCGGCCAGCGAGTGAAGAAAGGTCAAGTCCTCGCGCGTCAGGATATCAGCAGCGCCGAGGCGCGCCTGGCCCATGAGCGTGCAGAATTGAAACTTGCCGAACAGGAGCTCAAGCGTTTCGAAGCCCTGCGCACCAATCAATCGGCGGCCTTCGCGCGGGCGCGCTATGATTCAGCAATCCACCGGATGGCCCGGGCTCGCGCCAACGTGGAGCTAGCCGCCCTGGCGATTCAGAAGGCTGTCATTCTTGCGCCGTACAGTGCCGTGGTGGTCAGGAAATCGACCGAACTTGGCGCATATCTGAAAGTGGGCGACGCTGTCGCCGAGCTTGTCAACGACACGACCGTCGAAATCGAGGCTGACGTGCCGGCAGATCGGCAGAGGGGTCTCAAGACCGGCCGGACGATATCGTTCGTATTTGCTGAAGGCGGTACCCGCCACGACGCGACAGTGCGCACCATCCTGCCGATGCAGAATGCCCTGACGCGGACCGTTGCAGTGCGTTTCGTCCCTGCCACGGGACAAGAAATAGCCAAAATGGCGATTAACCAGGCCGTAACGATCAATGTGCCCGTGGGCCCGACGCGGACCGTCGTCTCTGTTCACAAGGACGCCATCATCAGCCGTGGCCCGAGGCGCACGGTCTATGTCGTGACGGGCGGCAAGGCCATGCCGAGAACGGTGGAAATCGGCGCAGGCATCGGCAGTCGCTTTGTTGTGCAGGGTGGGCTCCGGCCAGGAGACATTGTCGTCGTCCGTGGTAACGAAAGGCTGCGCCCGGGTCAGGCCGTTCGTCACCAGCCGGTGGACGGTGCACCAAGCGCAAGTGCCGGCCAACCCAAACCGGCGAATTGACGTGAATCTCATCCGGATAGCGCTGGACCGGCCGGTCATGGTCGTTGCCGGCGTCCTGATGATCATCATGTTCGGGTTCGTCGCGCTCCAGCAGATCCCGATCCAGTTGACGCCGGACGTTCGCAAGCCCAATCTGACCATCACCACCCTGTGGCCTGGCGCGGCGCCGGCGGAGGTAGAGCGCGAGATCCTGAATCGGCAGGAAGAAGTCCTCAGGGGCCTGGAGGGCGTCGAGCGCATCGTCTCGACCGCCTCGACCGGCCGATCAAGGATTACGCTTGAATTCCGTATCGGCCAGAAGATGGATCGAGCCATCCTGCTGGTGTCCAACCGGTTGGACCGGGTGACCGGGTATCCAGATGAAGTAAAGCGGCCGCAGATCGCGACCCAAGGATCGGAAGACAACCCGATTGCTTGGTTTGTGATCACCCGGGCAGAAGGCAATAATCGGGCGATCAATACCTATGGCGACTTTGTTCGGGATTTCGTCATTGAGCGAATCGAGCGGCTGAACGGCGTTTCCGGAACGAACTTTTACGGCGGCAGCGAGAAAGAGCTGCGGGTCATCGTCAAACCCAACGAAATGGCGAAATACGGCCTGACAGTCCCGGCCGTCGTGGCGGCCTTGCGACGTGCGAACATTTCTCTGTCGGCCGGCGAAGTGAACGAGGGCAAGCGCCGCTACGTAGTCCGAATCGAAGGCGAACTGACGGCAGCATCCGCCATAAGGCGGGTTCTGGTACGAACGATAGAAGACGAGGCGACCGGCAGGGTCGGCCGCGTGACGGTGGGCGATATCGCAGATGTCCGGTTCGGCTACAAGGATCCAACGTCCAGCATTCGGGCAAGCGGTCAGCCCGCGCTGGTGTTCAACGCCCTGCGCGACACGGGCGCCAACGTGATTCAGGTGATGCAGCGGGTGCGCGACGAGGTCAGAGAGCTTAACCAGACGGTTCTGAAGCCTGCCGGGCTGCTGGCGGAGCAAGTCTACGACGAGACCGACTACATTCACTCCGCAATCGACCTTGTCACCCAAAACATCTGGGTAGGTGGGCTGCTGGCAGCGCTGATCCTTTTGCTGTTCCTGCGTTCGCCGCGGGCTACGCTGGTGATTTCATTGGCGATCCCGGTTTCGGTAATCGGCGCCTTCGTGATGATGGCCGCGCTGGGCCGCTCCATCAACGTGATCTCCCTCGCCGGCATCGCATTTGCCGTCGGCATGGTGGTGGACGCGGCCATCGTGGTTCTGGAAAACATTTATCGTCTGAAGGAACAGGGGAAGCCGATTCGGCAAGCAGCCTATGAAGGCGCCAGCCAGGTCTGGGGAGCCGTCCTGGTTTCCGCGCTTACCACAGTCATGGTCTTCATTCCGATCCTGGTCCTGGAACTGGAAGTCGGCCAACTGTTTCGGGATATTGCAGTTGCGATTTCGGTATCCGTGATCCTGTCGCTTCTGGTCGCAGTCACGCTGATCCCGACGATGTCCAACTGGATGCTGTCCTCCACCAAGCGCAGCCGCATGGCTTCGAACGCAGGCGGTGGGGCGGAAAGACTGGAGGACGCCACCAAACGCCTGCCGTTGCCGGGAATCGACCACTTGGCGAGAAGCTTCACCTGGATCATTCTGGGCTTCACCAAGATGGTCGTGTCCTACCGGATACTGGCGATCCTGGTGGTCTGTGCTGTCTGCGGCTGCGCGACCTTTGCCACCTGGAAGTTGTTACCCAAGCTGGAGTACCTCCCCACCGGCAACCGCAATCTGGTCCTGGCCCTGTCGCTGCCGCCGCCGGGGTACAATCTGGATACGGTCACCGAAATTGCCCGCCAGGTTGAGACGGACCTCGCCAGATATCTGGCGAAAGGCGGTGGCGTCGTGCGTGGAAAACCACCCGAAGAGCCCGGCCTCTGGGAGAAGGCGCAAGTTGCTCTGGGGCTCAAGGAAAGATCGAAGACAGGGGAGGGGCCACCGCAGATTTCGCGCTTCTTCTTCGTGGCGCGCAACTCGATGACCATTGCGGGCGGAGCAGCAGTCGATCCGAGCCGTGCGGGTGAGCTCGTTCCGATCATTCAGCAAGCCATGCAGAAAGAGCCGGGAACTTTCGGACGTACGTTCCAGCCATCCCTGTTCGGCCGCGGGATCGGCGGCGGCAGAATCATCAATTTCGACATATCCGGCCCGGACCTGGACAAGAACCTGCAGGTCGCCTTGCAGGCCTTCTTCATCATCAACCGGTTTCTGCCACGCAGCGAGGGCACTCAAGTCCGGCCGCGACCGGGCCTGAGCCTCGGCGCGCCCGAAGTGCAGATCGTCCCCAACCGCACCCGTCTGGATGAAGCCGGCATCAGTGCGCGGGACCTAGCGACCACCATTGACGCCTTCAATGATGGCGTGCGCGTGGCGGAAGTGACCGTGAGCGGAAGGCGGACCGACATGATGCTGACCGGACCGAAAAAGGTCATCAAGACCACGCAAGGCATTGAGAGCATTCCGGTAGTGACGCCATCGGGCAAGATCGTACCGGTACGATCCCTGGCAACGGTGAAGGTAACGTCAGGCGCAACCGAAATCCGGCATACGGAGCGCACACGTACGGTGACCCTGGAAATCAGTCCTTCCAAAGCAATTGCTCTGGAGGCCGCCATGGATGTCCTCCGCGAGAAGGTGATCCCGGAACTGGAAAAAGGCAACCTGCCGCCGGGCGTGAAAATCAGCCTCTCCGGCGAAGCGGATCAACTGACCAAAACCTGGAATGCCTTGGTCTGGCAGCTTTTGATGGCATTGGTAATCGTATACCTGGTAATGGCAATACTGTTCGAAAGTTTCCTGTATCCGTTGATCATCATCTTCTCGGTTCCGCTCGCAACTGCTGGGGGCGTCCTGGGTCTGGCGCTGTTGAACGAGTACGTACAGCAACCGCTGGACATGCTGACAATGCTGGGTTTCGTCATTCTGATAGGTACGGTCGTGAACAACGCCATTCTGCTGGTCGCCCAGACCCTGAATCTGGCGCGCAGCTATGGCATGGATCCGGGCGTTGCGATCATGGAAGCGACGCGCAATCGGATGCGGCCGATTTTCATGTCTACCGCGACCAGCGTGATCGGCATGGCGCCGCTGGTCCTTTTTCCGGGCGCAGGCTCCGAACTGTACCGAGGCCTGGGATCAGTTGTTCTCGGCGGGCTGGCCCTGTCGGCAGTCCTCACGCTCTTGATTATTCCCCCGCTGATGTCGCTGGCGGCGCCAACCTTCCGACCAAAAGACGTTGTTCCGGCCGAGAGCGTACCCATACCGGCGGAATAAATTCGAGGCGGATCAAACGGCTACTCAGTTCTGCACCGCCACACGCTTGTGGGCCACCACGACGTAGTTGATGCCCAGATCCCGGCTTTCCCGCCAATTGTCGGTCAACGGATTGTAGGTAAGGCCCGCTACCTTCTCCACAATCAAACCATTCGCGCGCAGATGGGCGGCAACCTCGGAAGGCTTCAGGAATTTGCGCCAGTCGTGCGTACCGCGCGGGAGCCAGCGCAGCACATATTCCGCCGCCACGATGCCGAAAGCCAGGGATCGTGCTGTACGGTTGAGCGTCGTTACGATTTGCAGACCGCCGGGCCGGGTAAGAATCCCGGCTGCCGCCATGAAGGCTGACACATCAGCAACATGCTCGACCACTTCCAGGTTCAGGACCACATCAAAAGCGTCGCCGGAATCGACCAGTGCCTCGGCAGTAGTATGGCGATAATCGATTTCCAGATTGCCCATTCGACAATGCGCCCGCGCGACTTCCAGCGTCTTTTCGCCGGCATCGATACCGACGACATCGGCTCCCAGACGAGCCATCGGCTCGCAGATCAAACCACCGCCACAGCCAAGATCGACGATCCGCAAACCGGCAAGCGGCTTGTCGCCGTCCGGATTGCGATCAAACCGGTGGCAGATGGCATCGCGGATCAGCCGAAGACGAGTTGGATTGAGCTTGTGCAGGGGAGCAAGCCTGCCCTCGGGATCCCACCACTCTGAAGCCATTGCCGCAAAGCGGGCGATTTCGGCCTCGTCCACGGTAGATTTCAATGTTGCACCATCGGTGGTGCGTCGATCCTGCTGTACTTCCGTCATGGTCGGCTGGTTGCCCGAATTCAGACGCATGCGTATGTATGTCATGCCTTGTCGGCAGCAATGGGCTGGCGAAAGACTGCGCTGATTTCACACCGCTTTTCGCTGGCGTCCGTGTTTCGGCCAAAGCTGGCGGCCACCCGTTTCAGGATCATTCATGGCGCGTATCGTTCAAAAATTCGGCGGTACTTCCGTCGGCGACATTGAGCGCATCCGGAACGTCGCCACCAAGGTAAAGCGCGATGTCGACTCCGGCAATGAAGTGGCCGTGGTCCTCTCCGCCATGGCAGGGACCACTGATCAGCTGGTGGCGTGGACCCGCGACGCCGCATCCAACGTCGATCCGCGGGAATATGATGTGGTTGTCTCGACCGGAGAGCAGATTACCACCGGGCTGCTGGCGATCATCCTGCAGGATATGGGTATCCCGGCGCGATCGTGGGCGAGCTGGCAACTACCGATCAAGACTGATGCCGCCCATACCAAGGCCAGGATCAGGGGGATCGAGACCGCGTCGGTCGAGACCGACCTCAAGGCCGGTCGGGTGGCCGTATTTCCGGGTTTTCAGGGAATTTCGCCGGACGGACGGATTACGACCTTGGGACGCGGTGGATCCGATACGTCGGCGGTAGCGTTGGCAGCCGCCCTCGATGCCGACCGATGTGATATCTATACGGATGTCGAGGGCGTCTATACCTGCGACCCGCGCATCGTCTCAAAAGCGCGCAAGTTGGAGCGAATCACTTACGAGGAAATGCTGGAAAGCGCGTCCCTGGGCGCCAAAGTACTGCAGGCCCGCGCTGTCGAGATGGGCATGAAGCATCATGTGCAAATCCAGGTGCGATCCTCGTTCGAGGACGTGCCGGGGACGATGGTTGTTGACGAGGACGAGATCGTGGAACGCGAAATTATCAGTGCCATCACCTATAGCCGGGAAGAAGCCAAGATCACGGTCGCGAAGGTTGCGGACAAGCCCGGGGTGGCGGCCGCGATTTTCGGCCCCCTTGCCGATGCCAACATCAATGTCGACATGATTGTCCAGAACGTATCGGAAGACGGCAATCAGACGGATATCACGTTCACGGTGCCGGAAGGAGACAGCCTGCGCGCCATTGACACGATCAAGCAATCGCAAGACGCGATCGGCTACCAGCGGATCGACCATGATGCAGATGTTGTAAAGATATCGGTGATCGGCGTGGGTATGCGCAGCCACGCCGGAGTCGCGCAGCGGATGTTCAAGACCTTGTCCGAAAAGGCAATCAACATCCAGGTGATCTCGACCTCCGAGATCAAGGTTAGCGTCCTGATCGCCGAGGAGTATACAGAACTGGCTCTGCGCGCCCTGCATTCAGCTTACGGCATGGACGTGGAATAATCTGGATCCTCCGGCCGCCCAGCCTGTTTATCGGCGTCAGCGGGGCCGCAAAGTGAAGGGACGGCCGCTCCATGAGGGAACCGCCCGCAAAATCCGACAGCAGGAGCGAGACGCAGCGACCGTCCGCCAGCGGGCTATCCGACATCCGTCGGTTGCTGCGGCGTATCCGCAATGTCATGGCAGGTACGGAGGCGACATCCGCCCAGTCGCGCCTCGACGACATCGTCACCCTGATCGCAACCAACATGGTAGCCGAGGTCTGCTCTCTCTATCTCCGCCGTGCCGGCGAAGTGCTGGAGTTGTACGCTACCGAAGGCCTGAACAAAGAAGCGGTGCATAAAACCCGGCTGCGCGTTGGCGAGGGCGTGATCGGCGATATCGCCGCCCGCGCCCGACCGATCGCCTTGTCTGATGCCCAGTCCCATCCCGGCTTCGCTTACCGGCCGGAGACGGGCGAGGAAATTTATCACTCAATGATGGGCGTGCCGATCCTGCGCAATAGCAGGGTCGCTGGTGTTCTGGCGGTCCAGAACCGGACCCGCCGACACTACACGGACGAAGAGGTCGAGACACTTCAGACGGTTGCGATGGTTGTAGCCGAGATGGTCAATTCCGGGCAACTGATCAGCAAAGACGAGCTTCGTGAAGCCGACGGCAACGCCCTTTTACCGCTACGTCTGACCGGATTGAAACTGCACGCCGGAATCGCCATCGGCGAGGCTATGATCCACCGGGAACAGCCGCGAATCGTGGATGTCGTGGCCGAAAACCCGGCGGCAGAGCAGGAACGCCTGAAGGTAGCGTTGGCCTCGATGTATGACGCACTGGATGTCATGCTGTCGGACGACCGACTGGAAAGCGGGTCGGAAGGCCGGGAAATCCTTGAGACTTATCGTCTGATAGCGGAAGACCACGGCTGGTTGGGACGGATCCGCGAAGCGATCGAAGAAGGCCTGACTGCAGAAGCCGCCGTTGCCAAGATCCAGGAATCCACGAAAGTCCGCATGGCGGCCATCACAGACCCGTATCTGCGTGAGCGCATCGCAGATTTCGACGATCTGGGCAATCGTCTGTTGCAGCACCTGTCCACATCCCGACAAGTACAAGCGCCGTCGGAACCGGGAACCGCGGATCGCATTGTCGTGTTTGCCCGCAACATGGGCCCGGCAGAACTTTTGGACTACGATCAAGCCAACCTGAACGGCATCGTCCTAGAAGAGGGCTCGCCAACCGCCCATGTCGCCATCATCGCCCGGGCCATGGACATTCCGGTCGTCGGTCGAGTAGCCGGCTGCCTAAGCCGGGTGGAAGCTGGTGATCCGGTGATTGTCGATAGCGACAACGGCCAAGTGTTTCTGCGCCCATCGGAAAACGTGCGAATGCTGTTCGAGAACAGCATTCGTGATCGTGCAGAACGGCTGGCTCGCTATGCGGCGCTGCACAACATGGAGCCGATCAGCGTCGACGGCATACGAATATCCTTGAACCAGAACGCAGGCCTTTTGGTGGAGTTGAATGATTTCGCTGCCCATGGAGTAGATGGTGTCGGCCTTTATCGGACAGAAATCCCATTCATGGTGCGGCAGCAATTCCCCAGCGTTTGGGAGCAGGTTGATTTCTATACGCGGATCCTGGCGGCGACCAAGGGCGCGCCGGTCGTTTTCCGAACCCTGGACATAGGAGGCGACAAGGTGTTGCCTTATCTGCGCGATCTGAAGGACGAAAATCCGGCCATGGGCTGGCGCGCTCTCCGGATTGGCCTGGACCGCCCGGCTATCCTGCGTCAACAACTGAGAGCCATGATTGCTTCCGCCGCCGATAAGGACCTCCACATCATGTTTCCAATGGTGTCGGACGCGGCTGAATTCGACGCGGCACGGCAACTGGTCGACAAGGAACTCGACCGTGCCGAACGTAAAGGCAACCTGTTGCCTCGCCGCATTGATGTCGGCGTGATGGTCGAGGTCCCGGCGCTGATCTGGCAACTGCCAGAACTGGTTGAGCGGGCAGATTTCATCTCCATCGGCAGTAACGACTTGCTGCAGTTCCTTTTTGCAAGCGATCGCAGCAATCCGCGGTTGTCCAGCCGATATGATCCTCTGTCGCCAGCCTTTATGGCGATGATTCGGCAAATCGTAGCACATTGCGCGGCGGCGCGCGGCGCTAGGGGGGTACCGCTGACCGTGTGCGGGGAGATAGCAGGATCACCATTGGAAGCCATGACTCTGATCGGTCTTGGCATTCGGCGGCTGTCCATGTCAGCCGCGTCGGTCGGCCCGATCAAGGCAATGGTAAAAAGCCTGGACGTCGCTGCGCTGGAGGACTTCGTCGCCACGCTTGTCGGCTGCATGGACCATTCCTTGCGATCCCGATTGAGCCAACACGCGCGGGATCATGGCGTGGTTATCGAATCACACTAACCGAATTGCCATACCATTCGTTAGAAAGTGCGTTAGCCTGGGCGATTGTTGCCAGCTTCGGACTCTCCGGCAAGATCCGTTTCAGTATCTCGTTAAGCGATCTTCGTATTCATCGCAGCCTCACCCGGATATTTCATGAACAAGGCCCCGCCGCGTCCTGTTTTATGTGATAATTCAGTTGATTAAATGGAATCTGACACGAGAGCACGGCGGTGACGGATTGTCTCTCGGATCATCTTTCATTTCCAGCCTGTCGGGGTCACTGGGTTGCGGCGGGTTTGTGACTGGCGACGGCAACAGCGGTAGCAGTCAGCACGCCCACGCCAGGGATGTCCGCAATCCGCCGGCTGGCGATATTGCCGCGGCTCCATAACGCGAGGCCACCCGCGACTTTAGGAACAGGCCCTCACACTTCTTGAGGCCATGGCGAGCCCTGCCTTACGGATGCTTCTTGGGCGGATTGGAACGAACACTGTTCAACACATAGGCTTGGTCCACCATGCCGCGATGCAGGCACAGCGGATCACAACATTGCCTCGATATGAGAGAAAGCCGCTGGTTCATCGTGCCTATATGGGGCGGAAAGAACTGACATGGGACGCTCCCGTTCCTGATAGTCAGGATATAGATATCGAGTTCTGGTTTGTCAGATATGACAGCGCTTTACCATTGATCGAGTTTAATATTTTGGATGTCACGCATAATGGTGATGGGGTCAGGGAACGTCAGATCCCCTACCGGGGTTTGCCGTGATTGATGACAACTCCGGGCACGTAGAAAGAACAGCAGCGAAAGCCTTACGCTCAGTCCAACGATCCGGCTTCCAAGCGCGGACGAAAATCAAACGGCTCATCACGCCCGCAGACGCCGCCCCTGCTGCGGGCAGCCAAGGGAGAGCGATGCGGGTGACATGTTGAATTGACCATCAACACAGGAGTTGGACAAGGGTTGCTTGGGCTATCCCCCTGTTCGGACTCATCGGGACCTGCGTAATTCCCGACATTTTGCATTCGGGCGAACTTTTATTGTGGCTTTCCCGTATATTGAGTACCTTATCTGAAGGACATCCCATGATCTGAAGGACATCCCATGGAATTCATTAACAACAAATATGTTCTGAGTCGTCGTGTGAAAGACGAAAACTCGATCAGAGACCGTTCTCGTATCCGAGGGGAAGCCACGCTCTTGGGAGTCGGTCTTGGGCGACACCAATCAAAGCATAACGAAATCGGCAGCAATGCCCAGTGTTACAAGAAGTTGTGACGGTCTGCATCGCGACCGATTCATAAAGAGACCGCTGTGAGCAAGGAACTGCTTCATCCATCGGACGTGAAAGGCGTCAAGACCACCCAAGTCGAGGAGCAGAGCAGCCTTAACGTGGGTGGTGAACTGCGCATGGCCCGTCAGCGCAACGGTATTGACCTTGTCAAGGCAGCACAGGATCTAAAGATTCGGGAGCATTACCTTAGGGCGCTCGAAGACAGCGACCACGCTGCGCTTCCCGGGCCGCCCTACACGGTGGGTTTAGCGCGTAACTATGCAGATTATGTTGGTCTGGATGGAAGCAACATTGTCCGCCGATTCAAGGATGAAATTAAAAGGCTTGAGGTCAAGCCCAAGTTCACCCGGATCAAGCCAGTCGAGGAAAACTACTATGCTGGCTGCGCGATTTTTTTTCTATCGCTGTTCTTGGCCACGGCAGTATATGCAGGCTGGTACTATCAAACCGTAGATGCGCGAAAACCGGCTGTTCCTGCCGACGCCGCGATACGCCAAGGCACATTTTCCGTTGCCTCAGCCTCAGCCGGCGCAGCGCGGGAAGCTCCCAAGTTTACCCCGATCAATCATGATAAGGCGCGGCCAACGGATATTGGCAATGACGCCAGTGTCTCGGCTGGCCGAACAGGCGACCAGCAAGATTCTGATCAAGGCGAAGACGCTTCTGTAATGCCTGCGCTGGATATTGGTAAAATTCCCATAGACATCAGTGTAGGCCCAGATCAGAAAATCCAGAAAGCAGCCAAACCTTCAGCAGCAACTGTAAAGTTAAAGGCTTTGGGCGTCGTTTGGCTGCGGGTGCGGAACCGGAAAACCCGGCAGGTAATCGCCGAGCGAACGATGAAGAAGGGCGAAGTCCTGATCCTGCCGAAGGATCCGGGACTGGTCCTTGATGTCGGACGAGCCAGCCAGATCGAAATCCTGATCGGTGACCGGTCCGTCGGTACTGCCGGTCGGAGCATGCACCCCCGACATAACCTGTCTCTACATCCGCAATGGTTGCTCCGCGGAGGATAGCTGCCAGCCGATTGGGCGTACATCGCGATCCAAGGGCCGGTTGCTTGTTGCTGCCCAGCTGCTTACGTTAACCAAGATCAAGCAAGCCTGCCAATATAGACTAATGCGCAGTACTGCCCTCAAGGCCATGTCATGATGATACCAAACCGATGAGTGTTCGCCCCTATCGCGACATCTACCGACGCAAGAGCCGCCAGATTCATGTAGGTCCTGTGCCGGTCGGCGGCGACGCGCCGATCGCGGTGCAATCAATGACCAACACGCCAACAACGGACGTGGCGGCCACGCTGGCGCAGATCCAGGGCCTTGAAGAAGCCGGCGCCGACATCGTTCGCGTGTCTTGCCCCGACACGGCGTCGACAGCAGCCCTGAAGGATATCGTCAAAGGTGCCCGGACACCGATCGTGGCGGACATCCACTTCCACTACAAACGGGCTATTGAAGCGGCAGAAGCTGGCGCGGCATGCCTGCGCATCAATCCAGGCAATATCGGCAACGAAAAGCGTATTCGCGAAGTAATCAAGGCGGCCAAGGATCATGGCTGCTCAATACGAATCGGCGTAAATGCCGGGTCTCTGGAGCGCGACCTTCTGGAGAAGTATGGCGAGCCCTGCCCTGACGCGATGCTGGAATCGGCCCAGCGACATATCCGGATTCTTGAAGATAATGACTTCTTCGAGTTCAAGATCAGCTGCAAGGCCTCTGACATTTTCTTGGCGGTCGCAGCCTATCAACTGCTGGCCGAAGCCTGCGACTACCCTCTGCACTTGGGCATCACCGAGGCTGGCAGTCTCGTGAGCGGCACGGTCAAGAGCAGTATCGGCATGGGGTCGTTGTTGTGGGCCGGCATCGGCGACACGATCCGTGTATCTCTGTCGGCCGAGCCGGTCGAAGAAATCAAGGTTGGCTTTGAGATGCTGAAGGCTTTGGGCCTTCGGCATCGTGGCGTCAACGTCATTTCCTGCCCGTCCTGCGCGCGGCAGAATTTCGAGGTCATTCCCACGGTCTCGCGGCTGGAAGAACGCCTGGCCCACATCAGCACGCCGATGTCTCTCTCCGTGATCGGCTGCGTGGTCAACGGCCCGGGCGAAGCGCGCGAAACCGACGTTGGCTTGACCGGTGGCGCAAGCGGCCACCAAATTTATATCAACGGCGAGAAGCATCACGTGATGCGCGATGGCGACCTGGTCGAAAACTTGGTTGAACTGGTCGAGCGCAAGGCCGCCGAACTGGAGGCCGAGAAGGCATAGGCGCCTGTGCCGACGGCAGAATGACCGTCACCTCTTTTCGAGACGCCTTTATCATGTCCAAACTCCAACCGATTCGCGGGACGCATGACTTGCTGCCTGACGCCATGCGGCGGCATCGCCATGTTGTCGATGCAGCGGAAGGGGCAGTCGGACGCTACGGCTACGAATTCATGGCCACGCCGGTTTTCGAGGCAACCGACGTGTTTGCCCGGACACTGGGCGAAACGTCGGATGTCGTGACGAAGGAGATGTACACCTTCGAGACCAAAGGCGGCGACAGCATCACGTTGCGGCCAGAAAACACGGCGGGTGTCGCCAGGTCAGTGATTTCCAACGGCCTGCAACAAAACCTCCCGCTGAAATACTTCTATGCCGGTCCGATGTTTCGCCATGAACGGCCGCAAAAGGGGCGCCAGCGGCAGTTCCACCAGATCGGTATCGAACTGATTGGCGTAGCGCAACCGCTAGGCGACGTCGAAGTGATCGCCGCCGGTGCAGCCGTGCTGGATGCCCTCGGAGTCAAGGACCATGCGAAGCTGGAGTTGAACACGCTGGGCGATACCGAAAGCCGAGCGGCGTATCGTGACGAACTAGTCGCCTATCTGTCCCGGTTCGAGGCCGACTTGTCGGAGGATAGTCGCCGCCGGCTAAACAATAATCCGCTGCGCATTCTGGATTCGAAGAATGTCCGCGACCGGGAGATCGTCGCCAACGCGCCGGCATTCAGCAACTCCTTGACCGGTGAGGCTAGGGCGTGGTTCGACGCGGTCAAATCCGGTCTTGACGCCATCGGGATTGCCTATGACTTGAATGAACGACTGGTGCGCGGGCTAGACTATTATTGCCACTCTGCGTTCGAGTTCACGACCACGGCGCTGGGCGCCCAGGGAGCCTTGATCGCCGGCGGCCGTTACGATGGCTTGATTGCCCAGATGGGCGGGCCAGACACGCCCGGCGTTGGATGGGCAGGCGGAATCGAGCGGCTGGCGATGCTGGCGAAGGGCGACTGGCGGGCGCCGCGGCCAATCGCATTGGTGCCGATTGGCGCCGCGGCCGAAACGGCGGCGCTGCCGCTGGCGGAGCGGTTGCGCGCCGCCGGATATCGAATTGATCTGGGCTTCAGCGGGAACGTCAAGAAACGCATGAAAAGCGCAAACCACGCGCGGGCGCGGGCCGCAGTGCTGGTCGGCAATGACGAACTGGCTGCCGGGAAGGCGACTATACGGGACCTGGATAGTGGCGATCAGAGCGAAGCGAGGCTCGAGTCGCTCACCCATGCACTTGCTCCGTTTCGGTAGTATGGGGATATTGAACCCGTCCGCCCTTTTTCTCTGCCTCCAGAACCTGTCCGATGAACTTCAACGTCACCTTGGAAGCGGTCTTGGACCGCCATCTCGAAATCGAGAAGCTGATGTCCGCTGGCGCAGCGGAAAACCCGCAGGAATTCGCTCGGCTTGCAAAGGAGCATTCGGATTTGAAACAGGTCGTTTCGTGCATTCGCAAACTGAAGGACACGCAAAACGAAATGGCAGATCTGGGAGAACTGATCGCCGATCCGAGTACCGAAACCGAGATGAAGGAAATGGCCGAGGCCGAGTTCCTGGACTTGAAGGCGCAAATTCCCGATCTGGAGTCCAAGCTTCAGCGGTTGCTGCTACCAAAGAACGAAGCAGATGCCAAGAACGCGATTCTGGAAATCCGCGCCGGCACGGGCGGCGACGAGGCCGCGCTTTTCGCTGGTGACCTTTACAGGATGTACCAGCGCTATGCCGAAAAACATGGCTGGAAGCTGGAATCACTGCACATGAGCGACACCGGCATCGGTGGCATCAAGGAAGTGCAGGCATCAATTACCGGTCACAATGTGTTTGCGCGCTTGAAGTATGAAAGCGGCGTCCACAGGGTACAGCGGGTGCCGGAAACGGAAGCTGGCGGACGCATTCATACGTCGGCCGCGACAGTCGCTGTACTGCCGGAGGCTGAAGACGTCGATATCGCGATTCACGACAACGACCTGCGGGTCGATGTGTATCGATCCAGCGGACCAGGTGGCCAGTCCGTTAACACGACAGACAGCGCGGTACGGATCACCCATATCCCGACCGGCATCGTTGTCGCGATCCAAGACGAGAAATCTCAACACAAGAACAAAGCCAAGGCCCTGAAAATCCTGCGGGCGCGCCTTTACGAAGCGGAGCGTAATGCGCTGGACGCTGACCGCGCAGCGGCTCGGAAAAGCCAGGTCGGTAGCGGCGACCGGTCAGAACGGATCCGGACCTACAATTTCCCGCAAGGACGAGTGACTGATCACCGAATCAACCTCACACTTCACAAGATCAATCAGATTCTTGCCGGCGAGGCGCTGGACGAGATTGTCGACGCGCTAACCACCCAAGACGAGGCAGAACGGTTGGCAGCCTTGAATGAAAACGGCAAGGAGGACGCCGCCGCGTGATCCGCGACAAGCGCCCAGGACAGGAAAACGGCGACCATGATCGGTGCGGGACAGGCAGTACGGGAAGCAGAACGCCGCTTTACGGCTGCCGGCATCGAGTCTGCTCGGCTGGATGCCGTGTTGCTGGTCGCTTTTGCAGCGCAGTTGACACCTGATGCCGTGCGCGCCAATCCGGCCAGGCCGTTGGCGCCAGATGCCGAAGGTCAGCTGGTCACTCTGCTGCGAAAGCGGGCGCAAGACAGGGTTCCGGTTTCTCGTCTGATCGGCAAGCGCGAGTTCTGGAGCTTGCCTTTTTCACTATCTCCGGCAGTGCTGGATCCCCGGCCTGATTCCGAAACGTTGGTGGAAGCGGTCATCAGGCATACCGAAAACTGCGCGGCGCCGATGGCTGTATTTGACCTTGGCGTCGGCACCGGGTGTCTGTTGCTGGCGCTCCTGACAGAGTTTCCGAACGCAACCGGAAAAGGCTCCGATATCGACGCCGACGCCATCGCAATCGCTCAGGGAAATGCTCGAAACTTGAAGTTGGCGGGCCGGGTAGATTTCTTGGCTGGCGATGGCCTCGCTGATCAGACCGGTCCGTTCGACTGGATTGTCACCAACCCGCCCTACATCCCGTCCGTCGATCTTGTCACTCTGATGCCGGAAGTACGCAATCATGATCCGGTACATGCGCTGGACGGCGGCGCCGATGGCCTTGAGGTTTTCCGTAAGATTACTCCGCATCTTGCGACGCGGTTGAGACCGGGCGGGCGTGTCGCGGCGGAGTTTGGTGATGGGCAGGCGGCCGCCGTCAAGGAACTGTTTTCGGCCAATGATCTGGTCTGTCTGGAGATCGTTAGAGACCTTTCCGGTCGCGAGCGCGTCATTGTTGCCGAAACCGCTTAAAAAAGCGGTGGCACAGTCTGGGCAACTCTGTTATCATCTCTCTGACTTTGCCAATAAGGCGACCATAGAGCTTCGCGGCAAGGTAGCAAAACAGTTTCCGCATCGTGACAGGTTCAGAATGGACGCGTTACTGCGCCCAACAGGAAGATGTCGACGATCCGGCTTTTTACTGCTCCCGAGTGTTACCGGCCATTAAATGACGCGCCACACGATACGCCGCCGATCGAGTCGTCCAACCCCAATCAAGGAATCAGACCTATCCAAGGCAAGATGAGACAAAACAACAATCAGCGCCGCGGTCGCGGTCGTAACAACCAGAATCGCCGGCCGGGTCGCAACCAGTCATTTGACAGCAACGGCCCCAGCGTACGCTTGCGCGGCACCGCCGCACAGCTTCACGACAGATATCAGGCTCTGGCGCGCGATGCGACGTCGGCGGGGGACCGAGTAGTGGCTGAAAATTATCACCAGCATGCCGATCACTATTACCGGGTCATGATCGCGCTCAACCCGCCGACGGAGCGGAATGACGAGCGGCAACCGGGCGTCAGCGAGGATGGCGATGCGCAAACCAGCGAGCACCGCAATCGCGTTGATCGGCGGGATAATCGCAACCGCCACAGCCGGGACCGCCAGGAAGACAGCACAGAGCAGCCAGCAGAAGCCGCCAACTCGGGCGAAGCCTCTGCCGGCGCGGAAAGCGAATCGAAGATCCGTGACCGTCGACAGACGGTACGGCGCCAAGATTCGGACCCGCGGCGGCGTAATACGAACAAGCACGGCGAAGCGCGGCCGGGCGATGAACCATTAGACAAAGGCTTGCACCGGATGCTGGGCAGCAACGGTGATGGCGCCGCAGACGGTGAGACGACCAATGGCGCCGCCCCACCGGAGATGACAGAGTCGGCCTCGACCGACACCGAGGCCGAAAAGGACGTGTCTAAACCGCGGCGTGCCCAGCGCAAGACCGCCGGTGACAGCGCAGAAGCGGAGTAGGTCGGGAGGGACCATCATCATCGACGCTGACGATTAGACCCGCACCTTTGCTATGGTGTCTCCAGGCCGAATGGTTCCGGGCTCCTTGACACTGGCATAAACCCCCATATCCGTGTGCCCCAGAGCCTCAGACAAGGTGCGTACGATATTCAGGTCGCGCTGGGCGGTGCGGGGATTGACGCCGGTGGCCGCACAACGGCCGATCCTCTCTTCGACCTTAAGCCGCGCCGTACCAATGACAATTTCTTCTCCAATCCAGTCGAACTCGCCCCAGGCAGGCAGACCTTCAAAAACGATATTGCCGCGGAACCGCGCCGGATCGACCGGCTGTCGCACCACACGCTCCAGGTACCGCGCACTCTCGACATTGATCAGGGACACGAAAGGCACAGGCACATCGGTGAGTGAGTTTTCACGCGCCTGGGCGAGACGGAAAGGCCCGTTGGCAACGTCACCCAAGAAGGCTGACAAAAACTGCTCAATGACTGCTCGGCCAGCCGAAGATGCAGGATCGCCACCAACGACCCGCTTGCCCGCACGACAGATTTCCAGGTGCTTGTCCTCGTCGAGGAGCGCCCGGAGGTTAGCGAGTTTTTCAACCCGACTGAGGTTGACGAAATCAGTCTTGGGCCGCCAGTCGGGCGCAGTGGAATCCCAGGCCGACGTCTTGTGGACAATTGCAAACTCCCGATCGCCGGGAAATATGGCTTCGGGCGAGAGCGAGACCGTGGCCAGGCGCTCGCCCAGCATGCTTTTGACTGGAAAACGATAAAGGCCGGAAACGGTTGCCGTCATGGTGGTGAGGTCAGGTTATTGAAGCAGATGATGATGTAGGCACATCATCGCGACCTCGGCAATTCCATCGAACTGTCACACGAAGATCTCCCAAATATTGCAAGCACATGAAACCCGACGACTCACCTGTCTCGTTTCTCGACTCGCCGCCCATGTTTGAGGTGACAACCGATGTGCTGGTGATCGGTGCCGGCGCGTGTGGATTGATCGCCGCCCTGACGGCGCAAGAGCATGGGGCGACGGTGATTGTTCTGGAGCGTGACAGCGTTCCGGCCGGATCGACATCGCTATCGTCCGGTATGATTCCAGCCTGTAAAACCCGATTGCAGGCGGATGCTGGCGTGGACGACAGCGTCGAACGCTTAAGCGCCGACATCATGGCCAAGAATCATGATGGGGCCAATCCGACTGTTGTCAGAGCCATCTGTCGGGAAGTGGGCCCAACAGTCGATTGGTTGGTCGACAAGCACGATATCCCATTGAGGCTGGTGGATGGTTTTCTGTACCCGGGCCACACCGTTCGACGCATGCACGCACCGCCTGGCCGAACCGGCGCCGAATTGATTGGCGCGTTGACAACGGCGGCAGCGCGCGCGGTGATCGACATCATCACCGACGCCCGCGTCGATCAGATTATTGCTGCGCAAGACGGAACGGTGGCGGGTGTCCGATTCCAGAGACCGGACGGACAATTGGAAGAACTGGGTTGTCGAGCCTTGATACTGGCCTGCAGCGGCTTTGGCGGGAATGCTGCCATGGTGGCGGAACACTTGCCGGAAATGGCAGAGGCACTTTATTTCGGCCATACAGGCAACCAGGGTGATGCGGTCCGTTGGGGGATGGCGCTAGGCGCTGCAACTGGCGATATGACCGCGTATCAGGGCCATGGCTCCGTCGCCATTCCGCATGGAGCGCTGATCACCTGGGCGCTCATGATGGAGGGTGCGATCCAGGTTAATAGTCACGGAGAGCGGTTTTCCGACGAACATGGCGGTTACAGCGAACAGGCGGTCCATGTTCTGGCGCAGGCTGACGGGATTGCGTGGAACATCTTCGACACGCGCTTGGATCGCCTGGGCCGGAACTTTGACGATTACCGGGCTGCGGCTGATGCTGGCGCAGTGCTGTGGGCCAGTACGCTTGACGATCTGGTCGCCGCGACCGGCCTGCCGGCAGGGCCGCTCAGCGTTACGCTGGATCAGGCTGCCCGCTGTGCAATCGGCGCCGAAACTGATCCGTTTGGTCGCGACTTCACCAAGGCTCCACCGCTTGAGCCGCCCTACTGCGCCATCCGGGTAACCGGCGCTCTTTTTCATACGCAAGGAGGATTGGAGATTGACGGAAGTGCCAGGGTCCTGCGACCGGACGGCGGTGCTCTGCCGAACCTGCTTGCTGGAGGCGGCGCGGCGCGCGGCATTTCGGGCGCGCATGTCTGGGGTTACCTGAGCGGCAACGGGTTGTTGGCCGCCACTGCTCTGGGCCGGATTGCTGGACGGGAAGCAGCCGCGCTTGCAAAACGACAAAACTGACTCGGGCACTTCACGAATGAAGCGCTGCCGCATCCAGTTTCATGTGATAATCGATCCGGCCAAGATGACGCTGATAGAGGAGCGCGGCCGGGACGGATGGTTTCCCGGGTTGAGTCCGGTCGACGCGAGCGCCCCAAAACTCGACCTTTCATGAAAGAGTCCGGCTACGATGCCACGCCCTTCCCGAGCAGAACAAGCCCGGCGAAGAACAGAAGCGCCAGGATGAGGTTGCGATACCGCTCTTCCGGCACGCGAGCGCGAATTCGGCCGCCCAAATACATGCCGACAGCCGCCGGGATCATCAGCCCTGCCGATATGAACGCAATCCGCCAGGTGACAGCCCCTTTCACTATCAGTGATGCCGACCAAGGAATCACCACGATCAACAGGACATAGCCGGATGCCTGAACAAATTCGTCCTTCTTCAGACCCAACATCTGCCACCAGGCTGCAAGCGGCGCAGCCAACGATCCGGTGGCGCCCTGAAGGACGCCGAAAACCAATCCCGCCGGAATCGACAGCCTGTTCTCCCAGAGCTTCGGAAGTGTTGGAGGAATGCGGATGATATTGATGAACACGTAGCCGCAGACGATGATGCCCAGCAATATCTCGATAACACGTGGATCAACGGCGAAAAGCAGTTCCGTCCCGACCCAGACTCCGACGGCCGCCGCGATTGCCAAGCTCGTGAACCTTTTCGTGACTGCCAAAACCCCGCCTACCTGTATGACTTGGACCAGGTTCAGAACAATCCCGGAGGCCAGAACAAACGGGATGGCGACCTTCGGCTCGATCAGGATGGACATCAACGTTATCGAGACCAAGGGTAGGCCCATGCCAAGCAGGCCCTTGACCATACCGGCCATCAAAAACGCGAGTGCGAAAAAATAAAGGATTCGAGCCTCCAAGGCACTGCCTGCGGGTCGTCCTGCGGGCCGAAACGCGAAACTCAAGCTTACCGTTTCCGGGCGGCGCGGGATAGGATGCGCCAAAGCTCACGATACAGCAGGAATATGTGAAACCAACATGGCGTCGGCGCCTTTCACGATCCACATCCCTCAAGAGAAGCTTGATGACGTCTGGGAACGAGTCCGGACCTTTCCCTGGCCTGACGCCAAGGTGGACAGCGGCTGGAAGCTGGGACCGGATCCGGACTGGCTGCGTGATTTCTGCCGCTACTGGATCGAGGAATATGACTGGCGTGCCGTGGAGCGGCGCCTCAACGCCCTTTGTCACTACAAGGCGGATGCAGCCGGCTTGATGCTGCACTTCGTCCACATGCGTTCGCCGCGAGTCGATGCCCGGCCCCTGTTGCTGCTCCACGGCTGGCCAGGATCCTTTATCGAATTCCTTGAAGTGTTCGGACCCTTGAGCGATCCCGCCGCACACGGCGCGCCGAATGCGCCAGCCTTTCACGTGGTGGCGCCATCGCTTCCCGGCTATGCCTTTTCAGGCAAGCCGTCCGGTCCTATCGGGCCACGCACCATGGGCCGTCATATCGCGGCGCTGATGAGCGATGTTCTGGGTTATCGTGACTACATTGCCCAGGGCGGCGATTGGGGCAGCGTGATTTGTGGTTGGATCGGGCATGACAACCCGGATATCTGTCGTGCTGTCCACCTCAACATGTTCGGCGTTCGACCTTCGCAAGAACGCGAAGGCGGCGGCATTGAGCCCATTCCGCCAAAGACAGAAGAGGAGCAGGCATGGCGCCGGAAAGGCGAGCGATGGCAGACTAAGGAAGGCGGCTATTTTCATATCCAAGCAACCAAGCCTGAGACCCTGTCCTACGCCATGCAGGATAGTCCCGTAGGCATCGCGGCATGGATTGGGGAGAAGTTCCGCACCTGGATCGACGGTCAGCAGGAGAGCCTCGACAGAGTGATCGGGCGTGAGAGGCTGCTGACCAACCTTCTAATGTATATTTTCAATGACGCTTTCGGCACCGCGTCTTGGACGTATCATGGCTATTTGCGTGACGGCGATTCGGCATTCCCGCTGGGCGGACGCGTCAACCAACCGGTGGGCATAGCGAATTTTCCACGCGAGATCATTCCCTTCCCTCCTCGTGCGTATGTCGAGAAGGCCTACAACGTTGTACAGTGGACCAACATGGAACGAGGAGGGCATTTCCCGGCCATGGAGGTCCCCAATCTGCTATTGCGGGAGATCCGAGATTTTTCTGGCCGTCTAACATGAGCGACGGCGTCAAAAACGATTCTCTCGTGACCCGCGTTGGAATATTGACTATGAGGCTTTTCAGCCAGCAGAAATATTGCTGCTTTTGTAGTGGCTTGAACAACTGGCGAAATGAAGATCTCGAACTGGAGAACCCGGGAGGGGTTGTAATGAAACGTTTGGTAACTGCTGCAGCCATTGTCGCTGCACTAACAGTCTCGGCTACGCCGGCGACTGCGAAGAACGTCCTAAAGTGGGCGAGTCAGGGCGATGCGCTGACGGCCGACCCGCATTCGCAGAACGAAGGCCCAACCAACACAGCCAACCTGCAGATTTACGAGGGACTGGTCTTCCGCGATGCCAACATGAAGCTGATCCCTGCACTAGCAACCAGCTGGCGCACGCTGAAAGGCAAACCGACTGTTTGGGAATTTAAGTTGCGTAAGGGTGTGAAATTCCATGACGGGGCGCCCTTCACGGCAGACGATGTCTTGTTCAGTTTCAATCGCGCCCAGATGAAAACGTCCGACTTCAAGGGCTATCTCGCCAGCGTGACCGAGGTGAAGAAGATTGACAGCCATACCATTCACTTGATCACCAAGGGTCCGAACCCGATTTTGCCCAATCAGATGCCGCAGGTGGGCATCATGTCAGCGGCTTGGGCCAAGAAGCACAAGGTTGAGGTGCCGCAGGACTTCAAGGCCGGCGAAGAAAACTATGCTGCGCGTCATGCCAACGGGACCGGCCCGTTCATGTTGAAGTTGCGCGAGCCGGGCGTCCGCACCATTCTGGTTCGCAACAAAAACTGGTGGGGCTGGAAACAGGCTGGCGGCAATGTTGACGAGGTGCATTACACGCCGATCAAGAACGCGGCCACACGCGTCGCCGCGCTGCTGTCGGGTCAGGTGGACTTCCTGCTTGATCCTCCGTTCCAGGATCTTGGGCGCATCAGGCGCAGCGCCAAACTGAAGGTCCTGGACACCCCACAGATTCGGACCATCTTCTTGGGCCTGGACACTGGCGCGAAGGAACTGCGCACGTCCGACGTCAAGGGCAAGAATCCCTTCGCTGACCGCCGTGTCCGCGAAGCCATGTACCGCGCCATCGATATCGCCGCCATCCAGAAGGTTGTGATGCGCGGTTTGTCCGTGCCGGCCGGCATCATCACTTCGCCGGGCGTCAACGGCTATAACGACAACTTGAACAAGCGTCTGGCCCACGATCCGAAGAAGGCCAAGGAACTGCTGAAAGCCGCCGGTTATCCGTCCGGCTTCTCCGTGCGTTTGGACTGCCCGAACAATCGCTACAACAATGATGAGAAAATCTGCATTGCTGTTGTTGGCATGCTGGGGAAAATCGGTATCAAGGTGAACCTGGATGCTCTCCCGAAGTCCAAGCACTTCCCCAAGATCCAGAAGCGCGTCACCGATTTCTACTTGCTAGGTTGGGGCGTGCCGACGCTGGATAGTCACTACGTCTTCACATATCTGTATCGTTCCAAGGGCTCGTGGAACGCCACCGGCTTCAACAACCCCCGTGTGGACGAACTAACCGCCGCCATGCCGGTGACCGTGGACCTGAAGAAACGCGACGCCTTGATCGCCGAGGCGTGGAAAATCGTGAAGGACGCTATCGTTTACATCCCATTGCATCATCAGGTGATCGCTTGGGGAATGTCTAGGAAGTTGACCCTGCCGATCCGGGCAGACGATTCTGCGCACTTCCGTTGGGCAAAGATCAGCAAGTGACGAGGGCCTGACATTCGAAATAGCCGGCTGCCGGTTTGCCAATCCTGCAAACCGGCAGCCGGCACTCTTTTTCGGCAACAGCCTCAATCGCAAACACTGCAGCCGAAAACCCGGGCGGACATGTTCACTTATCTTGTCAATCGGTTGATCCAGTCCATCGGCGTACTGCTGGTGGTGGCGCTGCTGTCGTTCGTGATTTTCAATTATGTCGGCGACCCGATCAACAACATGGTCGGTCAGGAAGCCACGGTGGAAGATCGCGAAGAACTGCGCGAACGTCTGGGACTCAACGATTCTGTGTTCGTGCAGTTCATCCGCTTCATCGGCAACGCGATGCAAGGCGAGTTTGGCATTTCCTATCAGTTTCAGCGCAGCGTCTCGGACCTGATCCTGGAGCGGATGCCGGCGACGCTGGAATTGGTCTTTATATCAGCCCTCTTTGCACTGGTGGCAGGGATCGGCATGGGGGTCTACACCGGCCTTCGACGAGACAGCTGGCTCAGCCGCTTTATTCTCACAGCTTCTCTGGTCGGCGTGTCACTTCCAACATTCGTTATAGGTATCTTGTTGATCTACATCTTCTCTGTCACGCTAGATTGGCTCCCCTCTTTCGGGCGTGGAGAGACTACCAAGGTCGGCAGCTGGGACAGCGGGCTGCTGACCTTGTCTGGCTGGACGGCAATCATCCTGCCGTCCATCACACTGGGTCTGTTTCAACTGACGATCATCCTGCGTCTGGTACGCGCCGAAATGCTGGAAGTTCTGCGCACGGACTTCATCAAATTCGCCCGCGCCCGAGGCCTGTCAAGACGGGCCGTCAACTTCGGCCACGCGCTCAAGAACACGATGGTACCCGTGATCACCATCGCCGGACTGCAGATCGGCACTTTGGTGGCGTTCTCGATTATTACCGAGACGGTCTTCCAGTGGCCTGGCATGGGACTGCTGTTCATCCAGGGCGTAGAATTTGCCGATGTGCCCATCATGGGCGCCTACCTGCTTTTGGCCGCGCTGGTCTTCGTCATCATCAATCTGATCGTCGACTTGATGTACGCTGCCGTAGACCCGCGCCTGCGCGTATCAGCCCAGCGCGGAAAAAGCACGGCATGAGCGCGCGCCTGGAGTCTGTGTCCCGCGGCCGTTTTCTCGGTGTGCTGTATCGCGGCGCCGACAGCGATCTGGCTTACAGTTTCCGCCGCAACCCCGTCGTCGTCGCAGCGACGGTGATCACGTTGTTGTTTTTCCTGGGCGCAACCTTTGCCGGGTGGATCGCGCCGCATACTCCGTTCGATCCATCAACGCTGAGCTTGAGCGACGCCGAAAAACCCCCGGCGTGGGTGGATGGCGGCGAATGGGCTTATGTCCTTGGCACCGACAATCAGGGTCGGGATATCTTTTCCACCTTGCTGTACGGGAGTCGGATATCCCTCATCGTGGGCTTCAGCGCGGTAATTTTCTCCATTGTGCTGGGCGTCAGCCTTGGCGTCACAGCGGGCTATTTCGGCGGCTGGTACGAAGCCATTGTGATGCGGGCTGCTGACGTGCAACTCACCCTGCCTTCCATTCTCGTCGCCCTGATGGTGGATGGCGTGGCGCGCGCCATTTTCGCCGGTACCGATATCAAGACGAATGCGGAGTTCGCGATTTACGTGCTGATCTTTGCGATCGGCATTTCCGAGTGGCCGCAATACGCTCGCGTCGTGCGATCAACCACACTGGTCGAAAAGTCGAAGGACTATGTTGCGGCCGCTCGCATCATCGGAATCCCGGCTTGGCGGATCATGCTGCGCCATGTCCTGCCGAACACCCTGGGGCCCGTATTGGTGCTCGGGACCATCGGCTTGGCACTCGCCATCATTACCGAAGCGACGTTGTCCTTCCTAGGCGTAGGCATTCCGCCGACGCAGCCGTCGCTGGGGACCATGATCCGCGTCGGGCAGGAATTCCTGTTCTCCGGCCAGTGGTGGATCACGCTATTCCCAGCGGTCACCCTAGTCCTGCTCGTCCTGTCCGTCAACCTGCTGGGCGACTGGCTGCGCGATGCATTGAATCCCAAGCTGCGCTGATGACAGACACCAGAGACAAGCCACTTCTTGATGTCCGAGGTATGAAGGTTGGCCTGCCGACCCGACGCGGGCATCTGCCAATCCTTAACGGTGTCGACCTCCACGTCAAAGCTGGCGAAGTCCTGGGCGTCGTCGGTGAATCCGGCGCGGGTAAATCCATTACCGGGCTAGCCGTGATCGGCCTTCTGGAGCCACCGGCGCGTATTGATGGCGGCGATGTCTGGTTTGACGGAAGGCGGATAGACTCTCTTTCAGGAGATGACCTCCGCAAAATTCGCGGTGCCGAGATCGGCGTCATTTTCCAGGACCCGCTGACCAGCCTGAACCCGCTCTACACGATCGGTTACCAACTGGTCGAAACCATTCGCACACATCTGGACATGAGCGCCGAGGATGGAGAAAAGCGCGCCGTCGAACTGCTTGATGAGGTGGGCATACCGGCTGCGGCTTCTCGGCTGAGAGCCTACCCTCATGAATTCAGTGGCGGCATGCGTCAGCGTGTTGTAATCGCCCTTGCTCTGTGCGCAAACCCCCGCCTGATCATCGCCGACGAGCCAACCACCGCACTGGATGTTTCCATCCAGGCCCAGATCATCGCGTTGCTCAAGCGTCTCTGCCGGGAACACGGTACGGCCGTGATGCTGATCACCCACGACATGGGAGTGATTGCCGAAACAGCCGACCGCGTTTCTGTCATGTACGCCGGACGAGTGATCGAGGAAGGGCCCGTAGCCGAAGTGGTGCGGAACGCGTCCCATCCGTATTCGCGCGGTCTGATGGGCTCAATCCCGGTCATCGGTGAGCGGATCAAGCGCCTGCCACAGATCAGGGGCGCAATGCCCCGTGTCGGCGCAGTTCCGAAGGGCTGCGCCTTTGCGCCCCGATGCCCTCTTGTTCGCGACCTGTGCCGGTCTGAGCGGCCTGCTGTCATGCCCGGCAGAGCGACTAGCGCGGCCTGCTGGCAATATTCTCCGCGCTGGGAAGAAGCCAATCCTGCGGAAGATGTCGATGCCTGACACACCGCTGCTCAAAGTTGACGACCTGGCCGTTCATTTCCGTCTGCCTGTGCCGCTGGCAGAACGAGCCATGGGAAAGAAGCCCACGACGCTAAAGGCTGTTGACGGCGTGTCTTTCGAGATTGGCAAGGGCTTGACCCTATCGGTAGTGGGGGAATCCGGGTGCGGGAAATCCACCGTTGCTCGCCTGATCGCCGGCTTGTTTCGACCAACGCGAGGTGACATTACCATCGACGGCGCCAACGTCACCGCGTCGAAAAACCGGACCCGAGCGATCCGGCGTCGGCTGACGATGATCTTTCAGGACCCGCAGGCGTCGTTGAACCCGCGCTGGCGGGTTCACGACATCATTGCCGAGCCGGTCAAGGCGTTCGGCATCGCCAGAGACAAGGGCGACATCAAACGAGAGGTCGACAAGCTTCTGGAACAGGTGGGGTTGAGTAGCGCCGATGGCGAGAAGTATCCGCACGAATTTTCCGGCGGTCAGCGGCAACGCATATCAATTGCCCGGGCGCTGGCGAGCAAGCCGGATCTGATCCTGTGCGACGAGCCGACATCAGCACTGGACGTGTCGGTGCAAGCGCAAATTCTGAACCTGATGCGCGACCTGCAAGACGATCTGGGCCTGACCTATCTGTTCATTAGCCACGATCTGGCTGTAGTCCACCATATGTCGGACCGGGTCGCCGTCATGTATCTCGGCCGTTTTGTCGAAGTTACCGAGGCCCCTACCCTGTTCTCTACCCCGCGCCATCCCTATACGCAGCTGCTGCTGGAGACGATTCCCGACCTCACCATGGCCAATCGGGACCGCGAACCGGTTGCTGGCGAGGTCCCGAGCCCGATCAATCCGCCCTCAGGGTGCGCCTTTCATCCACGCTGCCCGCATGTCAATGACCGGTGCCGAACCGAGCGGCCGAAATTGCTGTCCATCAACAAAACGGCAGTTGCCTGTCATGCCGTGGAGGAAAGCCGGATCCCGTCAGTCTGATCAGTTCGAAAAACCGGCTATCCGGCGTTCACCGCTTCAGTGGTTTTGGGACCATATTGGGAATCATTTGGAATAACACCGGTCAGGCCAAGGAGGGTAACGTCAAGAGTCATGTGTCAGGGAGACTGGGCACTGATTCCCGTGACTTGTTCTAGTCGATCAAGACGGCGCAGAGGATGCGGTCCATGGAGGTACGGTCCTAGA
>JAPOST010000173.1 GCA_026709535.1 Rhodospirillaceae bacterium
CATGCATGCTCACGGTCAGTCGTTGGAGCGTGCTCACCGACGGCGTCATGCCACCATGCCACCCATCTTCGCGAAGAAGTCCTCGGCTTCACGCGCCGTGCAGTGGCCCATATCGCCATCGGCGTGAGCCTTAAAACGCTCGATCACATATTTATCGTCAGCTAGGCCGCTTCCGAAGAGGTGGACCAGAAACGTCGCCGCTGTGTTGCCGGGCATCGCCATCGCTGCCGTCATGATGCCGTCTCCATTCTGTTGGTGAGGATGAACGGCGGTCGGACGCCCTCCCCCGGACACCCGGACCGCCGCCCCGATCACGGCCAGGCCTCCCCCCTCCATGGAGAAGAGCACGGGGATGGAGATGGCGGCGGGACGGCGGCGCGGCAGTGGATGCAGCAACGCCGGCGGATGACGAGAAGGTTCGCCAGCCCTGCCGATAGGGAATTCGTCGATTATGCGCGCCACGCCAACTGGTGACAGTTCAGCCAATGAAAGTCCGGCAGGAGGAAGAAGATCGGCCATCACCCCGAGCCATGGGCCGTCATCCGCGAGGATGGAGGTTAAGCGTTGACAGGGGCGCTCAGTCCCCGGCCTCGAACAACCTCGGGCTCGGCGCGCCGCCTGCCGGAACCGCCCAGGCGATCTTGCAGGCGGCCCATCGCGGCCTCCGCGGCAGCGCGCTCCCCCGGACTGCCGGCGCGGCGAAACAACGCCTCCACCTTGGCAAGCTTCGCTCTCAGTGCCTCATCGTCAATCATCGCGTACTGGCCGACCGGATCGGAATGGAGACAGCATGAACGAACCCCTGCCGCGTTGTCCATGCCGGGTTGATACTGCGTCGCCCGACGGACGGCAATATGTATACCGACGGAGGAGGGTTGGCACGGTGCCAGCGCACTCGTCGAGATACTCTGTATCCACGAGGAGCGCACCGTCGGCAACGAAAACTCGGTGCGCTACAAGCGTCTGGCGCTGTAGATCCCGCCCGACTGCTACCGCCATCACTACGTCAAGGCGAAGGTTGGGGCGAAGGTTGGGGTGAGCGTTCCAACAAGCGGATAAACGTCTCATCATTCCCCGAGAGCCGAAATTACGATTACCCACTCTTGAAGGGCTGATGTCCTGAGGCGACAGGATGTTGATTCCGAATGTTTACCGATGGTTTGCCAAAATGAAGGCTTATTGCTTTCCGGGTGCGGATGAAATGCCAGAAAAGCAATTTATGTCAATGCCCTGGAGTGGTTGCGGGGGTAGGATTCGAACCTGTGACCTTCAGGTTATGAGCCTGAAGTTTCTTAGTCTTCGGCTATCGCGTCCATGAAGCGCGCCAGCGCGATGTCAGCTTGATCCTTTTGGACCTACGTCGTCACGATATCTGCGCCACTGCCGTCATACAGCCGTTGTACCTGTTCTGCGCGCGCGGTCAGGATGGCGCGCTGATTCAGGTAACCCTTGTCGGTGGTCTCGCCAGCATCAATGCTGGGTGGCTCGGTCATCAACAATACCCGCCGCACGCTCTGGCTGGAGGCCGGGTGGTCGTTGTTGTAGTCAGCAAGCCTCTTGCGCAGTGCATTGTGAACCGCTGGATGGGTAACGACATCTTCCGGTGACATCTGCTCGCTGCCCGCACCGATAACCTGTTTGCATGCCTCTATGTTGGCAAACCCCAGCAGGCCGACTTCGTTTCGATTCTCCCCTGTTACGGCGGCGTCGGAAACAAGTGGGCTGATGTGCGAGAGCACATCCAGCCGCAGTATGCCGGTAGCAACCCAGGTGCCAGTCAGAAGTTTGAAATTCTCGGCTACTCGACCATCGAACATCAGACCCTGTAAGGGGTCTGACGCGTTCGCCCACTTAACGGCGTCGCCAATCTTGTAGAAGCCTTCCTCGTCATAAGCTTCGGCTGTTTTCTCCGGGTTCCGATAGTAGCCCGGCGCAATGTTCGGGCCGCGAAACCGGATCTCCGTCTTGCCGCCGGCTGAGGCCAGCTTGGCTTCCAGCCCCGGCATTGGCAGTCCGATGGTGCCGGTGGTGTCCGATGGCCAATAGCCCTTGACAGCGGGGGGGCCTGTTTCCGTTGATCCGAGAGAGGTCATAATGGGTATCCTCGCGCTACGCACTTTGATCGAAAGCGCTTCGAGGCGATCCCACAAGACCTGGGGCAGACCTGCGCCAGCATAAAACAGATACAGGACGTCGCCGAGTACATGCTCTGCGAGACTAGGGTCAGCCTCCAAGGCTGGAATCAGCATTTCGTAAGCCCGCGCTACATTCACATATTGGTTGATCTTGACGTCACGCAGATTGCGTAAGGTAGCTTCGAACCGCCCGGGAATGGGCTTTCCTTCGTCCAGCCAGTAGGTACCGCCGTAGGTCAGCACCGTGTTGAAATTGAAATTTGCCGCAAAGGTATGGTTCCAAGGCAACCAGTCGCACAGCACAGGCGGTACTTCGTGCATGAAGGGCAATGCTTGACCGATCTGGGCCTGAGACGAGCACATCAGACGCTGAGTATTCACTACGCCCTTGGGCATGCCGGTGCTACCGGATGTCAGCAGGATTTTTCCGACACTATCCGGGGTAACTGTCGCATAGGCACGCTCGAGCGCCTCGCTCGTCTCCGTCTTCAGCAGATCATCGAAGGCGATAACGCCGGGAATGGCGTCGGCATTCTTCGTAGCAACGATCGTCGCCCGCGGTTTGACGGCATCCAGCGTCGGTTTGAACATCGCTGCGTCTTCGACGTAGATCAGACTCGGTGTGAAGCTGCCGCAAACGTAATGAATCTTTGCGAAATCCTTGGACATCAGCGAGTAGGCCGGTGACACTGGCATGGCTGGAATGCCAACCTGCATTGAAGCCAGTTGCAGAATGCCGAAATTCAGGCTGTTGTCGCTGAGGATGGCAACGGGATTGTCGGGGGTATGGCCGTTGTCAAGGAGCCATTGGGAAACCCGGTCCGCTTGGTCGCGCGTTTGCGCGTAGGTCAGATGAACCCAGTCACCATTGTCGTTCCTCTGCGCCAGGAAAGTCTGGTCCGGAATGCGCGCTGCCTGGCGCCGCAGGTGGTCGGACAACTGATTCGGATAGGCGTCCAGCGGCGTGGGGTTGCGCAAGATCACCTCGCCGTTATCGCGCCGATCGATCTCCAGTGCCCGCTCTGGCAATTTCAACGGGGTGTGCGGCCAGCTTTTGGTCCAGCCAGAGGACGGATCGGCGTCCGGGATTGCTACACCAGCGTCAGCCTGTCCATTCATGACGTGCTGGTAACTTCCACGACCACAGCCAGCGCACTGTCGCCTGCTGCGCAACCGGTGAACAAACCCTTGCCGCCGCCACGCTGCACCAGTTCTTCGATCAGCTCAATGATGAGGCGCATGCCTGTTGGGCCATTCGGATGACCAAAGATCAGTGAACAGCCGTAATTGTTCATCTTGTTGACGTCGTAGCTGGTTTCCCGTGCGAAGACGATGTCGTTGACGGCGAAGGGATTGTGGGTCTTCACGGCGTCGATGTCGTCGAGGGTCAGACCTGCCATGTCCAATGCTTTGCGGGCTGCGGGCACCGGAGCGTGTGGCATGTAATGCGGCTTGGTCCGCGCCACGCCAAAACCACGAACGGCAATTTCGATTGAGGGGTCGCGGGACAACTCGGCTGCTCGCTCCCTCGTTGCCATGATCATCGCCGTGTTGCCATCGGCTGGATGGGTTTGGCCACCGAAGGTGACGGTGCCGTCTTCCGAAACCGGCTTCAGTTTGGCCAGACCTTCTTTGGTAGACGGGCGAACACCTTCGTCTCCGTCGATGCTGCCTACTGTCTTGCGGAACTTGGCATCCGGCACCTCGAACGGCAGTTTCATGTAGCCTTTCTGGAAGGCGCGATCGTCGTCCAGCGCCATCTCATATTGCTCCCAGCGGCGCGCGGCGACATCGTGTTGCTCTTCCGTTGATATCTGCCAGTCACGCGCGCAGTTTTCTGCGGTGCCGACCATGGCTGGCCCTCCGAGCGGATCGCCGGAAATGCTATCCAGAAACCAGTTTTCCAAGTCTGGCGCGCCGCCAAAATTGGACCCGCTGGGATAGCTGATGACCGGGCTGTTAGACGTCCGGTCCATCGCCATGCACAAGGATACAGAACCGATCTCGCGCTCGATCTCGAACGCCGCGGTCTGAAGAACCCGGGCGCCGGTTGCGCAGGCCTGGGCCACTTGTGTGCCCGGCACCTCGTCATTACCAATCATCTTCATCAGCCACGGCAGGCCATAAAAGCTGGATTTCTGAGGCGTGGTCATGCCCATGACGGCATGATCGAACGTGCTGGCATCAATATCCCGTTCCGCCAGCGCGTCCTCGGCGACATAGGCGGCGAACTTCACCGCGTGAAGATCGGCGAAGCTGCTCTGCCACTTGCAAAACGGCGTGCTCCAATACCCGGCATAGGGGATATAAACGTTTTCTATTGCCGCCATTCCGTTGCTCTTTATCCAGTGTCGCGAGGCCTGTCTCGAATGTACACAGCGCGGTAAATTTCGTCTAGAGACATGATACGCAGATGCGGAAAGGGCCATGGCGACAGATGCAGGCACGATCAGCTTGAGCCGTTCTGTCCGGATCCTGGCTGGCGCGGTTCTGGTCAACCTGGTCGCGGGTGCTCTCTATGCCTGGAGCCTGTTCATCGAGCCGGCGCAGACCGTGCTGGAAGTCGGTCGAACGGCGGTCAGCAGCATTTTTGCAGTCTCGACGACGGGCTTCGCCGTTGCGGTGATGGGAACGCCATTACTGGTTCGACCCGGAACAGCGCTGCGGCCGGCGCTGAGCGCAACGGGACTCTCTGTTCTGGGCCTGCTGCTTGCCGGTTGGGGTGAATCGCTGTGGACGGTCATACTGGGTTATGGCGTTCTCTATGGCATCGCGAGCGGGATCGGCTACAGCACTGCCTTGCAATCCGCGGTCGGCGCCTTGCCAGCCCGACGCGGGCTCGCTACCGGAATTGCGGTATGCGCCTATGCAATGGGCGCGGTAGTCTTCGCGCCTTTCTTTCGTGCAGGTCTGGAGGCTTGGAACATCTGGGAGACGTTCCTGGCAACCGCTCTCGCCTTTGCCGGACTCGGTTTGGTCGGTGCAGCGTTGTTGCTGCCGGCAACAATTCCGAGAGCCGATCGCCATGCCGATGAGTGCCTTGACGGACCTTTCTGGCGTCTCTGGTTCGGTTTTTTCTGCGGGGCGTCGGCAGGCCTCATGGCATTGGGCCATGCGGCGGCGATCGTTAGTGCGTATGATCTGGTTGCCCCGGCGGCTGCTCTGGGAACCGGATTGATCACAGCGGCCAATGGCGCAGGTCGGCTGTATGCTGGGGCTGTCTCCGACTATTGGCATCCGCGGTCTGTCCTGCTGGGCGCAAAAGTTCTTGCCGCCGGCGCACTTGTCTTGCTCGTCATCTTCGAATCGGCGCCGCTGGTTTATGTGGTTTTAACGATCATGGGCTTCGCCTACGGCAGCATGGCGAGTGGTTATCCGACAGCCACGTTATACTACTATGGACCGACCCATCTGGGTCGAATCTACGGAAAGATGCTGACCGCTTGGGGTGCTGCAGGCCTCAGCGCTCCACTTGTCGCTGGGGCACTCTACGATTGGACCGGATCCTATACTCTTGCCCTGCTTCTGGCCGCCGGCGCGGCTGTAGTCGCCCTCGCGATAATTTGGTCGGTTCCGCGCAGGCACTCGTGATAGGATCGCGCGAAGCCTGTGTGATATGGCAAGACTTCGATAATCGACGTGATCCTGACTAACTCTCTAGATAGTCGTGTAAAACCCGAACTTGTAGGTGAAGCTTGGCCCGCCGTGCAACCGGGCGCCGATCCGGTTCTGCTCGGACATGCCAAGCTGTCGCCATCCGATCCCGTCGAGGTTCGCTCCGCGCAGACTTTCACGCTCACCTACACTGTCGGGCGCTACGGCCTGGATGATACCGGTGCCATTCGGATCGTCTTCCGCGCCATGAGCGATTTTGGCCGCTTGCAGGTGGACGATCCGAAAGCTCCTGGCTACGTCTCTGCCGCCACGACTGGGAATGCTCGAATTATCTTGGATTATACCGGCTTCGGCCTTGCCTCGCGCCCCCGCTGGAAGGCCCTGACTGCGCGCGTGTCACAGGGGTTTCTGAAGGAAGGTGATACCATTAGCCTGGTCTTTGGCGACACCAGCTGCGGCTCTCCCGGCATGAAGATGCAGACCTTTGTGGAAGGGAGCTTCGAATTCAAGGTACTCTCGGATTGCTGCGCCACGGGCCAGTTCACCCCGATCGCAGAAACGCCCAGTATCGCCATCGTTCCTGGCCCCCCGGCCGTGTGGCGCGCCGTTCTTTCCAGCTTGCGCAGGCCAGGCGAATTCTTTCGTTTCGGTCTCAAGGCCGAAGATAAATGGGGAAACCCGACGCCCTCGGCACAGGGTGACTTCACTTTCGAAACGACCCTGCCCGTGAACGGGTTGCCCAAGTGCTATCATTATGAAAAGGGTGATCGTTCCATTGTTTTTGAAGGCCTGAGTGTCGATACGCCGGGGACACTTCGCATTGCGGTCCTTGACGAGAACAGGGACGTCGTGGCGGAAAGCCATCCAATGGTCGTGCAGCGCGGTCCATACGGCGGTTATTGGGGTGATCTGCACGGGCAGAGCGGAGAGAGCATCGGCGTCACGACGGCCGAGCAATATTTCGACTTCGCCCGCAACAAGTCCGTCCTCGACGTCGCGAGCCATCAAGCCAACGATTTTCAGGTCAACAACGCCTTCTGGGCAGTGATAAACGACCTCACCGCCCGTCATCACGAGCCGGGCGTCTTCGTGACCTTTCCGGGATACGAATGGTCCGGGAATACCGCGGTCGGCGGCGATCGAAATGTCTATTTTCTGCACGAAGGCCGGCAGATCCGGCGATCCTCTCACGCGCTTCTAACGGATCGGTCGGACCTCGATACCGATGCCCCCAATGCAAAAGTTCTGTTTGAAGCCCTGCAGGGCGAAGATTGTTTCGTCTACGCTCATGTCGGCGGTCGCTATGCCGATCTGGCATACGCCCATGATCCGAAGATTGAGAAGGCCATGGAGATTCACTCGGCCTGGGGAACATTCGAGTGGCTGTTGACTGACGGATTCGCGCTTGGCCATCGGTGTGGCGTGGTCTGCAACAGCGACGGACACAAGGGGCGTCCGGGCGCCAGCTATCCCGGAGCGTCCATGTTTGGCGCCTACGGCGGGCTGACCTGCTTTCTGGCCAAGGATCTGACCCGCGAGGGGATTGTGGACAGTATCCGGCGGCGTCATCATTTCGGTACAACGGGCACGCGCATGCACATGACTGTGCAGGTCGCCTTCGCAGGCGGCGGCACACTGTTTGATCAGGATCCCAATATCTATCCGGATACCGCAACACGTCTGGTCAATCAGGTGATGATGGGTGACATCGTCCAGACACCGGATACCGAAGCGACTCTCAAGCTTCACCTGATTACCCAAACGCCGATCGAACGAGTTGAGGTTCGTAACGGCAAGAGCGTTGTCAAAACGCTGCGGCCCTATTCCGAAATCGACCTTGGAAATCGCCTCCGCATTCTGTGGAGCGGCGCGGAATATCGCGGCCGCGGCCGTGATACAAGCTGGGAGGGCGTAGCGCGGTTCAAGGGCGCCGCCATCACCCGGATGGAAAAGATCAACATCTGGAATCATGAGCGAAAACTGGCCGTCGAAGGCAAAAACAGTGTGGCCTTCGAAGCGATCACGACGGGTAACTATGGAGGGTTCGACGTCTGGCTGGACTGCGAGGCCGCCACCTTCCAGGTAGAGACAAATCGTGGAACCCTTGAAGCAGCCATGGCCGATGTGTGTACAGAAGATTTGATCCTTGATGCTGGCGGTCTGGAGCGGCGGATCAGGGTTTTGCGCTTGCCGGACATTCTGAGCGTTCGAGAGATACAGGAAAGCGTTACAATTCCGCTGTCCGAGATCGGTGATAACCCGTTGTGGATCAGTGTTTATACGGAAGACGGCTTCCAGGCTTGGAGCAGCCCGGTGTTCGCGTTTCGGTAGGCGCTGCTGCGCCAAGCCGTCCGCGCCACCGGCAAGTGGGACGGTCTGCGCGTTGGATAGAGGTATCGCGCGCCACACCCGGCATTTGTGAGATCGGCGAGTGCAAGGGGCAGTATATCCTGTTTCATACCCAGATGGCTTCGGTCTGGAATTAGTCGGTATCTGCCGGGTGTTGTTTTCGGTTGCCAGACCGATCAAACCGGTTTTCTCGGTATGCTCTGCAAGTCAAGGCGCTTGGCTGTGCAGATGTTCCACCCGTCGAGCCGTCGGTTGTGAACGCCGAGCAATATCTCTTCACCGAACTGGCAGCAGTGACGGCTGCATCCCAGAAGAAAAATGACGGTGCCAGCGGACCATGATTCGATCTGGGGTACGGCAGAGGATTATCGACTTGATCGCGAAAAAGGAGTGGGGGGAGCAAGGAGTGGACAGGGCCGCGTCCGGTTATTTCCTGTGCTCTGCATTGCGTACAGGTATCAAACGAACCCTGGATTTAAGGATCAAGGCAACAGTCCGTGTTGCGAATAGGTGTCGTGCAAGGCTCGTGGGATGGGTCCAGCTGGTGTTCGGAAGCTGATTTGCTTGCTGGAATTTGTCGACTGAATGACCCACATCTCCTAGACAACGCCAATAGAGGAGATATGCCGCCATGGACTCCGCTGCTCGCACTGAATTGGAAGCCGCCGCCTTTCGCCGTCTGATCAGCCACCTGCGTGATCGTACGGATGTGCAGAATATCGACCTGATGAACCTTGCCGGTTTCTGCAGGAACTGCTTGAGCAACTGGTACAAGGGTGCAGCCGATGACAAGGGCTTGGAAATGGACAGGATGACAGCCCGGGAGATCATCTATGGCATGCCGTTCGACGAATGGAAGGCCAAGTATCAGACAGAGGCGACGCCTCGACAACAGGCCGCCTTTGCGGAAATGACCAAGGGCGCTGACCACTAACATTCCCGCTTCAGTATCCGTCTCTGCTGATCCGGGGCTTCCGGGGGGGTGTTCTATCGTCGTGTCTTGCGG
>JAPOST010000193.1 GCA_026709535.1 Rhodospirillaceae bacterium
GTTCCGGCCATGCCGGGAACGTGACCGTGAAGGAGGGCGAGACGGCGCGGTTCCAGGTCGCGGTGACGCCGAAATCGGGCGTGGTCGCCGCGACATGACTGTCAACAGGCCCTAGTGAGCACGGCCCCACTTTCGCTATCAAATATATGGATGTCCTTTGGCGCGGCGTTGAAGTTTACCTTTTCCCCAAGCTCCGGCGGCGCGCGCCCATCCGCCTTAGCGATTATCTCTCCGAACGCCGTGTCGACATAGATCAAGGTTTCATGCCCCAATGGCTCGCGGACGTTGACCGCGCCGCTGAAGAGGGCGGGGCCATCGGTTGGGTGGAGGTCCTCGGGCCGAATGCCCACCGTTACGTTGCGTGCGTCGACGCCGTCTATGCCAATTGGTAAAGACACGCCCCCAACCAAATGTACGTCGCCTCCAGAAGCAACGCCCGGGATCATATTCATGGAGGGTGATCCAATGAAGCCGGCAACAAAGATGTTGGCTGGCGCGTGATAGAGTTCGGACGGCGTTCCGATCTGCTGTATACGGCCATCCTTCATGATAACGATTCGATCCGCCATCGTCATAGCCTCGATCTGATCGTGCGTGACGAACACAATCGTTGCGCCGACGCGTTTGTGGAGCTTCTTGATTTCCAGCCTCATCTGGGTGCGCAGTTGGGCATCCAGATTGGAGAGCGGCTCGTCGAAGAGGAAGACTGCTGGATCCCGCACCATCGCTCGCCCGATCGCGACCCTTTGCCGCTGACCGCCGGAAAGTTGACTGGGCTTTCTCGGAAGCAGGTCCGTCATTCCGAGAATGCCCGCGACCTCTTCGATTCTCGCATCTCTTTCGGCGCGGGTTTTCATTGAATTGCGGAGGCCGAAACCAATGTTTCTGCGTACTGTCATATGTGGATAGATCGCATAATTCTGGAACACCATCGCGATATTGCGGTCCTTTGGCTCAAGGTCATTTACAACATGTCCGCCGATCTCGATCGTTCCGCCCGTAACCTCTTCAAGGCCTGCTATCAGCCGCAGAGTTGTCGATTTGCCGCATCCCGACGGTCCAACCAGAACGACAAACTCCCCAGCCTGGATCTCAAGATTGATGTTATGCAGCACGACAGTGCGTCCGTATTCTTTGGTGAGATTCTTTATGGCCAGGCTCGACATGCGTTTTGTGCTACATCAAGCTAGAGAATGCGGCGGCGAGTCGTTCGTTCGCCTTCGAATGGCGCTCGACTCTCGCGCGGTCGCGGTTGCGTAGTTCTGAAAGGATACCACCGTAGCCGTCAAAGGCCGCCCGAAGCGCCAGAGGGCCGGGACCCCCCGGTCTTTCGCGCCGGGCCACGAATTCCTTGGCGGAGACTGCGGCTTGGAATGCCGTATCATCCAATGCGGTATCGCGCCCGGTCGCAGCCGTGAAAGTGGCGGCAAACGTATCGTAGGCCTCCGCAAGCGCCTTTTCGTCTCGAATGACGGCCTTAGCGACGGTGGCGGCGACGGAGTGCGCCTGCCGTGGGTTCAGGCCTTCTTCACGAACTAGCGTATCGGAAAGCTCCGTGATCGTTATGCATGCGGCATCCGTGCTGCGCGAGACCCTTTCCCCATTGATCCGGCAGGCCGGAACCAAGGCGGTGAGCAGTCTCAAAGTCCGGCTACCGCTTTGAAATGCCGCGTAACCGGCTTGCTGCACTTCGCCCTCGCTGTCGTTCATGTCAGTGAAGGGCGTATTGTGCATCGTGCCGACAATCATGTCGCAGCGTCCTGCAGTCGTGCTGGCGAGATGGCGTAGATGCTCTATTGGCACCGGGTTTCTCTTCTGCGGCATGATTGAACTGATCTGAACGAGGCTGTCCGGAAAGTTGAGTTGGCCGACTTCGAAAGCTGACCAGAATTGCAGATCCTGAATCAATCGGCCTAGATGGATGAATACAAGCTTGATGGCCGAGTAGAGTCCGGTAATGTAGTCGACTGCGGCAATGCAGCCATAGGAGTTTAAGAGCGGCTTCTCGAACCCGAGTAGCTCGGCCATTCTTTCGCGATCGATCGGAAATCCTGACGTGGTGATCGCCGCCGCTCCCATCGGGCAGCATTCAAGTGTATCTGCCGCCGCGTCAAGTCGTTGAGCGTCGCGAAGGATAACCTCAATTATCGCACCAAGATAGTGGCCGAACGTGGTTGGTTGAGCCGGTTGGCCGTGCGTGTAGGCGACGATCAGTGTTTCCGCCTCGCTCGTGGCCTTCGATATCAGCGCTTCGGCTAATCCATGAAGCTCCCCGAGCATTAGATGCGTACGTTCCCGCAGGGCCAGCCTGAAAAGCGTATGGTCAATGTCGTTGCGAGATCGGGCCATATGCAGGGCGCTTCCGCGGTCGCCGAGACGCTTCAGCAACTCAGCTTCCAGCTGAAAGAAGAAATCCTCATACTGGCCGGTATAGGTCAGATCGCGTATGTCGGCTTTCGCCTCGATGTCGTGAAGCGCGTGCGCAATCGCTGATGCATCCTTCGCCGGGAGAATACCGGTTTCGGCCAGCATTATAAGATGCGCTCGATTGATCGCGGCCATTCCTGCCGCATAGTTTGCCTTTACTCCCTCGAAGAGCGGCTCCAGCACTGTCTCCCGATATACCGGGTCCGGAAAAACGGAACTTTCAGTCATTTCACGCCGCCGGCGGCCAGTGTCTGCGTGACGTCCTTAACGACATTGCGTTCCGCGGGCGACCGGACCAGAGTATTGCAGCGTTGTATGAGTTGCCGGAAATGGGCTCCGCTGTCTCTGGCGGGCACCTCAACATGGACGGCGTTCCATAGGCGTTCGTCAATCCGATGCGTCGAACCATACCCTTGCCAGTGGCAAATATGGATACGATCCGGCCTCACCCTTTAAGCCCGGCCATTACCACGCCGCGGATGATGAAGCGCTGGAAGATCAGGAAGACAATGAGCGTCGGAATCGTTGAAATTGCGGCACCTGTCATGACCAGTTCCCATGCCACGTCAGCCTCATCGGCGAATGTAGAGAGTCCGACGGGGAGTGTGTACATTTCCCAGGAGTTGGTGACAATAAGTGGCCAGATGAAAGCGGTCCAGTTCCCTAGAAATACGAATATCGCCAGAGCGGCGAGCGCTGGCTTGACGAGGGGCATCGCGACGCTCCACCATATCTGGAGCTCGTTCTGGCCGTCGACCCGCGCCGCCTCGATAAAGTCGTCTGGAACGGTTTCGAAGAACTGCTTCATCAGAAACGTACCGAATGCCGTCATCAGTCCCGGAAACATAATGCCCCAATGTGTGTCGAGCCAGCCGAACGACTGGCTCATCAGATACCAGGGGATAACCAGCATTTCGGTAGGAATCATTAGTGTCGAGAGGATGGCAATGAAGACGACATAGCGTCCCGGGAAGCGGAACTTGCAAAGCGTGTAGCCAACCAGGCTGTCAAAGATCACGTTCGAGATCGTGGTAATCGTCGCGATGACGAGCGAATTTACGAACCAGCCATAAAACCGCCCGTCTTCCAGCACGAACGTGTAGTTTTCGAGATGTGGTTCCTCGGGGATAAGCGAAACGTCATAGATCTCGTGCGGCCATTTGAGCGACGTCGATATCATGTAGACGATTGGCATCACTGTCAGGATGCCGCCGAAGAATAGGATGCTCCAGCTCATGGATTGCGCGAGACTGGCCTTCCGCCGCGTGACGCGTCTCTCAAAGACGCTCTCTGACGAGGCCTGGACGCCGTCGAATGCTGCCATTAGCGGTCCCTCAGCAAGTAAAGCTGCAGCAGTGAGACCAGAAGCAGAATCACGAACAGTACGACGGTTTGTGCCGCCGCGTAGCCCATTTCGAAATCCGTGAACGCGCTTTGGTAAATCATCAGGACCATGGGCTTGGTGGAGTTAAGCGGTCCCCCGGGATCGTTCGTGGTCATGTTATAGACCTGATCGAAAATCCTCAGGAATCCAATCGATGAAAAGACTGTGAGAAACACGACTGTCGGGCGCAGGAGCGGGATCGTGATCTCGAACAAAACCGTCCATTTCGATACCCCGTCAATATGCGCAGCTTCATAGTAGCTTTGCGGGATCGCACGGAGCCCGGCCATGAAAATGATGATTTGAAAGCCGAGGCCAGCCCACACCGCCGGCGCGAGGATGGCCGGGAGCGCGTTCGTCGTCGAGCGCAGAAAATCGATCTGCGGAATCCCAAACTCTGCGAGAGTGTTATTGAAGAGGCCGATCGGGACGGGCTGGTATAACCACCGCCATACCCAGGCCATCGCGACGGCGCTGGTCATGAACGGCAGAAAGTAAAGCATCCGGATGAAGCCGTGCATGAAACGTATCTTGTCGAGGTGATAGGCCACGAAAAACGAGAGCACGAGGCTAATTGGCGTGCCTAGCAACAGGTACACGAACGTATTCCGGAAAACCTGCCAGAACACTGGATCGTTCCAGAGTTTTGCGTAATTCGCCAAACCGATCCAAGCACGATCGCCTAGGAGATTCCACTCCTGAAACGAAATCAGCATCGCGTTTCCGGTGGGGTAAAACCGGATGACAACGTAAAAAATGACTGGGATGGCAAGGAAAGCCCATGCCCAGGTGATCTGTTTCTGTCGGATCGAAAGCCGTTTGTACATTTGTAGCCGCAAGTAGGCCGAAAGGCGGGCCGCGAAAGGCCGCGGCCCGGGCAAAGGGTCAGTTTTTTGAGGTGTGATACTCGTCAAGGAGTTTCTGCTCTGCCGCCGCGGCCTCGGCTAGGGCGTCCTTGATCGAGACGCCTTGCAGGTTTACCCGCTCGACCAAGTCGATCATTATTTGGCGCTGGGCGCTTTCGTTGACGAATTTCGTCGTGTTGGCATACTCAAGGCCGCGGATGAATGGACCGAAGATCTGGTCGTTCGCGTTTGCCTCCGTCAGGCCCACTGATGGCTTTGCCGGCAGTTCGCCAACGACATCGAGCCAGATCTGCATCGCTTCGTCTGAGGTTATATATTGCATGAACCTAACGGCGGCGTCGTATTTCTCGCCGTCCGCTTTCGACGTAATTGCATTGACCCAGTAAGATGAATAGTTGGAGCGGATGCCATCGGCCGTCGCTGGCAGTTCGGTTACGCCCCATTTGAGGCCGCGCGTTTTGTTCAGCGATCCGATCCGGAAGGATCCGTCGATATGCATGCCGGCGCGGCCGGCCTTGAAGGCGGCTTGCGGTTCGTCCATGAAGCCAAACGCCCCTATTCCATCCTCGGCACCCAGGCCAAGGTAAAACTCCATGGCCTTCAAACCGGCCTCAGAGTTGTAGTTTACGGTTCTATAATCATCGAGATACGGCTCGCCGCCGAACTGCCTGACGAGGCCCTCACGGAACCAATGGTGGTCTTGCGCCGTCATTCCTAAGGTCAATCCGGCTTGTATGATGTTGCCGGCGCCGTCACGCTTGGTGAGCTTGCGTCCGATCTCGACCAGCTCATCGAGCGTTTCGGGCGGACCTTCGATTCCGGCGTCCTTGAAAAGCCGGGTATTGTAAAACAGCGCGAGCGACCGGACAGCGGTCGGAAGCGCCCAGTAACTGTCGCCCTCGCGCATCGCGCTCACCATGGGGAAAAACGCCGCGTCGATGCTGTCTGACGGGAATTCGGAAGATGGCAGTGGCTGGATCAGACTCGCTGCCTTGTAGTCATTTAGCCAGCCGTAGAACAACTGGACGACGTCAGGTCCCTCTCCGGAGGGGATCGCTGCGGCAACTTTGGTGCGGTAGTCAGCGTATGGGAAGTGCGTCATCCTGACGGTTATGCCCGGATTCGCCGTCTCGAATTTTTCGATCAACTGTTCCATGGCCGTGACGCGGGCGTCGAAGAAATACTGCCAGTATTCAATCTCCACGGCGTTGGTTTCTGTGGAAAAGGTCGCTAAGGTACCGGTGGCTGTTGCGAGTGCAATCGCCCTGAATCTATTGAAGCACATATCGTTTCTCCTTGGGATCGTGTATGGATCATGCCGATCACCCTGCCGGACAGGCCGCGAACGGATTTAACCGTTAGGACCCGTTGACAATCATGTTGCCGCGACCACGCCACTCATCAGGTGAATCGCCGCTACAATACCAAGGTATCTGATCCTGATTGCGCTCGGAACCGATGTTTTCGTTATCTGCCCCAAATTTTCAGTGCCCGTGAAATATCATGGTTAGTTTCGGCTCCCACGCCGACACTAAACACATCGCTGATCTTATCGGCACCAGCCGGCAGTCGTTAAGTTCGTGGTCCGTGGCATATCTTCCCCACCGGGAGTTTTCTTGACGGCTTGCTCCGGACGCCCTTGAGTTTGTAGGCTTGATCGATGGCTCCGCACTTCGCGCAAACCGGGCCGTTAGGTCACAACATTGTCTCTATGTGGGCAAACACCACGACTCCGTCGTGCGTGGATGCCCTGGAAAGAATTGACGTAGGACGCCCTTCTTCTGATACAGTGAATACAGGAACCGCTTTTGGTTGGTCAAATATCATGGGGCCCGTATTATTGCGGTGCTTGGTTTCCATGCCGGTGCGCGTATCGCTGCCGTTACCGGGTTATTTGGCGTCGCCAACCACAATGGCAACACACAGGCGGCGCAAACGGAAGGAATGATCTTGGCGGAAGGGCATGGATCACTGCGGGCCGGCGTTATTGCCGTCATTCCGTGTCCGCTCGGGCCGATGGGATCCTGCGATGCCGGGCCTGAAGCTCCATCTCACGATGACGTGTCGCAAGCGGCATGCTTGCGCGATACCCTTGACCTGCCCGGCTTGGCCGGGAATGAATCGGATGCTGGCGAAGTCAGCCGCGTCCGCGAACGCCCTCTTGGTCTAAGAATGCCGCTGAAAGGCATGCCATTCCGTCCGCCGTTCCAGCGTCAACCGATTGATTCCGCCACCGAAGTCATCGGCAACGAATGGATCGTCGATGCATTCTAGCCAAACCGCCTGTTCCGGGCGAGCCGGTTCAGCACCACCGTTGAGAAGCGGTGCCTGAGGATGCCGTCGTGGCCCAAGTGTGGAAAGTGAAATGCCGACACCCGATCAAATACGCATCGGCGAAGACCGGGCGCGGCCGCGGCTCATGGAGCTGTGGTGGGCGCTCCGTCCACTCAAAAGCGTGCTGCGCTTCATGCAGACTGGCGCCCACCCCGACGACGAAATCTCTGACATGCTCGCCGCTCTCGCGCTTCGGGACGGGATAAATATCTCGTATGCCTGCTCAACCCGCGGTGAGGGTGGACAGAATGACATCGGAAGTGAGAAGGGCCGGGATCTTGGTGCACTTCGGACACGCGAGATGGAACGTGCGGCGGATGTTCTTGGAATGCGCCTCTACTGGCATTCGACACATCCCGAAGACAGGATCACCGATTTCGGATTCTCGAAAAGCGGTGATGAGACACTTGTGCAATGGGGGCGGGATCAGACGGTCCATAGATTTGCCGAGATTGTCCGCGCCGAGCGCCCGGACATTATCTGCCCCACCTTCCTCGATGTGCCGGGACAGCATGGTCACCACCGAGCGATGACTGAGGCGGCGCAGTCTGTCATGTTGGCCGCCGCCGATCCAAATCTCCAGACAGGCCTGCCGCCTTGGCAGGTAAAGAAACTTTATTTGCCGGCATGGTCGGGAGCTGGCCGCTCCTATGATGACGAAGTGCCGGCACCTAGGGCGACACTCACGGTCCCCGGCACCGATCTGGAGCCAATGAGCGGCTGGACCTGGGAGCGAATCGGTCAACAATCCCGTGCCTTTCACCGCACGCAGGGCATGGGATACTGGACATCCATTAGTGGGCGACGCGATTGGCCATTGCATCTGTCGGTTAGCCACGTCGACGGTCCTGACACCTCACTCTGGAACGGTCTTCCGGGAACCCTCTCTGATCTTGCGGATCTCATCGGGGCCGAAAACATCGCAATGCCCCTCCGCGCGGCCCATGCCGCGACCAAGCGCGCGATCGATGCATTTCCGGATTTCACCGCCGTCGCCGCTGCCTCAGCTGATGCACTCAAGTGGCTACGCAAGGCTCGGGAAGCTTGTCCGGTCGCCGTGGCCGAAGAAGTGCTCCACAGGCTGGAGGCCAAGGAAAATCAGTTGGCAAATGTCCTTCGCCTTGCCTTGGGCATTCAGGCGCGGACAGCCATCGGCACTAGATTCATGGAAGTGGGCGAAACGAGCCCTATGTCGGTCGAGCTCGAGAAGGGCATCGCGGATGTGGCGCAGATTAAATGGGACTTGCCTTGCGGGTGGGAAGTGTCGGGCCGTAGCCTATCGATAGACGGTGCAAGTGCGCCACATGACCCATACAGGGCATTTTACGACCCGTGCGCACCCGATGCGCCGCGCCTGCTCGCGTCCGTTGAGATCCAGGACTTGACCGTAGATGTTCCGCTCGCTCTTGAAACCGATCCTGTTGTGCTTCCTCCCAGTCGTGTTACCTTTGAACCCGCGGCGCTGCTTATCAATGTTTCCAAACAAAAACGCGAGTGCGAGGTGTCTGTCTCGGACTTGTTCCCAAAGGGCGCGTTGCTTGACCTCGATATGCCCAACGGCTGGCATGCGTTACGTTCCCGATCGGGATTCATGCTAACCGCTCCCGATAACGTTTCGGCCGGCATCTACGTCATCGCGGCAAGGGTCAACGGTCGTCATGCCAACTCTGTTCGCCGCATCGATCACGAACATATTGCGCCGACCGCTTGCGCGCGACCTGCCACTGCAAGAGTGCGCGTGCTTGATGTGGCGATCCCGACAGGCAGGGTTGGTTATGTAGGAGCCGGGAACGACCGGGTTGACCATTGGTTGGCGGCGATGGGTGCCGATATATCCTGCGTCGGTGATGATGAGTTAATCAGTGAAAGCGCGCTCTCCGCTTATGACGCGATTGTGGTTGGTATCTTCGCCATGCGCTTCCATCCATGTTTGGCGAATGCAATGCCGACGCTCCATCGTTGGGTCGGCGCTGGCGGGACGCTCGTAACGCTCTACC
>JAPOST010000072.1 GCA_026709535.1 Rhodospirillaceae bacterium
CAGCACCAGAACCGCCCGGACCACGCCTAGAACTTGATCCGGATGCCGGTCACGATGCTCACGACGGCCTCCCGTTCCATCAGTTTCTTGGTGCCGTGATGCATGCTCTTGCCGTCGTCATACGACACGCCGAAGTAGACGTCGGACGCCGCCGGGTCGATGTTCTGCACCACCGCGACGTGATAGCGTTCGGAGTGGCCTTCATGATAGCGACCCATAGCGGCAGTACGACCGGCAGGGCCAGCCGGGCCTTCCTCGTTTTCCCACCGGCCGTAGCCGACCGAGACGCTGGTCGCGCCCATGCCCCAGATGCTGCCGGTCCAGCCGACTTCCACCCCGAACGCCTTCGCGTCGTCAGGTGTCGGTTTGGCAGGCGTACCGTCCCTTTGGTGATCCCGGACCGCCCACGACGCGCTGATGTTCAGGCCCGTCGGCACGTGCATGATGCCGCCCGAGACCGCATAGGCCTGGGCATCCGCACCGCCGCCCGGAACACGCATCGCTGGCCTTACGGCTGGAGCAGTCCCTGCCGGGTTTACGATCACCGTCGGTTTGCCGGCCCCGCCGGGGAACGTTGCGCCATCGCCCGGCAGGCGCGTCCAGCCGAACCCCATGACCGCCCGCACGTTCTTCATCCCGAACGGGTTGCCCGCGTAGTCAAGGCCCGCCGATATCTGGTCCTTGTCGCTGTGCGACACGCTCGCCCGGAAGCCCATCACGTTCGGCGTCACGTACATGATCCGGTTCGCCCGCGCCCCGGTAAAGGTCAGGAAGGTGTGACGGGCGTACTTGCTGTGGCCATCCTTGCCGGTCGCCAGAATGCCGCTGTCGAGACCGGGACCGCCGAAGCCGAACACGTAGCTCGTCCCCGACAGCGTCTTGACGTTGGCGGCACCGCCAGCGAGCCCGCCATGACCCAGCCACAGCTGGCCCAGGTCCTTGTGATCCGTCCACAGGTCGACGTGGCGCGACCGAAGACGCGTGTTGGGGCCATTGCCGTCGTGCGTCGCGCTGCGCCGGTTCTCCTGCCACCCGACCACGATACGACCCGAGATCGCCAGGTCCGGGTCCACCCGGCCCTGCGCCAGAAAGCCCAGGCGCGAACCCGAACCGTCCTGGTCGACGTGGTGAACCTCCGTGTTGTGCTTGTCGAACGCAAAGCGCACCGACCGGCTCACCTGCCCGTACACCGTCACCTTCACGCGGCTGTTCGGGTTCACCAGGTGTCGACCGGGGAACGGAAGCGTTACCGCTTGCGGGTCGCAAACACGCCCGTGGCACGCCCGTCGCTGAAAGTGGCGTCGAAGCCACCCATGAAACCCTCGGGCCGACGGCTATCGGTCGTCCCGAATGCCTGGGCGTTCCAGTTCCCGGCAATCCGATTGTTACCCACGATTACAGTGCCGGTTACCGTTCCACTGGCAGGAAGCTCTCCGCGGTCCAGCTTGACGTCCGCCGTGAACTGGCCGGATGAGGTCAGTCAGGTTTCGTTCGGTGTTCTCTGTCATTCGGCGACGGTGAACCGGAAGGCGTTCTGGATGTCTAGGGAATGGCGTTTCATTGTCGAATCCTCCGTAGCCTCCTAACCTAGGCGCGGTCAGTCCGACTGAGACGGACGACATGGAAACGACGACGAGAGTCAAGGACTGCGAAACGCTGGCCTTCCCCGCGCACCTGTGGCTGTGGATAGTCGCTAGACTGTGCCGCGATTCGTTCTCATGTGGTCCCGTGAATCAAGAGGGCGACTCGGTCTAGCCGTGTCGCGTAAAAAGAAAAATCGGGCGACCCCGGACTTTTGCCTGGTGATGATTGAATGGGAGGATTCCAGACAGCCAATTTCACGGTATGGCTTCCGCGCGTTCCGGTGCGCGAGGGCCTATACGATTGGCATGGTTCCCGCCTTTCCGCGACCCGCTGGCGTCGGACCGTTGCAGCGCTTTGCACAGGAAATCGCCCCGCCTCTTCGCCTGTTCCAAGGCTGTTGTATAGGGCGGGCGACCCGGCACATGGCGGGTTTGTGGTAGGCGCTGCGAGAACGGGTATCGCGCAACATTAGGAGAAATAGCCATGAAGAGAATACTGATGGCGACCGCGGCGGCCCCCTGCCGCTGCTGGTCGCTGAAGAACGCGCAAGGTGTTGGCTTCCTTGGTGCTGGCCCGCAAGACCGGCGCCGACGCGTTCAGCGGCCTTGATGGACGGGTTGCATAGGAGCCATTTCTGAAGCTGTCATCGTTCACCGACATGGTGTAATGTGGTGAAGGAAATCCGGGGCCGTACTGCGATGAAAGGGTGCAAAAGGAAAGGCAGAGCGTGAAACCCAAAGGGGCGGCATCGGTGCGAGCATCGATCAGCTTTCTGCCGGACATCTATGAAGTTCTGGAACAGCTCGCCAAGGAGAAGAAGGTGTCCCTGGCATGGGTCGTGCGGGACGCCGTCGAGCGATACGTCGTCGCCGAACAGCAAGAACGATCGGAGCAGGAATGAGGCTCAACACGGTATGGTTGACGGAGGACCACCGATGACCGCAGAGGCGAACAGCCAGGCGCGGCCGCTCTCGGATCCCATGCGGGCCGCACTCAACTTTCCGGACGGTGCCCGGTTCTACCGCTGCGCCTTGCAGGTCAATCCGTTCGCCTATCTTGAGAGGCACAAGAAGGCGACCGCGTTCATTTCGGAAGACGAATACAACACCGCGATCATCAAGACTTGCCATGAAATCAGCATCGAGGTCATCGCGGTCACGGATCACTACAGCGTCAAGCATTCGGCTGGCCTCGTGCGCGCAGCGCGCAATGCGAATCTCCATGCATTCAGCGGTTTCGAAGCCGTCACGAAGGACGGTGTTCACTTCCTGTGCCTGTTCGATCCGGACAAGGACGAAGTCCTGGAGCGTTTCATCGGGGAGTGCGGGATTCACGATACCGATCAACCGTCACCGACGGGCAGCAAGGATTCCATCGAACTACTTGAAACCGCAAAGAACTGGGGTGCAGTGTGCGTCGCAGCCCATGTAGCTTCGGATGGCGGGTTGCTGAGAAAGCTCTCGGGGCAATCGAGAGTCAATGTCTGGACCCATCCCGACCTGCTTGCCTGCGCCCTGCCAGGCCCCGTGAGTGGCGCGCCGGACGGGATCAGGCCCATCCTCCAAAACAAGGACGCCCAGCACAAGCGCGACCGTTCCCCCGCGATCCTGAATGCTTCCGACGTCAGCGACCCGAAGGACCTAAAGAAGGACGCTGCCTCCAGCTTCATCAAGATGTCCACCGTCTCGGTCGAAGCGTTCCGGCAAGCGTTTCTCGACCCGGACTCCCGGATCCGTTTGCACAGCGATCTAAAGCCCGAACCCCGTGCCGAATTTCTCGCGATGACTTGGCAAGGCGGCTTCCTTCGTGACACCGCCGTGCATTTCAACGAAAACCTGAATGTACTGGTAGGCGGACGCGGCACCGGTAAATCGACGATGATCGAGAGCATACGCTATGCGCTCGGTCTCAATCCCCTCGGAGAGGAAGCGCGGAAGGCCCATGAGGGCGTGATACGCCACGTACTGCAATCCGGCACAAAGGTCTCGCTGTTGGTGCGCTCGCACAAGCCGTCCGAGCGTTGCTACACTATTGAAAGATCCGTGCCAAATCCGCCTGTCGTACGGGACGAAGCAGGGGAAGTCCTGACCTTATCCCCTCGTGACGTGATGCCGGGCGTGGAAGTCTTCGGTCAGCACGAAATATCCGAACTCACGAAGAGTCCCGAGAAGCTCACCCTACTGCTGGAGCGCTTCGTTGATCGGGACCCCGCGCTTTCGGGGCGAAAATCGCAGGTACGCCTCGAACTGGAGCGTTCGCGTAGCCGGATCGTGGATGTACGCCGTGAGCTGCAGCGCCTTGAGGAGCGGCTTGCAGCGCTACCGGGTCTCGAAGAAACGCAAAAGCGGTTCCAGCAGGCTGGACTCGAAGAACGGCTGAAGGAAAAGAGCCTGCTCGTTCGCGAGGAACGGCTGTTCGTGAACCTGGACGAACGTCTTGACCAGTACCGTGTCCTTCACAATGACCTCACCGAAGGATTGCCCGTCGACACAGCATTCGTTTCCAGCAAGGCCCTTGAAGGGCTGCCGAACGCCGACGTCCTTTCCGAGATCGAGGGAATCCTCGGCACGCTGAACGGGACATTGACGACGATCGGCGAGCAGCTCGGCAAGGCTCTTGCCGAAGCCAATCACGCGATCCTGGAGACGAAATCGCGCTGGAACGAGCGCAGGACCGCAATCGAGGAAACCTACGAAAAGCTGCTGCGTGAGCTCCAGCAGTCGAAGATCGACGGTGCGGAGTTCATTCAGCTTCGCGAGCAAATCGAGGAATTGCGCCCGCTAAACGACAAGATGGAACGGCTCAGGCGCGATGTTGAAGCGCACGAGGCGCAGCGCCGTAACCTTCTGGCAGAGTGGGAAGACATCAAGGCAGCCGAATACAGGCAAGTCGAGGCCGCAGCCAAGCAGGTCTCCCGGAAGCTCCGCGACCGGGTGCAGGTCAGGGTTACGATGGCCGGAAACCGTGACCCGCTCGAACAACTCCTGCGAGAGGTCGGCGGCAACTTGGCCGCCGCGCTGGAGCGCCTGCGCGAATACGACCAGTTGTCCCTGCGGGAACTTGCGCAGCGGTGCCGGGAAGGCAAGGAAGCGCTTAGAATGCACTACAAGCTGCCGACCGGCGCGGCCGAGCGGATCGCACAGGCCGACCTGGAGTTCTTCATGCGCATCGAGGATCTGGAATTGCCCGCGACAACGGAGATCAAGCTGAACACCGCTCCCGACGGCACACCAGCCAACTGGCAGACGCTGCAAGCGCTCTCGACCGGCCAGAAAGCAACGGCCGTCCTGTTGCTCCTACTGCTCGAATCGGACGCGCCGCTGGTCGTCGATCAGCCCGAAGACGATCTCGACAACCGCTTCATCACCGAGGGTGTGGTGCCGATCATGCGGCAGGAAAAACGCCGCCGCCAGTTCGTCTTCTCGACGCACAACGCCAACATCCCGGTCCTCGGCGATGCCGAACTCATCCTCGGCCTCGTTGCGACGGGCGAGGCCCGGGAGGGCCAGGCGCGGATCGCACCCCAGCATATGGCATCCATCGACTCCAAACCCGTGCGCGAACTGGTCGAAGAAATCCTCGAAGGCGGCAAGGCCGCGTTTGAGATGCGCCGCTCGAAGTACGGGTTCTGAGACATGACAACCCGCACCGAATTACTGGAAATCATCGCTAACGGCGAAAATTCCGGGGTGGAATTCAAGAGGGACGATCTAAGCACGAAGGACTTCGCGGAGGAACTGGTCGCTTTTTCGAACTTTCAAGGCGGCATGGTGCTGCTGGGTGTGGAAGACGACGGAACCATCACGGGCCTGATGCGCTGCGACCTTGAAGAATGGGTGATGAATGTATGCCGCGACAAGATCAGACCAGCGATCATTCCTTTCTTCGAAATGGTTCGCGATGTCAAAGACGATCAAGATGTTGCCATTGTCCGCGTGACCCGCGGCTACGACGTGCATGCGCTCTGGCACAACAACACTAACAGATATCAGATACGTGTCGGTACGCAGACTCGGGAAGCAACCCGAGAGGAACTTGCGCGATTGTTTCAGCAAAGAGGTTCCGTACGGGCCGAGCTCCGGCCAGTATCGGGCGCTACGCCCGCGAACCTGGACCGGAGGCGGCTGCGCAACTATTTCGGCGATATCCGCCATCAGGACGTGCCCGACGATAATGATGAGGAAGCATGGCGATCGCTTCTCATCAATACCGAGGTAATGACCGAGGAAGGTGTAACTGTCGGCGGCATGTTGTTATTCGGCGCAACTCCCAACCGATTTCTGCCTCATGCGGGAATAGACGCCGTTGCATATCCTGGACTGGAACAGGACTACGATGCACAGGAGCGCTCGGCACTTCGCGGCGCCATGACGCCCTTGCTAAGCCAAGATGGCGACTTCGTAGAAAATGGCCTCGTCGAACAGGCGCTGGATTTTGTGCAACGCAACACGCGCGCGGTCGTCGAGACACAAGGTGGAAGACGCGTGGAGCATCCGGTCTATCCCCCCGACGCTCTGCGTGAGGGCATCGTCAACGCCCTTATTCACCGCGACTATCTGCTCACAAGCACCGATGTCGAGTTGGCGGTGTATGCCGACCGGCTGGAAATTGTCTCGCCGGGAAGACTGCCCAACGGCATCACCCCAGACCGCATGCGGTTCGGGACACGATCTGCACGAAACCAGCTCTTGAAAGACGTTATGCGCGACTATCGGTATCTCGAACACATGGGAATGGGCATTCCTCGGAAGATCGTCAGAGGCATGAAGGAGCACAACGGAACCGAACCCGATCTGGTCGAACAGGACGAACGGTTCACTGTGACACTGCTGGCGCATTCCCCGGAATAGCCGGCTCAAGGGTCCGGGTTCAGCCGTTGTCGCCCGCCGATTTCGGCCTGTCCCCACCCAAGAGATTGCCGCCGATGCTTGAGGCGGCAATCTGGATCGAATGCCGTGCGAGTTGGGCGTAGCGGGCGATTGTCTTTACCTGCGTATGACCAAGGAGTCTCCCGATCGTCGTCAGACTTTCGCCGAGCGCCAGCGCCCTGCTGGCAAACGAATGTCCAAGGTCATGAATGCGCACATCCTCCAGCCCGGCGCGCTTGCGGATGCGCCGCCAAGGCCCCTGGCCGGCTACCTTTTCCCTGTCGGACCGGATGGGATTGAAAGAAACCGTGCCACACATGCGGTGGTGTTTGCAAAAGCGACCCTCAGTGCTTCCTTGTACTTCTGGTCGTTGCTGTGGTGGTAACTAATGAATACTTTGTGCATTGCCATGGCTATCGGTGAAAACTCGACGTAGACCGCGAGACACGAGGCTGACGGCTTGCTGGATATGCGGCGTACGCGCCAGGACAAGGTTTTCCTCGCGGGAAAGACCGTTATTGAGATCATCCGGCGAATACTTGTGAAAGCACTGCCGGCCCGATCAGTCTTCGCGCGAGCCCACCCAACGCTCGGCGGTCTCCGCAATGTCGCGAGCGCATCCGCCGAAGCCGCCCAGTACGAAGACGGGCTGCTGGGCTTCAAGCGAGAGGTATGTCTCTTCGGCGATTCCGGGCATTGCCCCCTTGTATCCCTCCACCCTACCGCCAAGGACGATCCGTGCACGAATGTCGGCAAGCATGGCGGTTGCGCATTGCAGTCAGGCCTTTTGTCCATTCGTCCTCCTGCGGTTCTTGCGCAGGGAGCTTCATTCGTTGTTCCTGAGCAAGGCGTGCGCCGTCCAAGGCAAGGAAGACGAGGTGAGCAGCCGGCTCGTGGTCTGCCGAGAATGCTGCAAGTTCGTTCGACGTCATCCTGATATGCACCGGCCACGCGAGGTAGTCTGTCACGACTATGGTGCCAGCAGGCCGCGGAAGGTCCCGGTAACGGCCTGCCAACTCGGCCAGGAGCCGGGTGAAGCCGTGCTGCCGCAGATCCCCGCCGTAGGCCAGACTGGTTCCGGAAGCGGGCAGATGCAGCGCAATCTCGGCCATGGCGTCGCGCAAATATCCGTCGCTCAGCCCGAGGACTCGCAGGTCGGGGCTCTCAGAAATCGATAGCCCGACCGAGGGGAGTGTCTCCGTTTGCGATGGGGTCATCGGCGTTCCTCCAGCCAGTCCGTCAAGGTCTGCACGCGTACCCCCGGCGCGATTTCCCTGAAGAGCCGTTCGTCGTCCGCGGCCATCAGGGGTTCAGGGTATACGATCGCCTGAACCGAGTCTTCGCCACAAGATGGTACTGCCGCCAATGCGATCAACTCGGGAGGTCGTGGCGTGAACAAGACACCCGGGGAATTGGCGATGTATGGCCCTATACGACAAAGCCACAGCCAGCTGCGGAAGACCTCATCAAGGAGGCAGCCGGCAACCGCTCCGATCCGGTCCGTGCTGTCCGGATCCATGCGGACGACAGGAACATTGCCCAGATAGGGCATCGAACGCGGATCGGCGTCTCGTACGCAATCGACGACGATCATGGGCACCAGGCGACGTTTCGCTTCGATGATTTCGCGCCGGCACCATTCGCGCGAAGAGTACGAAGCGGTATGGACCGCGAGTAGCGCGCCTGCTCCGATCTCATGCAACAGGACGTCTCCGAACGACAGTCCTGGCGGGATATCGTAGACGTCGAAGAAGCTGTCGAGCGGGCTGTGGACGCGGACCCACTCGCGAATGCTGTCCCCTACCGATTCGCCGTCATGCTTCGAGTGGCTGATGAAGACCCGAATCCTGTCCAGATAGCGTCCAAGCGCGTCGTTTTCACCGCCGGCAGGCCGGAGCTGGCCGAGGCGATGCCGGAGCATTCGACAGAACTCGTGGGTAAGATCTGAGATAAGTCGTCGTGCCGGGTCTGCATCCGACGCGCCCCAGCGATCCCACCTCAGGGCCTGCTGTACGACACCGAGGCCCAGTCCCCGGTTATCCATTGTCACCGGGAAGAAACCAGCCGGGAGCCCGCGCCCGCGCGCCGTTTCCGCAATGGCGCGCACGTACTCAACCCCATCGCGATCTTCAATCAGGAACGTTTCCGCCAGCATCACGACGGCGGTAAGCTCAGTATCGTCCCAGTCGATCGGCAAGGGGGTCGGCGTGTCTGGTACGGGTTGGCTGCGCTCAAGAACGCTTACGGCACGCTCTTCTCCGACGCCGCGATAGAGATCGCGACCAGGGTGCGTGCGGAGCAGGTCGGCAATCTGCTCCCCTTCGCGATACGATGGATGCCACACCACATACAGCGTGAATATCGGAACCTGTCGTCATGTCCATGGCACTGACAGCCTAGATGGGCCCGGCCTTGCAGAAGCAGGTTCTTGAGACCGCCGCCTGCGCCCCGCTGGAGGGCTCGGAGAACCGCCGGGTCGGCGAATGGGAGCACAAGGGC
>JAPOST010000148.1 GCA_026709535.1 Rhodospirillaceae bacterium
AGACGAGAGCTTTCTGATAACACGCGGCTATTCCTGAGCGTCGCAGGCACGCCATCGACGGCCGGTCAATTTCTGGGCACCAGCGGTCATTGGTTTGATCCAGCGATGACGTTCGCGAGCCCGGTCATTGACACTCCCGGAATGAAGAATGTTCACAGGTCATGCCAGTCGCTACGCCGGTTGGTGTGCGCTTCCGATCTTTGACTCGCGGGCGTACTGGTATTTTGACTCAAACCACGCGGATAGCACTCTGGGTGTGGCTGTTCATGGACCCGACCCCTTGCTCAGCAGATGGCACAGTGGCGATAATCGTTACGGGTCGGCCCCTTGAACGAGTCTCAAATTCCATGTTGATACCAAGCGAATACGAAGAAAGCATCAAAGGAACAGGACATCATGAGTCTCGGCACCCCGTCATCTTTTCCGTACATCAGCGAACCAGAGGTCGAAAGGGCGTTGGACTGGTCTTCCCTGATTGATGCCATGGAAATCGCAATGGTTGCCTTTTCCGCCGGGGAAGTCCAGCAGCCCGTCCGCCAAATGATACCTGTGCCGGGCAAAAGCGCGATCATGGCCGCCATGCCCGCTGTGGGCGGCGGGAAAATTGATGCGATGGGAGTCAAGGTGGTGACCGTCTTCCACGATAACGCGGGTACTGACTTGCCCACCCACCAAGCCGTGATCCTGCTGTTTGACGTGACCGACGGGTCGCCACTGGCAGCTCTTGACGGACGACTGATTACCGAGATGCGAACTGCCGCCAGCACGGCTGCAGTCGTACGCAAGTTGTCGCCGGAGAAGCCTGTTGTTGCGACTATCCTGGGCAATGGCGTGCAGGCTGGTGCCCATGCAAAAGCGCTCCGGGCCGTGCGGGAAATAGGCGAGTTGCGTCTATGGGGCCGGAGCGCGGCCAAGGCCCAACCGGTCGCTGAATATCTGGATGCAAAGTTCGTGATCGATGGCGCCGCAGCAGTGAGGGATGCCGACATCATCATCTGCGCCACCTCGGCCACCGAGCCGGTGGTGCGCGGCGAATGGGTCAAGAATGGTGCGCTGGTTGCTTCCGTCGGCTGGAACGGGGCAGATAGCCGGGAGCTGGATGATGCCTGCATGCGACACACTGTGCTGGTCGAAAGCCGCGACGCTGCCTGGAATCAGGCCGGTAATATCCGTGGTTCGGCGTGCGCCATTCATGCCGAGGTCGGCGAACTGTTCGCGGGCAAAGCCCCGGTGTCGGCAGGCGCAACCGTGGTCTATGATTCCGTAGGGATCGCGATCCAGGATGTAGCGGCGGCCAAGCTAGTGTACGACCGGGTTCACCCGGAATAGCGCTTCAGCTCAATCTTGAGGCGGCATCAGCACCGCATGCTTCGATTGCGAAAATGGCTGGGCATATTGCCAATGATCCCGTGACAGATCTTGTCCGGATCGGATTGTGTCCGAAAATTCGTTCCATGGTCGGTGAAGAGCCAGAATCAGGTAGACGAAAGCTGGTCGGAATGCGCCCTCGCCTCAGGGGGAAGATCGACAACATTGACCGGCCCCTTGCCTGAAAATGGTGCATGAAGTCTGGCGAGGCTGCACCGGTGACTTCTGGCTCATCGTTCTCCACTGCCGGCACGCCATCTGCCCGGCAATGGAGATCGTCAAGCCGTCGGTGATGATTCTGTTGAGTGCGGTCGTCGGGACGCTTTCATCCGGGAGACTGAACGGAAGTCCCGGTCCGAAAACCTCACGCTAAATGCCCAGATACCTGTGTTGCAATTCCTCGTCGGCGCGCAGAGCATCGCTGTCGCCGGTCCACACCACCTGGCCCTTCTCGATAATGTAATGCCGGTCCGCAAGACGCGTGAGAGCGTCGACATTCTTGTCAACGACCAGGATAGATTCACCATGGGCTTTCAGGGTATCAAGCGTATTCCAGATATCCTGCCGGATCAGCGGGGCCAGACCCTCGGTCGCCTCGTCCAGTATCAGCAGCTTGGGGTTGGTCATCAAGGCCCGGCTGACCGCCACCATCTGTTGCTCTCCGCCTGACAGCTGGTTGCCCATGTTCCTGCGTCGTGCGGCAACGCCCGGAAACAGGTCGTATATCTTCTGCAGCGTCCAGGGATCGGTACTACCGTGCCGGTGTTCATGGGTGGCGATCAGGTTTTCCTCGACCGTCAGATTGGGAAAGACCTGGCGGCCTTCGGGTACCAGACCCAAGCCGGTCCGCGCCACACGGTATGGCGGCCAGTCGCGGATATCTTCACCGTCAAACGTGATGGCGCCGGCGCGCGCCGGCGTCAGGCCCATGATCGACCGGATGGTGGTGGTCTTGCCCATGCCGTTACGGCCCATCAGCGTGACGACTTCGCCATCCTTGACCGAAAGATCCATCCCGAACAGGACCTTGCTCTGGCCATAATACGTTTCCACGCCCGAAAGACTGAGCATCATCAATCTCCTCAGTCTTCACCCAGATAGGCGGCTCGGACTTCGTCGTTATTGCGAATATCTCCCGGCGTCCCTGTCGCGATCGTTTCGCCATAGACCAGGACTGTAATGCGGTCTGCCAGAGCAAAAACCGCGTCCATGTCATGCTCGATCAGCAAGATCGTGTGTTCCCTGGCGAAAGTTCGCAGCAATTCCACCATGCGGGCGGATTCCTCGACGCCCATGCCGGCCATCGGTTCGTCCAACAGCAGCATCGACGGATTCGTGGCGATCGCCATCGCGATTTCCAACTGACGTTGTTCGCCATGGGACAGGTCCGCTGCCAGCGTATCACCCCGGCGCCCCAAGCCGACTGTCTCCAGAGCCGTGCGCGCGGGATCACGCAATTGCGGGTCGGTCTGGCCCGGCTTCCAGAACCGGAAAGAGTGGCCCGCGTGCGCCTGAACCGCCAGTGCAACGTTATCTTCCGCCGTAAAATCCAGGAAGATACTTGTTACCTGGAACGACCGCGCCAGACCCAGCATGGAAATCTTGTAGGCCGGCAAGCCGGTAATGTTGTGACCATCGAAAATAATGTCGCCGCTGTCGGGCTTCAACGTCCCGCTCAGTTGCGCAATCAGCGTGGTTTTGCCCGCGCCGTTGGGACCGATGATGGCGTGGACCTCGCCGCGCTCGACCCGAAGGTTGACATTCTTCGTGGCGTGAACGCCGCCGAAGCTCTTGACCAGATCGCGGACTTCCAGATGCAGGTCAGCCATTCGATCGACGGCCGCCGAAGACGGGATTTTGAGCAACCGCATCCAATGCCTCGCGCACTGTGACCAGCGGGCTCTTCATTCCGCCATAGTCGACCGCGAGCTTGAGGACAAAGGCTATCGCGATGAGGATCAACACGATGACCAGAGGGGATGCGAACGTGATCAGGAACAGGAAAATGGCGGAAGCTGCCAGTACCGCCATCAATCCCAGCAGGAATTTCGGCATCCCGGCCCATGCGTCCGGGACAAGGCCGAACAGGCCGCGCTTGGCGAACAGCACCAGAATCACCAACATAGGACCGAACACGATCATCCAGTAATCCTTGTCGACCAATGCGGGCAGGAACTCTTCCAGGCCGTAGAACACGAAGGCGCCGAAGACGGGGCCAAAGATTGTTCCCATGCCGCCCATAATGACCATGATCATGATCTCGCCCGAGCGTATCCACATCATGTATTCGGGCGTCAGAAACTCCTGGTGATTGGCGAACAGCGACCCGGCGACACCACAGATCGCGCCTGCGATGACAAATGCCGTCAACCGATACCGGTAGACCGGAAAGCCCAGAGCGGCCATCCGGACCGGGTTCGAGAAGCTGCCGCGGATCACCATGCCAAATCGTGAATTCACGATCCGCCGCAACAGCAACAGCGTAACCAGGAGCGCCCCGAGAGAGAAATAGTACAGCGTCGCGCCGTCCAATTCGTCATCCGGGTCATTGATCAGGTTGTCCGCCAGATTGAAGAACAGGAAGTCGCTGCGATAATCGATCGTCATGCCGTCGTCGCCGCCAAACGGCTCCAGGCTGACGCCCAGAAAGAACAGCATCTGGGTAAAGGCCAGTGTGATCATGATGAAATACAGACCGGTGGTACGCAGCGAGATCGCACCGATGACCAAGGCAACCAAGGCGGAGCCGACAATAGCGACAGCGAACTGGAAATAGCCACTGGCCAGGTAGCCGTAGGCACAGGCTTGACCTTCATCGACATCGGCGCACAGATCGCCAAAATACTTGGTCGATACCGCCACAGCGTAAGCACCGAGGCCGATGTAGGCCGCGTGACCAAAGCTCACCATACCGCCATAGCCCAAGATCAGATCAAGGCTGGCGGCAGCGATGGCAAAGATCATGACTTTGGAAACAAACGACACCATGAACGTGTCGCCAGCGCCAACGGCAATGAAGGGTAGGACGGCCAGAACGACCAACGCTGTCAGCATCAGGACGAAGCGCGGGTCGCCTGCCGATAGCCGAATGCGCGGGTTCAGGTTGGAGTTACCGTGGGCAGCCATGGCTCTTCGGCCTCCCCGCTAACCGGTTCGGGCCGGAAACAGGCCCTCCGGTTTGAAGAAGAGGATCGCGGCCATCAGAATATAGATCATCATGGAAGCCAGCGCCGGTCCTGCGGTCTGAGCAAATTCCTCTTCCAGGATCGCACGGAGGATATCAGTCATGAAAACTCTTCCGGAAATTTCCACCAGGCCCACGAAGATGGCGGCGATGAAAGCGCCTCTGATCGAACCGATCCCACCGATCACGATCACGACAATGGCCAGAATCAGCTTTTCCTCACCCATCTGGCTTTCGACGGACTCGATCGGCCCGATCATGATGCCGGCGAACCCGGCCAGCGCGGCACCGATGCCGAACACGATGGTATAAAGGGCCGTCACATTGACGCCCAGCGCGCCGATCATGGCCCGGTTCGAGGATCCAGCCCGAATGCGCATGCCGACCCGCGTCCGCGTGATTGCCAAGTAGAGACCCACAGCCACCAAGATGCCGGCAATGATCACAATCAATCGGTAGAACGGGTAGGTGAAACCGAATAGCGGAAAGGGGAAATTGATGGAAGCTGGCAGTTTGAACTCCTGGCTTTCCGCGCCAAACACCACCAGAACCATCTGGTTGAAGAACAGTATGCAGCCAAAGGTTGCGAGTACCTGATCCAGGTGATCCCGTGCATAGATCGTTCGGAACGCAAGATATTCGATGACGATTCCAAGCAACAGGATAACTGGCAGCGCCACCACGGCCGCCAGCAGGAAATTGCCGGACTGCTCAAATATCCAAGCCGCCACATAGGCGCCCATCATGAACATCGACCCATGGGCGAGGTTCACGAAATTCATGATGCCAAGAACGAGCGTCAGTCCGGCGGCAACCAGAAAAAGGAAAATGCCGAATTGCAAGCCGTTGAGGACTGTTTCGAAAATAAGCTGCCCCATCAGCCGGCCAACCTTTCCAATGTCATTCTGCGAGACTGTTACGGTCCAGAGAGCGATACATCGCCCAATGGATTATTTTGGTCCCGCGGCAGGGTGCGGGAGGACCCGGCATCAGAGAGCCCCCCGCGGTACTGCGATGACCGGAAATACCTCAGTTGGCAGAAACTTGCGCCGGATACCGGTTTTTCTTCGGGCACTTCTCCCAGTGCGAGTCGATGTGGTTCGTGAAGACCGTGCTGCGTGTCACGATGGTCGGCTTGCCATCTGCTCCCATGATCACTTCACGCTTGTAAAAGTTTTGGATTGGAAAACCGTTCACGTTGTACTTGTAGCTGCCGCGAACCGAATCGTAGGGCGTTGTGCGCATCGCCTTGGCGAAGGCCAGCAGATTTCCCTCGGAAAACTTGCCGCCCATCTTCTTCAGCGTCGCCGCAATCAAGCGCGGCGCGTCATAGGCTTGGGACGCAAAGTGCGACGGCATCGACTTGAACTTCGCCATGTAGTCCTTGACGAACTTGACGTTGGCCGGCCGATCGGAATCCGGTTGCCAGTAGTTGGTATGGTAGGAACCCACAGCAGCCTCGCCAATCGGTGGCAGGGTCAAATGATCCACGGTAAATACCGTGTAGAGCTTGATGTTTTTGCCGGCGCCTGATGCCGCCCACTGCTTCACGAAAGCGACGCCCATGCCGCCTGGTGCGAAGATGAACAGCGCTTCAGGCTTGGCCGCGCGCACCTTCGAAATCTCGGCCTGGAAGTCGCGAGCCCCCAGTTTGTAAAGAATCTGGCCGGCAACCTTACCCTTGTAATAGCGTTTAAAGCCGTTCGCCATATCCTTGCCGGCTTGGTAATTAGCGCTCATGATGAAGACGTTCTTCAGGCCATCCTGGTTGATCAACTGACCCATCGCTTCGGGTGTTTGGTCATTGTTCCAGGACGTCGAGATGAAGTACGGGCTGCAGCTTTTGCCCGCCATGCCGGACCAGCCGGCATTCGTGCTTATCATGATGCGCCTCGCCTTGATTACCCGGCGCTGCACCGCAGCCAGAATGTTCGACCAGATGATGCCGGCAACTATGTGGGCCTTGTCGGACTTCAGCATCTTGTCTGCAGCGCGCAGGCCGACGTCTACCTTGCGCTGGTCGTCGCCGGTGAAGAGCTTCATCGGCACACCGCCCAGCATGTCGCCGTTCTTCCCCCAGCCCTCGCTTTCCAGGCCGAGCATCCAGCCGTTCAACTGATGCTTGCCGATGATCGCAGCGCCGCCGGACAACGAGTTGATGAAACCGATACGCAGTTCCGCGCTCTGAGCGCCAATCGGGGCAGTTGCGGCGATAGCGATAGCTGCCGCGCCCAATATTCTGTTAGTCATGAGGTTCTCCGAGTGCAGTTTTGAAATTATTGACCGGTCCACGATTCAGGCACTGTCTTTCGTCGGATACAAGCGGCGCAGAAAGAAAATGTCAAGCAGAGCTTCCAAAAGTTTATTGCTGGATTTTGGTTGGTAGAAGCAAACATTCTGTCGCTCTCTACGATCAAACTGTCTGTTTGTTGTCCTGCTTCAGTATCGTTGCATGAAACGCGTTGGCAGCGGTCGCCACTAGGCCTCTTCAGGTTACCGTACCGCGTTCGTGGAATTGCTGTTGATTCCAACTGCCACTGTCCATAATCCCTGCCAACACGTCAACGGCATCCCAGACATCGACATATCGAGTATACAGAGGCGTGAAGCCAAAGCGAAGAATATCCGGCGACCGGAAATCGCCCACTACATGGCCGTCAATAAGGGCCTGCATGATCGGAAAACTATCCGGATGGGCGAAACTCACCTGGCTGCCCCGTGTCTCGTCCCGCGGCGATATCAGCCGGAAACCATGTGCTGCGCAGCGACTTTCCACCAGATTGATGAACAGGTTACCGAGTTCCAGCGACTTATTCCGAATCTGGAGTATGTTTACATCGGCCATTACGTCCAGACTTGCTTCCAGAGCGGCCATGCTGAGTAACGGCGGCGTACCACAAAGATTGCGCGCGATCCCTTTTGCCGGCGTATAGGAGGCGTCGAAATCGAACGGTGACGCATGGCCCATCCAACCCGACAATGGCGATCTGACATGTTCCTGCAGGCGTTCGGCGACATAAAGGAATGCTGGTGCGCCGGGGCCGCCGTTCAAATATTTGTATCCACAGCCCACAGCCAGATCAGCGTCTGCTGCGTTCAATTCAACCGGCAGGGCACCGGCACTGTGGGCTAGATCCCAGAGGATCAGGGCACCAGCATCGTGAGCCTTTTTCGTAATGGCTTTCATGTCGTGAACCCGGCCGGAGCGATAATCGACATGCGTGAGCATCACTACAGCGACATCGTTTTGAATCGCAGTCTCGATTTCTGCGTCGCTGTCGATCAGTCGCAATTCGTGCCCGCAGTCCAGCATCCCGATCAGTCCCTGGGCGATGTACAGGTCGGTCGGGAAATTGCTCCGCTCTGAGACGATGACCTTGCGGTCCGATCGTGCGGCAAGTGCAGTTGCCAAAAGCTTGAACAGATTGACCGAAGTCGAATCCGCGCATACGACTTCCGTGGGCTTGGCGCCGATGAATTTCGACAGTTTCTGGCCACAGCGTAACGGCATGGTATACCAGTCGTGCTTGTTCCAGCTCTTGATCAGGTCCAAGCCCCATTGATCCTCAATGGTCTGACGCAGCCGGTCCTTGGTAGCATGGGGCAAGGCCCCCAGCGAATTGCCATCCAAGTAAATCATGTCGTCAGGCACATCGAAGTGTTCGCGCATTCGCGCCAGTGGATCAGCGTTGTCCCGTGCTACGCAATCATTTCTCGTATGGACCATGAGGGTGTCCTGTCAATCGCTGGCCAGCCAAGGTCTCGCAGCCTGATCTTACCGCACCACGGCACACAGGAAAACCATCACAAAGCCGGGGCGACAATGAGGAGATGCATCAAACATATCGCGGGTCGTGTTACCGGAACAACACCTCGTCTGCCATCGGCAAAACCGGAAATACCCGGCAAGTTGTTCATGCATGAAGCGCCAGCGGCCGCTCAGGAACTCGGGCCCGTGGCCGGAGCCATCTTCCCGATTGGTGTCGCTCCAGTTAAGCGCGGCGACTCCCGAACTGCATCGGCTATTCGGTTAGTATCTGTTCCTGCAGTCTCGTGTGGCCTCGGGCTGTGGTACCCTGTCGGGCGTTTGACCACCGACGAAGGAGGGTAGCGTGGCCTGGAGCGCGGCCACCCGGGCGCAGCCTGGCCGGGCGCACGACGATCGGCAAGACGATCTGACGGACGCGGCGGGGGCGCTGATCGCCCCGCCGGTCCCGGCCCAGGGCCGGATGGGCCGGCCCCGGGCGACGG
>JAPOST010000046.1 GCA_026709535.1 Rhodospirillaceae bacterium
AGCAGCCCCTCGGTCTCCCTCTCCAGCGTGAGAATATCGGCGCGTATCTCCTCCAGCGAGCGCATCGGCTGCGGCTTGTAGAAATAGCGGTTGAAACTGATCTCGTAGCCGATCTTCACGCTATCCTCCCGATACCAGGCGTTGCCGGCATAGGGCAGGACCTCGCGGCGCAGGAATGCCTCAATGCCGCCATCCTCCTGGAGCGGGACCTGTTCGGTGTCGCGCAGGTCAATGTCGGGCTCGTATTCAACCACGGCAGGCTTGCCGTCCACCGCGACCTCGAACAGGCCGCGCAATGGGGCAGGTTTCGTCCCCCGCCTGTGAATCCGTCGGATAACGGGCGGCGCATTCTCGCTCCGTGTTCCATGCTCCCTGAGCAGCTTGATCTCGGACGTCTTGTAAGCAAGACCCGGATCGATGCCCTCAATGCGAAGCGGCCGCTCGACCGTCACCTTCCAGTAGCCGAAGGCGGCGTTGTCGAAAATCTTGCTTTGCTCGCTCTCCTCTAAGGCGAGGAAGGTCTCGCAGATGCGGGCGATGTCGTCCTCGCCGAGTTCGCAGTTCTTCTTGCCCAGATTCTTGCGCAGCGGCCGGTGCCAGCCGGTGGCGTCGATCAGCTGTACCTTGCCTTGCCGATGTGAAGGCTTGCGGTTGGTCAGAACCCACACATAGGTCGCGATGTCGGTGTTGTAGAACATGTTGAGCGGCAGGGCGACGATGGCCTCCAGCCAGTCGTTCTCGATAATCCAGCGCCGGATGTTGCTCTCGCCCTGGCCCGCGTTGCCGGTGAACAGCGAGCTGCCGTTATGCACCTCGGCGATGCGGCTGCCGAGCGGCGTATGCTGCTTCATCTTGGAGAGCTTGTTGGCGAGGAACAGCATCTGGCCGTCGCTCACGCGAGTGACAAGCGAGAATTCCGGATCGCCGCCATGTTCGATCATGAAGCGGGGATCGCGCATGTCCTTCTTGCCGCCCATGCGCTCAAGGTCCGTCTTCCAGCTCTTGCCGTAGGGCGGATTGGACAGCATGAAATCGAACTCGCGGGCCGGGAAGGCGTCGTTGGAGAGCGTCGAATGCTCCGGCCCGCCCACGATATTGTCGGCGGCCTCGCCTTCGCCTTTCAGCAGCAGGTCTGCCTTGCAGATGGCGTAGGTCTCGGCGTTGATCTCCTGGCCGAAGAGATGGGTCGAGACCTGCTTGCCGCGTTCAGCGGCAAGCTCCTGCAGGGTCTCCTCGGCCACGGTCAGCATGCCGCCCGTGCCGCAGGCGCCGTCATAGAGCAGCCAGGTGCCGGACTGGAGGTCGTCGGCGATGGGCAGGAAGACGAGCTTCGCCATCAGCCGCACGGCGTCGCGCGGCGTCCAGTGCTCACCCGCTTCCTCGTTGTTCTCCTCGTTGAAGCGCCGGACCAGCTCCTCGAAGATCGTGCCCATGCCGTGATTGTCGAGGCCGGGACGTACAACTTTGCCGTCGGCGTCCTTCACCGGATCAGGGCTGAGATTGATCTCCGGCGAGGTGAGCTTCTCGATCAGCGTGCCAAGCGCATCGGCCCGGGAGAGGCGCGGAATCTGGTTGCGGAACTCGAAGCTGTCGAGGATGTCCTGCACATTGGGCGAAAACCCGTCCAGCCATGCCTCGAAATCCGCTCTGAGCTGTTGCGGATTGGAGCGGGCGCGCAAGTCGCGCAGGGCAAAGGGCGAGGTATTGTAGAAGGCCTGCCCCGCCGCCTGGCGCAATGCCACGTCCTGTTCGACCACGCCGGCCTCGTCGAGATCTGACTTCATGGCGAGCACAGCCTGCTTGCCGTCCTCCAGCACCGCGTCCAGCCGGCGCAGTACCGTCATCGGCAGGATCACGTCGCGATACTTGCCTCGCACATAGAGGTCACGCAGCACATCGTCCGCGAGGCCCCAGATGTAGTTCGCGATCCAGTTCAGGTCGTTGTTGGTCACTTGGCGTTCGTTTTCGGCCGCGGCTGCGATGACGGCCGAGCATAGCCCGGCATCTTTCATTGGTCCACAGTTGGCTCAATGAATGGCTTGGTCTACGTTTCGGGTCATGCAAGTTGGCCTGCACCAATTTCACGCCGAGACGATTCAGTGGTTGCGCGGTGCGGTCTTGGAGGAGGGCCGGACGCGGAGTTCTCTTGCCCGCGATCTGTGCACGCTGGAGGACTGGACCGGCGATCGGGGCGAGCCGTGCTGCTCGACCTTGTCGATTTGCGCGGCGTTCCGTGGCGCGACGGCTCGGATCGCACCCGCTGGGCGCAGCCAGCCTTCCCGCAGCAGGCGGCACGACCCGCGAGGGGACGCAGGCCCCCGGCGAAGGTGAAAAGTACCGTCATACCGACGATCCGATGCTCACCTGGGCGGCATGCCGCCGGAAGCCCGGATGGCTTGTGGACGCCCTCGAGAGCGGTACGGACCCGGACTTTTACGCTGTGTGACGAAGCTTCCTGATTCACTGCGCCCTGAAGCAGGGAACCCGCATCGAGGACCGCCGCGAACTCGACTGCGGCGGCCTCGCCGACCGTGCCCCGGAACAAATGACGATAGCAAAAAGGAGAAAGTGGATTTACGGTAACGCTTGATGCCAAGAAAAGGGTTGCGAGTCTGGACGTGCTCAGTGAGGGTGAGCAGAGGGCACTTGGCCTGGCATGCTTTCTCGCAGATGCCGTTGGACAACCTGTGAAGCACGGCATTATCGTTGATGATCCGGTTTCGTCTCTTGATCACGTCAGATTGCGTCGAGTTGCGAACCGCCTTGTTCGAGAGGCTGCCTCTGGCCGCCAGGTGATCATCTTCACGCAAATCTTCTGTTTTTCTCCGAAGTGATGTCTGTCGCTGCAGCATACCGGTCAACACCGGTACGGGTTCTAACGAATATAGTCCGCAAGGCCACGGATCTCGGATTCGGCGTCGTACAGGACGACGACCAGCCTTGGGAAGCAAAGCCAACAACCAAGCGCATCAGTCTACTTTGGGAAAGGGTCAGGATACTGGACAGTATCCCGGACAAGGAAGGGGATGACTATCGTCAGGGGATAGAAAGCTTTTACACGGATCTCAGAGAGACTTGGGAGCGCTTGGTTGAAGAAGTGTTGCTGTATAGAGTCGTCGAAAGATTTGGTTCTGGTGTAAGGACGCAAAGCTTGAAAGGCGTTGTGGTGAATGATGATGACTACAAGACAATTTTTTGGGCGATGAAGCGCGCTTGAGAGCGCTCCGGACATGATATGGCAGCAGCAAAAAATGCACCCCTACCCAAGATTGAAGAAATCAAGAATGAACTGTCAATGCTGGACACATATCGAAATCAAGTGGGAAAACGCGCCAAGGTAGTTGAAAAAGCCCGAAAGAAGCTCGAACAACCGCCAAAGGCAATAACGGCGTAGAGTCTAATTCAGGGTGTTGTTACTTCTTGGTCAGTTAAGCTCCATACATCGTCAGAAGGAGCCCGAACATGGGGTATATGGGGAAGGAAGGATCACCGAAACGCGAGAGACCTTGAGCGGAAGTAGCTGGTCGGGGCGTGGCTGGAATGAGGTGTCGGACCTATGATAGAGGCAGCGAAGCAGGTATGCGCGATGCCCTTAGCCAACCTCAATAATCTGGATTTGATAGAGAAATGCCTACATTCCGCTTCATTCACTCATCGGACCTCCACTTGGGGAGGAGATTCAGCACGTATCCGGAGGACATTCGGGGTCGGCTGGTAGAAGCCCGCCATTCGGCCATCGACGCGTTGGCGGCGGCGGCGAGGGACCACGAAGCCGGCGATATTTTCATAGCCGGCGACCTGTTCGATACCGAGACGCCGTCGGAGCGGGTCTGGCGCCAAGCGTTGGCGGCGATGGGTGCGGCGCACGAGCTTCGTTGGTGGATTATTCCAGGAAACCACGACAGCCTCGTGGCCGAAGCTCTATGGAAGCGGTTTGCCGATGAAGCTCCCGAATCCGTGCGGATCGTCGACGAACCAGCGCCTCTTGAGGTGGCTCCAGGAGTGTCGTTGCTACCGTCGCCTGTGCCGAGCCGGTTTCCGGGCAGGGACCTGACCGAATGGATGTCGGACTGTGCGACACCGGAAAGGCATCTCAGGATTGGTCTTGCGCACGGCGGTGTGGTGACGTTCGGCAGCGAGGACGATGGTAGGGAGACGATACCGATTGATCGAGCAAGGACTGCCCGGCTCGACTACCTGGCGTTGGGCGATTGGCACGGTTTCACCAAGATCGCGGATAGGACTTTCTATTCGGGCTCCCCGGAACGAGACCGCTTCAAGCACCAAGGGCGAGGGATCTGTCTTGCCGTGACAATTTCGGGACGAGGCACCATACCCCAGATTGATAAAGTGGAGACTGGAAGGTTTAGCTGGCTCGAAACCGAACTGCACCTGACTCCGGAGCAGGATGCAGCGCAGGCTTTCATGACGGCCCTGCCGGCGTCCGGTGCCAGGCGACGCAATACGCTTCTCCGGGTGCTCGGATCCGGTTGGATCAGGCTTCCGCAGCGCGAGGCGCTGGAAATCGCGAAGGAACATGCATCGCCAGAATTTGCTCATTTCGAGTTCGTGGACAAAGAGTTGATGACGGAGTGTGTTGCCGAAGATCTGGATGAGATTGCCGAGGGTGGCGCACTTCGAGTGGCAGCGGAAGCGTTGTATGAGGACGCTCGAAGAGACGGTGCAAATGAGTTCGACCGGCGCGTGGCGGATGCTGCACTCAGCCGGCTTTACGGCTTCGTGCGAGGACAGGCGCAATGAAGATTCGCGGGATACGCTTGGAGAATGTCCGCCGTTTCGTAGACCCCGTGGAGATCGCCGGCATTGGCGATGGGCTGAACGTCCTCACAGCGCCCAACGAGCGTGGCAAGTCGACTTTCTTCGACGCGTTGCATGCTGCTTTTTTCAAGGACAGAAAGTCTTGGGATAGGGAGATTAGGGCTCTTGTTCCCTACGTTGGTGGCGATCCGGTCGTGGCAGTGGACATTGAGCTTGCAGATGGCCTGTTTCGGATCGAGAAGCGCTGGAACAGCAGGCGCAATGGCGAGGCACGAATCAGCTTAGACGGGCGGCTGATCAAGCAGGCGGATGATGCTCAAGCGTGGATCACAGACACGTTGAAATCGCCGAGGGATGCTGGCCCAGCGGGGCTTCTGTGGGTCCGTCAAGGGCAGTCCGGGCTGGATGATGGCGGCGACACGCATCGTGCGAGACGGGATCTTCTGACGTTGGTCGCCGGAGAAGTCGAAGCGATGACTGGCGGACGTCGAATGGATATGGCTCGCGACATGTGCAGTAAAGCGCTGGACCGCTACCTCACGGCGAAACGTCGCGTTAAATCCGACAGTCCGCTGAAGCGCGCGGAGGATGATGCGGTCGAGTTTCAACGGAGGCGTGAAGATCTCGAAAGGAAGTGTAAGGATCTGCGACAGGAGTTGGACCGTCGCAGGGAGCTCAGACGTGAACTGGTGGAATTGGAGGATCCGGAAGAGACAGAAGCCCGCAGGGGTCGTCTTGAGCAGGCGGAGATCGCTCATGCCGAGGCCCAACGCCATCACGAGGCGCTTGAGAGGGCGTTGGAACTGGAACGCGCAAAAGGCATCGAACGAGACCGGTTAGCCGAAAAGTTGGAAGTCCTCGAGAAAAACCTCGCTGAATTGCGCGACGCGGAGTCCGCCTTTGTGGCAGCACAGGAGGATGCAGGCCAACAGAATTCGGCGGTTCGCGCGGCAGAGTCGAGAACGTCAGAGGTCGAGAGAGAATTCGATACCGCGCGAAGGGATGCTGAGTCGGCGGCGGAAGTCCTGAAAACAGCATTGCGTGTCTAGGCGTCAGCCGCCACGGCGGACCGGCGAAAGGAACTGAACGAGCGGCTGAAAAGTGCGGAGAAGCTGAGACAGCAATCGGAAGAGGCATCGGCCGATGCGAAAAAGGAGATATCTGGCCGCGATCTAACCAAGATCGAGAAACTCGACGAAGACCTTCGGGTGATGAAGAGGACGCGGGATCTGGAAGCGGCGACGATCGCAATGCAGTACGCGACGGATCGCGAGGGGGGCGTTTCACTTGACGGCGTTGCTCTCCCGAATCGACAGACGATGCCGATCCCTGACGGCGCCGAACTGGAAATTGAGAGAATTGGCCGGTTAGTCATCCAACCCGGCAAGAAGGCGGAAGACAGGAGCCTTGCAATTGGAAAGGTGAAGCTGGCTGCGGCGCTTGAGGCTTCTGGCTTCGAGAATGTGGCACAGGCGCGTGACTCTGGTCTTCGGCGCCAGCAAGCGGAGGAACAGGGTCGGGACGCGCAATCGGCTCTCAAGGGCGTTGCTCCGGAGGGGATTGAGGTACTTCGAGAGCAGATCGCCTCACTTCCCGAACCAGAAGAAGAGCGAAATGACCCTCCCACCGTGGAAGAGGCAAAAGAAGGCGAAACAGATGCGAAGGCGGCACTGACGGCTGCGAGCGAACAGCTGGAGGGCTGTCGAGCGGAACTGGCGGATACCCGCACGAAGGCCGCCCGTGCCGCTGCTGCCGTTGAGAGTGCCGAGGGGCGACGGGTTAGAGCGGTAGGTCAAATCGCAGGGCTGGAGGATCCAGAGGCGGCAAGGAGCGGCCTGAGCAAAGATGTTAGCGAACTCTCATTTGGGCTGACCGAGGCTGCACGGCAGCGCGAAGAGATTGCCGCCATGGTGCCGGATATGGATGCAGCTCAGGCTACTCTTGAGAGGGCACGGTCAATCGTGGATCGGGCCGAGATCGACAGGCAACGCATTCGTATTGCTCTCGGCAAGCTGGACACGACGATCGACCTTCTGGCCGGCGAGGCGGTCGAAGAAGAACTGTCAGATGTCGTTATGCGGGCGGATGACGCCGAGCGGGTGCTTGCTGAGCTCAAGTTCGAAGTTGCGGTTCTCTTGAAGCTTGAGGAGGTCTTGGAAAGTGCTCGAGCGTCCGCGCGTGACCGTTATGTAGAACCGGTTCTGGCCGAACTTGAGCCGCTTGTCCGCTTGGTGTGGCCGGAATCAGCATTGCGTATCGATGCGGATGAAGTACTGCCAGCAGCTCTGGAACGGCAGGGTACGGAAGAGCCGTTTGACGTTTTGTCGGGGGGGACGCAGGAGCAAATAGCCTTGCTTGTTCGACTAGCCTTTGCGCGGATGCTGGCGCGGAGAGGCGCGTCGACACCCGTCATCTTCGATGATGCGATTGTCTTCACGGACGATGATCGGATAGAGCGGATGTTCGATGCTTTGACGCGGCAGGCACAGGACATCCAGATCATCGTGCTGTCGTGCCGGCAGAGGGCCTTTAGAGATCTAGGCGGCCGACGCCTTGAGATCGGGCCGGCAACAGCGCATCTCTAGGGTAGCGAACGGCATCGCACTCGAGAAGGGAAGAAAAATGCTATACGTAGTCAGTAGTAATGCCCGGCTCCCAGAGCATGCACATCGCCTTCATCGCCTCGCGACAGGGCGGAAGGGTCCATATCTCGAAGCTCCTGCGGCAGTCCTGTCGCAAGGACGGCAAAGTCCAGAAGCGCACCCTCGCCAACCTCTCCCATCTCGATGACACCGCCATTGCTCTCATCCAGGGGCACCTGAGGGGAAAGACTTTCGTCGAGGCCAGCGGCGGGGGCGTCGAGATCCTTGCGTCCCGCTCCCACGGAGCGGTCGCCGCCGTGAAGGGCGCCTTCCACGAACTCGGCTTCCAGAACCTCATCTCGTCACGACCCTCGCGCCAGCGCGACCTGGTGTGCGCCATGGTCGCCGGCCGCATCATCCGGCCCCACACCGAGCTGGCCACCACCAGGTGGTGGCACACCTCGACCCTGGCCCGCACCTTCGGCGTCGACGATGCCAGTGTCGACGAGCTCTACCAGGCGATGGACTGGCTGCTGCAACGCCAGAACCGGATCCAGGGCAAGCTCGGACGGCGTCTGTTCCGGGAAGACGGACGGGTGCTCTACGACCTCAGTTCCACATACGTCGAGGGCGAGCACTGCCCGCTGGCGCGCCGCGGCCACAACCGTGACGGCAAGAAGGGCAAACTGCCGGTCAACTTCGGCCTGCTGTCCGATGTCCGCGGCCGTCCAGCCGCGGTCTCGGTGCACCCCGGCAACACCGGTGACACGCGGACCATCCTGCCCGAGGTCGAGCGTCTGCAGAAGCGCTTCGGCCTGGCCCGGGTGGTGCTGGTCGGCGACCGCGGCATGATTGTGCAGACCACCATCGACGCCTTGCGGCTGCTGGACGGTCTTGACTGGATCAGCGCCCTCAAGGGCGCCAGTGTCGCCAGGCTGATGCGCCGCGGGGCCCTTGAAGGCCTTGATGCCGTCAATCTTTTCGAACTCTTCCACCCCGACTTCCCCGGGGAACGCCTGGTGCGTCGCCGTGCCCGCATCTGGCAGTCCATGCTGGAGGCCACCTAGACCCAACTGGATCTCCTTGGCGCGCGCGTCGCCAAGGGCCGTCTCAAAGGCGACGCG
>JAPOST010000036.1 GCA_026709535.1 Rhodospirillaceae bacterium
CGGCCACGTCTGCGATCTCTTTACCGACGAAGAATGCTTCAACTTCTTCAAGGCAACTGGATATGAACCCGGTTAAATTGAAAACGCTCTAAGACAGTACTCGTGGGAATGTCTTGATCGCTCCTCATCCATTAGGCGGCAGGGGACCCAGACTGTCTACGTAACCTCAAGAATCATAAGTTGTTTATGCGAGAATAGTAGCGAGCCGCGCGAGTGCATCGTCCATGATGGGATCGGGAACCGTTTCGAGATGCTTGCCGTTCCGGGCTTCGATGTCAAGAGCGCGGGGCTGGTCGCAGCGGATAATGCCCGTAGTCCGCATGCCTGCCTCTTTCAGAGGAATGGCGAAGCCTCGCCGGCGCGCGAAACTTCCACCCCTGGTGATGGGCAGAACGACGGGTGTCCTCGTGACTTCGTTGAAGGCGGTCGGGGAGACGATCAGTACTGGTCGTCTGCCTTGCTGTTCATGGCCTGCCGCAGGATCAAGGGTGACGAGCCAGATCTCTCCGCGCTTCACTACAGGAGCTCTTTACCGACCGGTTTGGCATCGAGCCAGGCACGATCTTCATCGGAGGGAGTATCGATCTGGTCACACTGCGCCAAGAGCTGGTCGAGGGTGTAGACAGGGCGTACTCTCGGTTGGACGATGAGGCGACCGTTCTCAACGCCGATATCCACTGCCGCTCCGGCCCCCAGTTTCAGAAGTTCGAGAAGAACCGGGGGCACGGCAAGCATGACGGATCCCCCCACCCTCCGCAAGTTCGTGGTGTGCATATTCTTCTCCAATCGTTATACAAGAATATAACCTTGCTGGCGGCGTGGCGCAAGATTTGCGGGAGGGCTGGCAAGGGGTAGAGCGCCCGTGTGGGGGGCAGGCTTGTGACTTCGGATTTCAGTCGGGAAGCAGGGCTGGGTCGCACGATGCTGGCGCCGGCACACCGCTCGGAGATGCCCATCCTTGCCGGGAGATGATCAACGCTCCGTTGGCGGCGGGCAGGGCTCAGTCGTTTCTCTCAACTGCCTCTTCCAGAATCAGCTCGAATACAGCCCTGCATCACGACCGTTCTCCTTCTCTAGCTGCATGAAGCGCCTGGCCATCCGCAGACCGCCGTACTCCTTGCGCTAGCGGCGTGACGGCTCTCGGACATGCCAAACATCCAGCATACCGGGCTACGGACCGCTTTTGGGCAGGAAAACCTCGGCTTCGCGAAGCATGCCGATGATCTGTTCCGGGGTGTCACGTTTACGGCTCATTCCGTCGTCCGCCTGGACGTCAGAATGCGCCAAACTCTCCCAACAAAACTGACCCATTTCCAGAGGAGCACTCCAAGCCTAGGCCCCCACGACCATATCATCGCGGTGAATCAACACGTCGCGGCCCTTGTAACCCAGAAGTTTTGCGATTTCCTGACTTTGCCGGCCAGCGATGACGCGAGCAGCGTCAGCATCGTAGGCAATCAAGCCGATGGCGAGTTGGGTTTCGCCCGAATCGCAAATGCGCACGGCGTCGCCCCGTTTGAATTGTCCGCGCACCGCCGTCACGCCGGCGGGCAACAAGCTCTTGCCGCGTAGCAGAGCCCGCGCGGCACCGGCATCAACCATCACAACGGCGTCTCGGTCCAGTGCGCTCGCGATCCATCGCTTGCGGGCTGTGCGGGGACTGGCCGCTGGCTCAAACCATGTACAGCGCTCGCCGCCTTCAAGGCGGCGGACAGGACTCTCCGCGCGTCCGTCAGAAATGATCATGGCGCAGCCAGCGCCCACGGCGATGCGCGCTGCCTCGATCTTCGTCACCATGCCGCCGGAACTGTAATCGCGCCGGGGCTTGCCGGCCATGGCGCGAACGTCGTCGGTGAGTACTTCGACCTGGGAGATGTGTCGGGCGTCCGGATGCAATACCGGATCCTTATCGTACAGCCCATCGATATCCGACAACAGGATCAGCAGGTCTGCACTGACCATCTGGGCGACCCGCGCGGCCAACCGGTCATTATCACCGAAACGGATTTCCTCGGTGGCGACAGTGTCGTTCTCGTTGATCAGCGGCACGACACCAAAGCGATACAGCGTCGTCAGGGTCTCGCGCGCGTTCAAATGCCGCCGCCGCTCTTCCGTATCCGCCAAGGATAGCAGAATCTGGGCAAGGCGCAGGCCATGGGTGGTCAGCGCCTCCTGCCAGGCGTGCGCCATGCGGATTTGCCCGACGGCGGCCGCGGCCTGCTTTTCCTCCAACGCCAGGGTTGAGCTTGTCAGGCCCAATTCCTGCCGGCCAAATGCGATTGCGCCCGAGGAAACAATTGTTATGTCTTGGCCACGCTGTCGCAAATAGGCGATTTCACTGGAGAAAGCGCGCAACCACTTCCGCCGGACCGCTCCTGTGGCATCGTCGACCAGCAGCGCCGACCCGATTTTCAGAACAATACGACGCGCGGCCTGCAGCCGCTCGCCATTCATACCGGTGACCAATGCAGTTCAGCGGATTCGCGGTCGTTTTCCTGCTTGCGACGGGTACTGATGGCCTTGGCGATACGGCGCAGGATCTGATTGATCCCGTCGCCGGAAACACCGGAAACAGTTATCGGATTCTCTGCGCCCGCGGATCGCAACGCAGCAAGTCCGGCCTCAATCTCATTCTTTCCAAGTGCGTCAACCTTGTTGAGGCCAACGATCTCCGTCTTCGCATCCAGCCCCCCTCCGTAAGCAGAGAGTTCGCGCCGGACCGTCCGATAGGCATTCGCAACATCATCCTGAGTGCCATCGATCAGATGTAGCAACACCCCGGACCGCTCGATGTGGCCGAGAAACCGGTCCCCGATACCCCTGCCCGCATGCGCGCCTTCGATCAGGCCGGGAATATCGGCCAGTATGAAGCTGCGGCTGTCAACAATCACGGCACCCAGATGCGGATGGATGGTAGTGAACGGGTATTCGGCGATCTTTGGCTGAGCACGTGATACCCGAGCCAGAAATGTTGATTTTCCAGCATTGGGCAGCCCAACCAATCCGGCATCGGCGATCAGCTTCAAGCGCAACCAGAGCCATCGCTCCTCGCCCGGCCAGCCGGGCTCGCAGCGTCGGGGCGCCCGATTGGTCGAAGTCTTGAAGTGAATATTGCCACGACCACCGTCGCCGCCCTTGGCCAGGAGCGCTGTGTCGCCTACAGAGACCAGGTCAGCGATGAGGGTTTCCCGATCGTCCTCGAAGATCTGTGTGCCAGCGGGGACCTTGATGGTGAGATCCCGGCCGGCGCCGCCAGTGCGGGCCTTGCCCATACCGTGATGGCCGCGGCGCGCTTTGAAATGCTGATGGTAGCGAAAGTCGATCAGGGTGTTGAGGCCGCTGACGCTTTCGGCGCGCACATGGCCGCCCCGGCCGCCATCGCCGCCGTCCGGGCCACCGAATTCGACATATTTCTCGCGACGGAAAGCGACGCACCCGTCACCTCCGTCACCAGACTTCACGTAAATCTTGGCCTGATCAAGAAATTTCATGGCGGTCGAGGTACGGCGTTGCCTGCCAAGCGGCAAGCTGGAACATCGCCGCGCGGGATTACTCGTCGGCGTAACGATGGTCGAGGTCTGGATCCGATTGGAAGATCACACGATTGCTGACGACGAAGGGTGCGGCCCCGTCGAGGCATCGATAATTACCAGAACAGGGATGCGATAATCACCCAGGCAAGCGAAGCCAATGGTGATACAGGCCTCTTCGGTCTTGCTTGCGTCACGGCATCGGCCGACCACTATCACGAAATCTCGCAAACTGATTCGTTATAATCGACGGCATGTTGCGCCAGGGGATCAAATCGTGCCGTACTGCCGGTCGCCTGCGTCGCCAAGGCCGGGCAGGATATAGCCCTTGTTGTTCAACTCCCGGTCCAGAGCGCAGGCCGTGACAGGAATATCTGGATGGGCATCGGCAAATGCCTGCGTTCCTTCCGGTGCCGCGAACAGGCAGGCGAAATGCAGGTTGGTCGCTCCAGCATCCCTGAGCATGGTAGCGGCCGCCACGGCCGTGCCGCCGGTTGCCAGCATCGGATCGGCGAGGATTACCCTGCGCTCGGGCAACTCCGGCGGCAGGCTGCGATAATATTCGACCGGCTGCAGGGTTTCTTCGTTTCGATACAGGCCGATATTGCCCGCTACGGCTTCCGGCCAAAGGTCCAGCATGCCATCGATCATGCCGTTTCCCGCACGCATGATGGAGATGAACGCTGGTTGCGTTTTCAGGCGGATACCGTACGCCATCTCAAGCGGTGTCTGGACTGTAACCCTCCTGGTCTTGGCGTCACGCAGCAGCTCGTAAGCCATCAGGCGCCCGAGCGCCCGGACGCCGCCGCGAAATTCGGCTGTCGGTGTTGTCTTGTCGCGCAGACGAGTGATGTGGGCGGCAATGACTGGGTGGTCGATGATTGTCAGATTGGAATGCACACTCATGTTCGCGACGCAATCGCAGGACGGGGCAGGTGTCAAGACGAGAGTTGGGCTGTACCAAATGCTATATGACTGGTGGTTTTTCGTTGATAGGGAATTGGCGCTATTGCTTCGGTAGTTGCTGCGGATTGTGTTGGTCGCCCGCGTCCAGCGTCTCGCAGTGAAGCTTGATGGCGTCACGCCCTCCGGTCTGGATGCTCAATGTCGCAGTGCCACTTCGGCTTTCGACATGGTCGCTCTTCTGTGGTTCTGGGCCACGGTCCTATTGTTTGTGCGCTTAGCAAAATGAGGCGCATTCAACCTCGGATTGCGATGTGATGGATAAGGGCGTTACCTGCCTCGTTGGCATAGTCATGAACTTGCCAGGACTTTCCGAACTGCTAGCTGCAAGACCAATCGCCAACATTAAGAGTGTCCAAGCCTGACGTCGCTGATCAATGCGCCTTGCTTGTCCGTTATCAAGGTTTCCAAGCTATCCGCATCGGGGCTATCCGCGGCCTGCCGATCCATATTTCAGGTGTTGCCGAAGCTTGGGGGATGTGAACGACTTCAATATCCACTGCGGCTTCCTGGGCGGCAATTGTATCGACCGACGATAGTCGGAGAGAACAGTGCGCGGTTTGCACAAGCCTTGCTCATGATGCGAATGTCCGGTGGAAATGGATACAAAGAAGAAAGGGAGTTGATTGGCCCCGTCTTCGTACGCCTAAATGGAGTCGGGACTAGGCATTGCCGTTATCAACCACAACGAAGGTGCGCTTGTTGGCCTTGCGGACAAACTTCACGTGACCGTCGGTCAGGGCAAACAGCGTATGATCCTTGCCAATGCCGACATTCTCGCCGGGATGGAATTTTGTACCGCGCTGGCGGACAATGATGTTACCGGGAATGACTTTCTCGCCGCCGAATTTCTTGACGCCGAGACGCCGGCCAGCCGAATCGCGACCGTTCCGGGAACTGCCACCTGCTTTTTTGTGGGCCATGCCATTCTTCTCCTGCTGTCATTGTTAAACCTAGTTTCCTGCGTCCAGTTTCGCGGCTGCGGCCCGCCAGTCGTTACGTTCGATGAGGCCCTTGAGATTAAGGATCTCGTCCACTTTGGCTAAGTCGTCTTTCGAGAAGTTGGCAATTTGCGCGAATTTGGTGATACCTAAATCATTGAGTTTCTTTTCGATGGCTGGGCCAACGCCGGAAAGCTTCTTCAAGTCGTCCGGGTCGCCGGACGGGCGCTTGAATAGCTGCCGGTCGGAATCAGCTTTTTGGGGGGCTGCTTTTTTGGCGTTTTCTTTTTGTGCCGTCGATTTTTTGGTCGGTTGCTCGAGTCTGGCGTTCTTCTCTGGCGCGTCTGACTTAGTTTCGACCTTGGTTTCAACTTTCTTGGCGGTTACCGCCTTCGAACTTCCAGTCAGGATTTCCTCGATTCGGATGACCGTCTGATTCTGGCGATGGCCCTTTTTCCGGCGGTAGTTTTTCCGTCGCTTCTTCTTGAAGACGATGATCTTGTCAGCGCGGACTTGGGCCACTACTCGGCCGGTGACGCTGGCGCCACTTACAAGCGGCGCGCCAAGATCGCTGCCGATAGCCAAGACTTCGTCGAAGACGACAATGTCGCCTTCGTCGCCGACCACTTTTTCTATGCGGATTACGTCCTGCGCGGCCACGCGGTATTGTTTCCCGCCGGTGCGGATTACTGCAAGCATGATTCGAAACCGTTCTCTTGGGCGGCGAGTGATCGCGCTATATTCAAATGGCGGCGTCGCAAAGTGAAAGGTTAGCCAGCCAGGAAGCGTCAATCAACTGTGAGCAGAAAAGTTAAAGATGGCCCTTACATGAGTCAAGAAATCCGGCGGCGCCCCAAGAAAATGCCGCATTGGCCAGCCCAGAGGGTCGGTATGAGCCGCGGTGCTACCAGAGCCGCCGACTCAAGGGACAAGATTACCACAATCAGGCTTTCCGACAGGATGAGCAGAATCGTATCAGGAAGAGACATGGCATAGGCAGAAACGTGATCGCATAGACAGTAGGTAGAGCGAAATCAGCAGGTCATCACGGATAGAGGAGCATGCATGTCGGCTGATCAAAAATCAGAGGTGCGGAAGTGCGGCTGGCCATTCCTCCGGCCATGCTATATCCATACCGCCGTCCAATCGGGCGCGCGGCGACCTGCCGGGATCTGCTTGGTCTCGGTTATGCTGGTCTGTGGCGGGTTGAACTCCAAGCAGCATCGCCCTACGTTCCGCCGGCTTCCGTGCTTACTTGCACAGACTGGTAGGCTCGCGTAGAGCGCCTGCCGCGGAGAGGTGCCGGAGTGGTCGAACGGGGCGGTCTCGAAAACCGTTGTGCGCTTTGCGTACCGTGGGTTCGAATCCCACCCTCTCCGCCATCTTTTTCTGATAAAACATTGAATTTAAAGGATTTTTTCAGTATTAAGAAAATATTACCCACATTTTTCCCCACAATCGGCACGCTACGAATTGCAACGCCAATGAACAACCTGCGCCAATGCGCTCATGTTGCGGCCCCCCCCGGCGGGCTACTTCGGGTTGGAAAGATTGCTGGATCATGTCTTGGATAGAAGCTGCTAACCTTGCTGGTGCATTCGCGGTTCCGCTCGTCGCGGTCGCGGCATTGTTCTACGGGATGATGCGCGTAAGTCTGGGCAGCCTTCAGGAACAGGTGAAGGCGCTTGTGGAAAACGTTCACGCGATAGACGTGCGCCTCGCTCGTCTTGAGGAGCGCATCCCTCCCCGCCGCGATTAAGTCAGTTCACCACCGCTGTCCGGCCTTCGATCTGGGCGGCCCGGGTCAACAGGCTCTCGACCGCGCCGGCCAGAACGTCGCTTGCTTCGGGGTCGCCGGCTTGCGCGGCCAGTGCGGTTTTCACACAACGACGGACGATCTCCGGCAGTTCCACCCTCTCGTGATCTTCAACCAGTCGTCTAAGCGCCAACGCGTACAAGAAAAGCGTTGTTATGGCGTCGGCAAATTCGTCCGGCTTGTCCATGCGTCTTCTCCTATCCGAGCCCCACGGCTTGCAACGCTTCGTCCAGCGGCACGCCGGCACTGGCCAGCTTGTGGATCGCCGTGGCCCGCGCCTGCATGTCCAATGCATAAGGGTCAAGCTTGAGCGCGATTGTCGGATTGAGCCGTCGCTGCAATTCGTCCTGTAGTCTCAACCGCATGGGTTCGACTGCCCGGAGCCGCGCCTGTCGCATGCTTTCGCGCAGGGAAGTCCCGTCGGAGCCAGCCCGGAATAACGCCGGCGGCAGCCCGGCGGCGGCAACGAAACGATCAAAGGCGTCGCGCGCCGCTTCGTTCAGTGCGGTGCCGAAAGCCAGCCCCAGTCGTGAATGGCGGAAAGCACTTGGGAATCGCCCGCCACTGGCACCCCGACGACAGCATGGACCGGATCGCATCGAACACCCGTCGAGGGTCCGTCGCCCGGGGCCGGCCCATCCGGCCCTGTGTCGGGATCAGCGGCGAAATCAGATCCCGTTCCGCATCCGTCAAATCGTTTTGCCGATCGTCATGCACCCGGCCATGCTTCGCCTGAATGGCCTCGGTCCAAGCCATGGTATCCTCCGTGTTCAACTCCCGATAGGGTACCATAGGTTGAGGCCATACGAGGCTTCAGGAACAGACACTTGGGGAGTTGGAACTGACGCTGCGGTTGTAGCGATTGCGGCAAGAGGAAGCCAAGGCTTCTTCCAGACTGGCGACGCGCTTCACCCGGCGCCCCCCCTTGCCCTTGCCGGTGCCTCACCGGGCCAGGGGCGAATATCGCCATCGGCGTGAGCCTTGAAACGCGCGACCACATATCTGTCGTCAGTCAGGCCGCTTCCGAAGAAGTGGACCAGGAACGGCGGCGTCGAGCTGGAGCTTTCCACTCGCGCCGCGATGCGCGAACCGCCGGACTTCTCCTGAGCCGCCCGGATGTATGTCATAGACACGAATGTCACGTCCGAACTGATGCGGCCTTCCCCGGC
>JAPOST010000120.1 GCA_026709535.1 Rhodospirillaceae bacterium
GAGATAATTGCCCTCCACGATGATGATGTCCACCTCGCGGGGGATAATGCGCGCTCCGGCACGGGCGATTTCGATATCTCGATCGAAGACCGGAAAGGCGACATCTTCGGCTATGTTTTCCTTGAGCCGTGTTAGCAGACAGAGCAGACCGCCGACGTCAAATGTGTGCGGCGCACCCTTTCGTGCACGGTGGCCGCGCAACTCGAGCACGGCATCGTCATAGTGGTATCCATCCATTGGCAGGACACACACACGGCGCGGAGAGGTGTGGTTGAGCCGGGACATCAGAACCTCGGCAAATGTTGACTTGCCCGAACCGGGCGCGCCGGCGACAGCGATCAGGTGGCGCTTGCCATGCGGTAGAGCGTCGAGCGCTGCAAGAAGAGCATCAAGCATTCTGTCCTACCAGCATGTATATCCACCATCGGCAAGCACGATGGCACCGGTCACGAGGCTAGCGGCGTCCGAAGCAAGGAACAAAACAACCGAGGCGATTTCTTCGGGGCGGCCCGCGCGACCTAGCGGTGTAGCTCCGATCCAGTAGGGCTTCAAATCCTCTCGAGCGATGAATTCAGTCGTCATGTCGGTTTCGACATAGGTGGGGGCGATGGCATTCACCCTTACACCGCGTTCGCCCCATTCGGCGGCAAGCGAGCGTGTTAGATGGTGAACACCGGCCTTCGAGGCGTTGTAGTGCGCCTGCTCCTGAGGACGATTGACGATTTCGCCCGACATCGAGCCAAGGTTAACAATCGCTCCCCCGCCCTGTTCAAGCATCACGCGTCCAAAGCTTCGACTGCAATAGAAAAGTCCGTCGAGGTTAACATCCATCACCTGACGCCAAGTTTCATCGGTCATGGTTTCGGCCGGGACGAAGCCGCGCCCGATGCCTGCATTGTTCACAAGCACGTCGATCCGACCGTGTTTGCCCCTAACCGAAGCACAATAGGCGTCCACCGCGGCGGGCGAGGTTACGTCCAGTCCACTCGCACCGATATCGCGACCGTTGCCGCGAAGTTCCTGGGCCGCCGCCTCAGCCGCCCTAGCATCGAGGTCCGCGATCTCGACATAGGCGCCCGCGTCAAGCATCGCCACGACGATGGCCCGACCGATCCCGCGCGCGCCGCCAGTGACCACGCAGATACGGCAGTCGAGGCGAAATTTCTCAAGCGTCGACATCGGCGGCCCTGTCCACGGTCTCGATACGTCGACCGTCCCGGTCGAAGACGTGACAGTGTTCCGTATCGGGTGTAACATGAACTTTGTCGCCCTCGCGGATGCCACGCTGCCCCACGCCGCGCACAGTGAAACGGCTCAGCCCTGGCACGTCGACGTACAAGAAGGCATCGCTGCCAAGTTGTTCCTCCAGCACTACCTCGCCTTCCCAAAGGCCGGTGTTCTTCGAGCAAGTCATGTGTTCCGGCCTAATGCCAAGGCATGCGGGGCGTTGCTCTTGGAAGCCTGGTGACCCCGGCAAGTCGAGGACTTGACCTCCGGCAAGATTTAAAGTGCTAGGATCGTGGCCTTCTATATCCAGAATGTTCATCTTTGGAGACCCGATGAACGTCGCAACAAACAGGTTCTCCGGATGGTCATAAAGTTCAAGCGGCGTGTCATATTGTTCTACCTGGCCCGCATTGAGAACGGCGATGCGGTCGGCCATGGTCATGGCCTCGATCTGGTCATGCGTGACATAGACCATCGTGGTCTGCAGTGACTTTCGCAAGCCGATCAGCTCGACACGCATTTGGACGCGAAGTGCGGCGTCGAGATTTGAGAGCGGTTCGTCGAAAAGAAACGCCTTGGGATCACGGACGATAGCACGACCTATGGCGACGCGCTGGCGCTGACCGCCGGACAGGGCAGCGGGCTTGCGGTCGAGCAGCTCTTCCAGCGACAGGATGCGCGCGGCCTCGGCCACTTTGGCGTCGATCTCGGCTTTCGGTATCTTCGCAATTTTGAGGCCGAACGCGATATTGTCACGCACTGTGATGTGCGGGAACAGCGCGTAGGACTGGAACACCATGGCGAGCCCACGTTCCGAAGGAGGCAGGTCGCTGACATCCTCGCCGTCAATCAGGACTTGTCCGCTGGTGATATCCTCAAGACCGGTGATCGATCGAAGAAGTGTGGACTTGCCGCAGCCCGAGGGCCCAACGAAAAAAACAAATTCACCGTCTTCAATCTCAAGGCAGATGTCCTTCAGAACCTGAAGCTCACCAAAGTGCTTGCTGACGTGGTCGAGAACGATCCGGCCCATTACACGACCTCGCCAAAGTCGAATCCAGATCGTATGGCGCGCGCCTCATGCGCCGATTCCATACCGGCCCGGGTGTACTCCAACGCGTGGCGGGCGAGGTCTTCTCCCTCGTCCCAGAGATTACGCCAAATGGCGAGGATGCCGGTCAGCGGCTGGCCTGTTACGACAGACGAGAAAGACTCGAAGGTGATCGGGCCGTCGTAACCGATGGAGACGAGCGTCCTGAAGGCGGACTCGAAGTCAACAGATCCTGTGCCGAGGTATCCACGGTGGCTTTCGCCGATATGAAAATAGCCCAAGTGGTCGCCGGCCTGTCGGATCGCTTCGGCCTGTCCCGCTTCCTCAATATGCATGTGGTAGGTGTCGAGATGGATTTTTGCGTTCGGAGCGTCGATCCGCTTGCACATCTCAACGGCTTGCGCGGCGGTATTGAGTACGTTGGTCTCGTAACGGTTGACCACCTCGAGCCCCAAGGTAATGCTACTCTTTGCGGCTTCTTCGCAGATGCGTGAGAGCACATCGATGGCTTCGGAAACGCCGGACGGCTTCGGTGGCTCGAAGTATTTTTGGAGCGCGGAATAGAGGATGCCGCAGACATGCGTGGCACCCACGTCGCGTGCGACCGTGAGGGCCAACGTGAGCCGTTCTTCGCCGCGCTTCACCTTACCTGGATCGCCGCTGGAGATATCAGTCTCAGCATCAAGCCCAAGCGACATCGTGATGCCAATGCCCGCCTCGTCGAGGCAACGTCGAGTGTGATCCGTATCGATTGCGCCTGGGTCGAGAGCGGGCATCTCGATCAGGTCGAAGCCAAGCTCGGCCGATTTGCCGATCGCCATGGCCGCACCGTTTCGGTCCCAATCCGCTGTCCAGACGAGGGCGTGCACTCCAAGCTTGTTCATGTATTCTATCCTTCAGTTCTTAACGGCACCCATCGTCAATCCCGAGACGATGTGGCGTTGCATCAGTAGCGTGAAAATGACCGTGGGGATCGCTTGGATGACGGTTGCAGCGGCTATCATTTCCCAGAACGTCATCGAGGTCGTCACAAAGGACGAGATGACGACCGGAAATGTCTTGGCTGCGCGGGTGGTCAGGAAGAGCGCCAACAGAAGCTCATTCCAGGCGAAAATGAAAACGAAAGTAGCCACGGTGGCGATGCCGCTCTTGGAAAGCGGCAGCGCAACTTTCAGAAAGGTCTGGCCGGACGTGCATCCTTCAAGCTCTGCGGCTTCCAGAACCTCTTTCGGAACTTTTCGGAAAAACGACATTGCGACCCAAACGGCGAAGGGGATGTTAAATCCCGCGTAGATCACGATCAGCGCCCAGATCGTGTCGATCATGCCGATGCTGTTGACCACGATGTAGAGCGGTACGGCGGCTGCGATCGGCGGCATCATACGCGTGGATAGGACCCAATCGGCAAAGAAATTGCGGCCTCGGAACCTGAACTGCGTCAGGGCAAAAGCGGCAGGAAGCGAGATGACCATACACAGAAGCGTGGCGCTGAGCGTGATGATCACCGAATTTAATAGAAACTGCCAGTTCTCGCTCAATAGCTTGGCGTAATTGCCGAGATGGCCAAAGTCAGGCACCCAGACCGGCGGGATCGAGAAGATCTGCGCAATCGGTTTGAAACTGGCCAGGAACATCCAGATGATCGGCGCGGTGAAGATGAACATAATCACCATGCCGCCCAGAAGGGCCAAGGCCTTGCGCCGTACGAGTCTACTCATTTTCAACTCTCCTTAGGTGGCGGATGGCAAACGTCGTGATGATGATGCTGATCACCAAGATTACCACTGCCGCGGCTGAGCCGTACCCAACCTGAAAATACTGGAAGTCCTGCTTGTAGGCGAAGAAGGTGACAACCTCCGTTGATGAACCGGGTCCGCCACGTGTCGTGACATAGACGATGTCGAATAGACGCAGGTTGTCGATGATCCGAAGGATCACGCCGACGATGACGATGCCGCGGATGGCCGGGATCTCGATCCAGCGCGCGACGTGGTGCCACTTCGCACCGTCGACCTCGGCCGCCTCGTACTGCTCCTGGTCGATCGAGGTCAGCCCGGCGAGCATCAGAAGCATCATGAAGGGCGTCCATTGCCAGCTATTAACGAGGATGATGGTGGTCAGCGCAACATCGGGATCGCTGAACCAGCCCAGCGGCTCGATCGAGGCCTGACCGAGAACGTAGTTTGCAACGCCTAAGGTGGGGTTGAAGATGTAGGAGAATATCAATCCGATGCAGATGGGCGTGATCATCATGGGAATAATCGACATCGAGCGCATAAATGATCCGGCTGCCGACGATCTGAGAGAGAAAAACACCTTCGCCGCGATGAATCCAAGGATGATCTCAATGGTGATGGAGGCGACCGTCAGTACGGCTGTGTTTTTCAGCGCGTCAAGAAAAAGGTTGTCGGTGAACAGGTCGTAGTAATTCTCCAGTCCTGTGAAGCGCTTCCGGTGGAGGGTGGTCAGCTTTACTCTGTGCAGGCTCAGATAGACGGAATAAACAAATGGAAAAACGGTCAAGGCGAGCAGATATAGACCGGCAGGTGCCAGAAACAGAAGCCTGTCGGACAAGGCATGTCTTGATACAAAGCGCCGTCTTGGTGGCGCAAATTCGTCGGTGGTGTGCATCTGGTTTCGTCCCCGCCAAGGGTCGCATCGCACGACCGACACTTACGGCAATTTTTCACAAAGGCGGGGCCGACGCAGGCGCGCCGACCCCCAAGGAGGTTTCTATTCGAGAATTCCAGCGTCTTGCAGCATCTCGGTGACCTCTTCGGTCGCATCGGCCATCGCTTCCTCGGGCGAGACCTCGTCGATGATCGCCCGGTTCACATGCAAGCCGATGGCATCGATCATCTCGAAGGTCATCGGGTGACGTGGGCGAAGTTCGACCCAGGCCGCCTTGGCTGACTCGTAGAGAGTAGGCAACCAAGGCTGGGCAGCAATCACTTCAGCGTCTCGGAAGGTCGAGTGCCGACTTGCAGGGGCACCCTTCAGGACCCACTGCTTATGAACTTCGGGGCTTGCGAACCAGCGCATGAAATCCCAAGCCGCATCCTTGCGCTCGGAATACTGGTTCAGACACATGATCCAGCCACCGACCGGAGGCGTGGATTCGGCACCCTCGGCATGGGGAAAGAGAGTCACATCCCATTTGCCGACAACTTCCGAGATATCGGGGTTCTCAAGTCCAGGCGTACGCACGGACCATGCGTTGATCATCGCAACGTTGCCCTGCGCGAACGAGTTGAAGCGCTCGTCCCAAGCGAAGCCCTCCACACCCTTCGGGCCGTAGGGCACCATGTCCTCGAACCATTGCAGCATGGCAACGGATTCGGGGCTTGTAAGTGTGGGCGTCTGATCGCCATAGGCGTCTTCGCTTCCGGGGAAGTTGCTTTCCCAGGGCTTGCCACCAGCGCTATAGATCCACTCGAAATACTGCTGGCCCGCCGCCGCACCACGGCGGAAGTTCATTGCATAGCCTGAAACGTCCGGATACTTGTCGCTCTCGGCGAAAAACTTCGCGGCGGCCATCACCTCGTCAAATGTCTCTGGCGGGTCGATACCTTCGGCTTCGAAAAGGTCTTTGCGATAGTGTAGCATGTGCCAGTACGCACCAACGGGCAGACATTGACGTTGACCGTCCCAGACAGCCTGGCCACGGAAGCTTTCCACATAGTCGTCCCAAGCGATGAGTTCGGGATCGGTGTCGTCAAGACGCCCCTCGACCGGATCGAGACAGCCTGCTTCGACAAACTCGCCGACCCAGATACCGTCGATGAACAGCACGTCATACTGGCTGTCGCGCTGCGAGCACCCGAGGATCTGCTTTTCGTGGAGCGGATCATACCCGAAGCCGTCTACGGTCACGCTGGCCCCGGTTACACCCTCGAAATCCGACGAAATATCGCGCAGCGGATCTATGAAGGGATCCTGGATGACCATAATGTTAACCGGCGTGTCAGCGAAGTCTCCCAGTACGTTCCCCCAGTCGGTCTGGGCGTGGGCGGCTCCCGCCCCGACGGCTACCACCGAGCTAAGCATTGCAAGATTTAACGTTTTCATTTGCTTCCTCCTCTGTGCGCAAAATGACGTATCGATGTGCAGGGACACAACTTCACCAGCTCGCAGCCTGCGTCGGCCATGGATCGAAAGCTCCTTCTTTTTGGTTTTCAGCGCCTTAAGCTGGCGCTTGCTGGGTTGGTCGTTTCCCCTCATGCTCTCCCCATTCTGTTATTCGCGATGCGGGACGCCGGCTTGAAGCCGGTCGTCGAAGTTCGAGGAAAGAGTTCGCAGTCGAAGCGTATGGACTGCAGTTGCTCTTGGCTTCCTGCGATCCGCGCTGTCAGGCAGGACCAGGCCGCTTCTGCAATCTGGTTTACGGGCTGGAAGACCCCGGTCACCGGCGTGGCGCGGGCCAACATCCATTCGTAGTCGTCGAACCCGACCAAGGCCAGATCGCCAGGAATTCTGATGCCAAGCTGAGTTGTGGCCGAAAGCGTACTCAACGTCAGCGGGTTGGTCATGGCAACTATGGCATCGGGAAGGTCGGCACCGTCCAGCTTGTCTCGCAAAAGGTCTGAGGCGATTATGTAATCCTTGCCGGCCTCGACGATTTTGACGGCTCGGAATCCATGCGCCTGAGCTGCGTTGCGCGTTCCGTCGCAACGCTCGCGCATATTTAGGGTCTTCAATGAAGACGCGACTATCATCAGGTCGCGGCAACCGATCTCAGCCAAGTGATCGACGATCGCTTCTCCAGCGCCTCTGTTGTCGACGCACACCGTGTCGCAATACAACTCTTCCGATGTCCGATCTAGGACGACGTAAGGCGTATCCGAGGCTTCGATGAGTTTCCTTGCGTGGAATACATCGACTGTCGGGATTGCGATGACCCCGACGGGCCGCCAGGCTAGGATGGCGGCCAGGCGAGAAGCTTCGGTTTCCTCGTCTTCGTTCGACGAGGCCACGATAAGCTCATATCCTGCATCGCATGCAAGTGCTTCCAACGCGCTGACAATCGCCATGAAAAAGGGGTTCTCGATCTCGGGCATTACCACCGCGACCACTGATGCTTTCCCCGAGCGTAGGTTCGCGGCAGCCCGGTGCGGCTGGTATCCAAGTTCCTTTACAGCCGCCAGGACCCGACGCCCGATCGCGTCGTCGGTCGATCTGCGCCGATTTACGACGTTAGAGACCGTAGCCGGCGAGACGCGGGCTTTCTTGGCCACCTCGTGAATGGATACCTTCTTCAGCAAAGCGCCACTCCTCTGGCGTTTTGGTCATGCCTCGTAACACGATTTATCATGAAACGTTTTACGAGGCAAGGTTCTAGTTGATTTGATTGGCCAGAAGATCTGAAAACGGAAAGTTATCGTATCTGAATCAATGATTTGCTTTTGCAACATACTACAGATTCTTCACGAGATCCCCAAATAAGGTGGGGGAGGGTGTGTCCGAAATTTTGCACGGATTTCCAGCATGACCCTTGATTGGTGATTCGCGGTCTATCTTGATGTCCTCAACGGCTCAGTCGTCGTGGCAGCGTTGCCCCGGACCTGCCGGCAACAGGGACAATCGGGGCAGGATTGAAGCAGATGACAGACATTCAGGACGAAGGCGGGGATCCTTCCCGCTTCCGGGACTCCGGGACCGCGGAAGCGTTGCTTCGGCTGGGTCCTGAGGCGGCGGCGGCGCATCCGGGGGTGCTGACGCGATGCGGCGGCACATGGGTTCATCACGTTTTCGACGGCAGGACGGTCGAGGTACGGGAGGTTTCTGGGGCAGAGCTTGAGGCGCTGTGGGAGCGGATCGAGCTTTTCCGGGCGCCTTTCTTGATGGCCCTTCCGTTTGGGGATGGAAACGGAGACAATGGCGGACGAACGCGGTCGGGAGAATGGCACTAGCAGCGCTCCACAGCCGGCACCGCCACGCGAGACGTAAGGAATTCAGCGAAAGGCTCAGCGGGACGTCAAACCTGCTGCGAAGCAGCTTCGTTAAATCTGAGTTCGTTCTCATCTATCAAAAGGATTCTCTCCCTAGGGTCCGTTGACATTCATCTTACGAATCGCTGCTGACCTGCACACCGGTGCTC
>JAPOST010000125.1 GCA_026709535.1 Rhodospirillaceae bacterium
CGGCAGGGCCGTCGCCCGTGGCCGGCCCTGCTGCGGCGCCATCAGATCCTGTTCCGCGTCCGTCAAATCGTTTTGCCGATCATCATGCGCCCGGCTATACTGCGCCGAGTCGCCTCGGTCCGGGCCATGGTCGGTCTCCAAACGCCCGACAGAGGACCGCAGCCCGAGGCATCACGGACTGCCGACTGGGGTTAGCTCTGCTACTACGGCTAGGACCGGCTTCGGTTGTATGGCTGGGGAGCACTGCGTGCGATTTTGGTCAGGATTGCATGGAAACATAGCCAGTCTCCGCCACTGTCCATTGTTCAGCGCTGATCGTGACACCCTTGAGTCGGGTGCGCATGATGTGGATGGAATGCTCGGCTGCCGGCGACCTGGACGACGAGGCGCAGGCGTTCTGTGCACGGTTCGACTGCCGTACGTTCTCCGACCGCGAACCACTGATGATGATCCTGTGGATGGCCCAGCTGGCATGGCTGATGGCTTGCTGAACTCCATTGGGGCGACGCGCCGTCCCGGCTTACCGCCTGCTGAGCCGTCGGTAACCGCGTCGACAAAATACGTCAATCGAAAGAGTCTGACGCTTTCACGAAACGTTTTGGCTAGCAGTCAGCGCTCGGACGGCTCGAGACCTCAGTATACCAGCGCTGTGCGTTGGTGGCGTCCTTGGGCAATTCGATCTTGATCCATTTGGCGAAATCAATGGCTACCAAGGCCGTGATGTCGGCAATGGTGAAGTTGTCCCCGGCAAGGAAGCGCCGCTCGCCGACCAGATCGTCGAAGTCCTGCAGGAAACGCTCGCAACGGAGGCGCCCCCTGGCACCCAGCTCCGGGATCTGTTCATAGTCGTACTTACCGGTCAGGGCGCGCCCGATCATGCCCTTGGCGGTATTGCGCAGGCATTCTCCGATCGGCGAGAACCCTTCCAGTTCGACACGCCATTCAAGATCGGTGACCAGCCCCTTCTCAGCCGGTGAACGACCAATAAGCGGTGGATCAGGACGTGCCGCTTCAAGGTAATGGAAGATGCCGGTCGAAGAGGTGATCCGCCGGCCATCGTCAAGTTCCAGAACAGGGACGGTCCGGTACGGATTGATCGTGGTGAATTCCGGCGTGATCTGCTCCTTGTTACGCAAGTTGATCTCAATAACCTCAATATCGTCCAGCAAGCCCTTTTCGGCTAGGGCGATACGGGCGCGCCGGGGAGAGGGCGCAGTAGAGCAGTCATAGAATTTCATGGAAGATACTCCAGTCTGATAAATGTTCTCATATAGGCGGGCAGTGTCGTCCAGCGAAGGCGATGCGAGTCGACGGCGACTCGCGAAAGTTTCGGATGGTGGGCGATTTCTTCAGGCCGTTAACCTCAATAAAATCAACGTTATCACCAAGGTTCACGCCGACAACGGTCCAATCACCGCACAGACACCAGCGCTCAACCTGCAGCCAGCGTCCTGAATGACGCCTGACAGAATGAATTCGTCTTCCGCAGCATCCATGAACTATTCTACTTTCGTTCCAGGGTGGTTCCCGGCCTGTTTCTTTTGTGCGTCTGGAGGGCAGGTAAGACGCCTCTCCTTTCGATTATTGCGCGATGGCTCCGGGATGCGTCGCGCAAGATTGAACTGGCTCCCAGTGCGCCCATTGCAGGACTGATTGTAGCATACGACTATGACAACACCAATGAAAGACTCCGACTTCCGGCCGTCCCACCGTTCCAACACGTTGCTCTGGATAATGATTGGTGGCGGTGTGATTCTGTTTCTATCGTTGGGCATGCGGCAGAGCTTTGGTTTGTTTCAGTTGCCGGTCATAGAGGCCAAGGGCTGGGGACGAGAGGTATTTTCCATCGCCATTGCCATACAGAACGTCGTCTGGGGTATTACTCAGCCATTCTTTGGCTGGTTGGCTGATCGTTACGGAGCCGCCAAAATAGCAGTTCTTGGCGGCGGCCTGTATGCGCTGGGCTTGGCTTTGATGGCCTTTCCTGACAGCCAGACTCTGCTTTATCTCGGCGGCGGCCTTGTCGTCGGCATGGCGCTTGCCGCCAGCAGCTTTGCCGTCGTTCTGGGCGCCATCGGGCGCGTTGCGCCGCCCGAACGTCAAGGCATGAGCATGGGGGTGGCCAGCGCCGTGGGTTCGCTGGGACAGTTCCTGATGATCCCGGGAAGTTCGGCCTTGATCAGCATGATTGGGTGGAGCGATGCGTTTCTCGTGCTTGCCTTTGTGATGCTGCTGATTTGTATCTGCGCACGAAGCATTCGGACGGCGCCAGCTATGAGTACTGCAGCGGTTGATCATACAAGTGCCAAACGAGCGGTTGCCGAAGCGATGGGCCACTCTGGCTATTGGCTGCTGATGGCTGGGTTCTTCGTGTGCGGGTTCCAGATTACCTTCATCGCCACTCATGTCGTTGCTCACGTGGAGGATAGTGGCCTTTCCAGATCAATCGCTGCCGGGACCCTGTCGCTGATTGGCTTGGGCAATATCGTCGGCTCTTATGTCGCCAGCGCGTTGGGCGACAAATACCGGCGCAAATACCTGCTCAGCATCATTTATGCCCTCCGGGCGGCGGCCATTCTGGCGCTGGTGTTGATGCCGGCGAGTCCGATCATGTCGCTGGGTTTTGGCTTGGTAATGGGCTTGCTATGGCTAGGCACCGTGCCTCTGACCACCAGCTTGGTCGGGCAGATATTTGGCACCCGATATATGACAACCCTTTTCGGCTTTGTCTATCTGACGCACCAGATGGGCGCAGCCCTTGGGGTTTATCTAGGCGGCAAAGTCTTCGACGATACGGGCTCCTACGACACGGTCTGGCTGATTGCAGCGGGGCTGGGCGTGGTGGCGGCCTTGCTCCACTGGCCTATCGCGGATAAGCCATTGCGATCCATTCGCACCGCCTCCCTGTAAGCTGTTTGGCGTACCCAGGGCCTTTGTTCTTGACGGAAGGTTGAATTGTTGTGAGAGCGGATAGGCGTTAACTATCGATAATTCACAGAAGCCTGCAAATTGCATTGCAAGAGCAGAACGGCAAAGGAAGTTTCGCGCATGTTTGTCCATCGACGCCGCGGCTGGGAGATTCACGATAGTCAGATCACGCCGGAAAGCGTCTTTCTGCAGCGCCGCCAACTCGCCAAGGTGCTTGCGGCCGGACCTATATTGACGGCCGCCTTGCCAGTACTGGGTCCGACCAGTGCGCTGGCCGCGACCGACCCTAGCGCTTCCCTGTATCCGGTGAAACGTAATCTGAAATACAAGGTCGACCGTCCGTTGACGCCTGAGCGGATCGCAACGACGTACAACAACTTCTACGAATTCGGTTCGCACAAGCGGATCTATCAAACGGCCCAGCGCCTGAAACTGCGCCCCTGGATGATCACCATTGATGGCGCCGTTGAAAGACCGATGAAATTTGATATCGATGATCTTCTGAAAAGGATGCCGCTGGAAGAAAGGGTCTACGCTCACCGTTGTGTCGAGGCTTGGTCGATGGTCGTGCCCTGGTCGGGCTTTTCGCTGAAGGCACTGGTTGATCTCGCCAAGCCTTTGGGCAAGGCGAAATATTTGGTCATGCAGAGTTTTCAGGACCCCAAGGTCGCACCGGGACAGCGACAGACCTGGTATCCTTGGCCCTACACTGAAGGCTTGACAATGTTCGAAGCAGTGAACGAATTGTCTTTCGTCGTCACCGGTCTTTACGGCAAGCCCGTTCCCAAACAGAATGGTGCGCCGCTGCGCCTTGCTGTGCCGTGGAAGTACGGCTTCAAGCATGTCAAGTCGATCGTGCGTTTTCACTTTGCCGAAAAGCGGCCCATTAGCTTCTGGGAAAAGCTTCAACGGCGTGAATACGGCTTCTGGGCCAACGTCAACCCGAAGGTCGATCATCCGCGGTGGAGTCAGGCCAGCGAGCGGGACATTGCTACCGGCAAACGGATTCCGACCAAGATTTGGAACGGCTATGGCGATTATGTAGCCTCCATGTACGCCAGTCTGAAGGGCGAAAAGCTGTTCATGTAGTGGCCATGTTCTTCGCCTCCGTGAACATGGTGTGAGCCAGAAAGCTCTCATGGCTGATTTGTTCGCGAACTGCGGCAATACCGCACCGAATTGGTCTTGAATTCGGAATTCCTGCATCCAATTAAATAGAACCTATCTGGTCCGGATTGGCCTCGCGGTATTTCGCGCGGCTGCCGGGTCAAGCCTTCGGAGGATTTTTTCGTGCTGCGATTGAACCGGATTACCGATTATGCAGTCGTTGTGCTCACACGGATGGCTCACGACCCTAGGCGACTTGTTACTGCGCCCCAATTATCCGAAGAATCAAACGTCCCCGCGCCGACCGTTGCCAAGGTCCTCAAAGCCCTCACGAAAGAGGGCATCCTGGCATCACAGCGCGGCGTCAACGGTGGATATCTTTTGGCGCGGTCCGCCCGCAACATTTCTATGTTCGAGGTGATCCGTGCGCTGGAAGGGCCGGTCAATCTGACTGCCTGTGTCGACGGTGTGGAGGGGGAGTGTGACGTGGAGCAATTGTGTCCTGTGCGTGGTAACTGGGATCGGGTGAATCAGGCAATCAAGAGCGCGTTGGACGGCGTCAGTCTTGAGGACATGGCCGTGCCAACGATGTTCGGCTTACCGCTTCGAGCGTCAAAAGCCGGGCATCAGGCGCAATGGCAGGTAGAGGGTCGCTAAATCATGGCTGCAACTGCAGAATCCGTCGCCCAGGTTGAAGAGATCCGCAAATACAAGCACGGCTGGGAAACCGATATCGAGATGGAGACGGCCCCCAAGGGCCTGAGCGAAGATACTATTCGCTTCATTTCCGCCAAGAAAGAAGAACCTGACTGGATGCTTGGATGGCGGCTTAAGGCCTATCGTCACTGGCTGACGATGGAAGAGCCCACTTGGGCCATGGTCGACTATCCGACTATCGACTTTCAGGACATCTACTACTATGCCGCCCCAAAGACGACCGAAGGGCCTAAGAGCTTGGACGAGGTCGATCCCGAACTGCTTCGTACTTACGAAAAGCTTGGCATCCCTTTGAAGGAGCAGGAAGTTTTGGCGGGCGTGCAGGGCGCGCCCAAGGTTGCGGTTGATGCCGTGTTCGATTCAGTGTCCGTGGCGACGACCTTCAAGAAGGAACTGGAAAGCCATGGAGTCATCTTTTGCCCGATCTCGGAAGCGTTGAAGGAACATCCCGAGCTGGTTCGAAAATATCTTGGCACCGTAGTGCCTTACACCGATAATTTCTATGCAACGCTAAACTCGGCGGTTTTCTCGGACGGGTCCTTCGTCTACATCCCTCCGGGGGTGCGCTGTCCCATGGAATTGTCAACTTATTTCCGGATGAACGCCAAGGAATCAGGGCAATTTGAACGTACACTCGTCATTGCCGACGAGGGCAGCTACGTTTCCTATCTGGAGGGCTGTACGGCCCCTATGCGGGACGAAAATCAACTCCACGCCGCTGTAGTCGAATTGATCACCATGGATGATGCGGAAATCAAGTATTCCACCGTGCAGAACTGGTACCCGGGCGACGAGAATGGCAAGGGCGGAATCTACAACTTTGTTACCAAGCGTGGCGCCTGCCGGGGTGACAATTCGAAGATCCGTTGGACCCAGGTTGAGACCGGCTCGGCGATCACCTGGAAATACCCTTCCTGCATCCTGCAGGGCGATAACAGCGTCGGGGATTTCTACTCAGTGGCGATCGCTAACAATGCGCAGCAGGCCGATACCGGTACCAAGATGATCCATCTGGGAAAGGGTACTCGGTCCCGGATCATTTCGAAGGGCATCTCAGCGGGGAAGGCGCAGAATACGTACCGCGGTCTGGTAAGAATGGGCCCCAAGGCTTTGAACGGGCGTAATTTTACCCAATGTGATTCACTGCTGATAGGTGACAGGTGCGGCGCTCATACGATTCCATACATCGAGAGCAAGAACAGAACAGCCAAGGTAGAACATGAGGCGACAACCTCGCGCATCAGCGAAGATCAGATGTTCTATTGTCGGCAACGCGGCATCGGCGAGGAAGATGCCGTGGCGCTGATCGTCAACGGCTTCTGTAAAGAAGTACTTCAAGAATTGCCCATGGAATTTGCCGTAGAAGCACAAAAACTGGTCGGAATCAGCTTGGAGGGTAGCGTTGGGTAGAATAATCGTTCGCCGACAGGGAAGCATGCTTCAAGGCCCATACAGTCAGCTCATATGCCGTTATGGTTCATGAAGTAGGTTGAACTTGTATCGGCGTATATATGGTCATTTTGATGGTTTGATAGACGATCATCTGCCCGAAAACTGGACCCTCAATCACCGGCATCATCATTTATGTCATCATCGCTTTGGCTGTCTGCGTGGCCTGGGTCTGGATCGTGTCCCGGCAGAGAGGGAGCGAATGGCGACTTCAGCGGCGCAAGCGACAACACAGGTTCAGGTGGAAACATGATCGAAATCAAAAATTTGCACGCTGCCGTTGATGGCATGCCGATCCTGAAGGGTCTGGATCTCACGATCGCCTCCGGTGAGGTACATGCCATCATGGGCCCCAATGGCGCTGGGAAGAGCACGCTGAGTTACGTGCTATCCGGACGCGAGGGCTACCAGGTAACCGACGGCACGGTAGCTTTCAAGGGGCAGAATCTGCTGGAACTTGAACCTGAACAAAGGGCTGCCGCAGGGTTGTTCCTGGCCTTTCAGTACCCGGTTGAAATTCCGGGTGTCACCAACATGACGTTCCTGAAACACGCGCTGAACAGCGTTCGCATCCAGCGCGGAGCGGCAGAATTGGATGCGATGGAGTTCCTGAAGCTGGTTCGAGCCAAAACCAAGGAGCTCGGCATGAGCGACGACATGCTCAAACGGGCGGTCAATATTGGGTTTTCCGGCGGCGAGAAAAAGCGCAACGAAATTCTGCAAATGGCAGTACTTGAGCCGACGTTTGCAGTCCTCGACGAGACTGACAGTGGCTTGGATATTGATGCGCTGAAAATAGTGGCCGAGGGCGTCAATGCGCTGCGTTGTCGGGAACGCTCCATGCTGGTGATCACACACTATCAGCGACTGCTTGACTATATCGTGCCTGATCACGTCCATGTTCTGGCTGCCGGGCGGATCGTGACGTCCGGCGACAAGGAGTTGGCGCTCCACTTGGAAGAAGAAGGCTATGCGGCCTTTGCCGAGAGGGCGGCTGCCTGATCATGCCTGACCTGATTCCCATCTCATCTCCGGGAGCGGCACCGGCTGACTGGCTTGCCGGCTGGCGTACCGGTCCGGCCGCGACAGCATCGGAGACGCCAGAATGGTTGCAGTCCGCGCGCTCCGCCGCAGCCGGGAATTTCGAACGGATGGGCTTGCCTAGCCGCCGAGTCGAAGACTGGCGATATACCAGCCTTGCCAGCCTTGCTGAACAGAACCTGGACTGGTCGCCGCCGTCCGTAGATGTGACGCGGGAAAGTCTGCCAGCGCTCGTTTTTGGCCGCGAAGCTGACTGCCGTCTGGTGCTGGTCAACGGCGAGGTTCGGCCCAATCTGTCTTCAATACCGAATCTTGGGGATGGGGTGGTGCTGACGTCGCTGTCCAATGCTCTTGGCGAGGACGACGACCGCGTACTTCGTTTTCTGAGACAGCGATTGGCCGAAGATGGGAGCTCGCTGAAGATCTTGAACGACAGCTGGTTGCTGGATGGCTATGTCTTGATCGTGCCGGACGATACCACGATCGACATGCCGATCGAGATCCTGTCAGTCGGGACAGGTGGCGTCCGGCCACCAGCTTATCAGCCGCGCAACTTGGTGATTGCTGGCCGTCGCAGCCACGTGACAATCGTGGAATATCATATCGGATTGTGCATAGGTTCATATTTCGCCAATATCGTAACCGACATTGATGTCGGCCCGGAAGCCATTGTGCGGCACTGCAAAGTGCAGGATGAATCGAAGGAGGCCATCCATCTTGCGTTGTATTCTGCGCGGCTGGATTCGAGCGCGCAGCTGGACAGTTTCAGCTTTACTCTGGGCAGTCGGATATCCCGAAACGAACTCCGGGTGCGTCTGGAAGGGCTTGGCGCGTATTGCCGCCTTAATGGTGCCTATCTGGTCCGGGAAAACCAGCATTGCGATCACACCTCCGTCGTGAGCCATGCGTCGCCGGAGACCAGCAGCGACCAGTTGTACAAGGGTGTGTTGGATGGTCAAGCCAGTGGCGTTTACCAAGGTAAGGTTGTGGTCCATGCAGATGCGCAAAAGGTCGAAGCACATCAGATGAGCCGAGCCTTGTTGCTGTCCGAAACGTCCGAAGTCAGTACCAAGCCGGAACTGAAAATTCACGCCGATGACGTGCAATGCAGCCATGGTGCGACGGCAGGTGAATTGGATGCTGAAGCTTTATTCTATTTGCGGTCCCGAGGCATCCCGGAGATCAGGGCACGACAGTTGTTGGTTGAAGCCTTCCTGAACGAAGCAATCGACGCCGTTGCCCTAGCCGGTATGCGTTTGCCTCTGGAACAGAATGTGGTGCGTTGGATGGCGGAGCGGAGCGGACCATGACCGCAATCGTAGCGTTCGATCAAGATTGTCGTAGTCGCAATTGCTATGATCTGGACAGTGTCCGAGCTGATTTTCCGATCCTTTCACGTACCGTTTACGACAAGCCGCTGCGCTTTTTGGATAACGGAGCTAGCGCTCAGAAACCCCGAGCGGTGATTGATGCCATCAAGAACAGCTATACGAGCGAATATGCCAACGTGCACCGCGGTGCCCATTTCCTCAGTGGAGCAGCCACGGAAGCCTACGAAGGCGTTCGCGAAAAGGTAGCGTCCCTTCTGAATGCGTCTTCACCTGATACAATCGTATTCACCAAGAACGTGACCGAAGCGATTAATCTGGTTGCCTTTTCCTGGGCCGAAACATTCCTTGATGCAGGGGATGAAATCGTGATTACCGAGATGGAGCATCACGCCAATATCGTGCCTTGGCAGATTCTGAAAGAGCGCAAGGGGCTCATTCTCAGAATTGCGCCGGTCGAAGATGACGGTCGTTTCGACCTCGACCGGTTTGCCGCTATCCTGAACGATCACACAAAACTGGTTTCAGTACCTCATGTGTCGAATGTCTTGGGCACGGTCGTGCCAATTGCTGAGGTGACGCGGCTGGCCAAGGAGAAGGGCGCATGCGTCCTGATCGACGGCGCTCAGGGCATCGTTCATCAAGCCGTCGATGTTCAGGCCCTGGGTTGCGATTTCTATGCCTTCACCGGTCACAAACTTTACGGACCAACCGGTATCGGGGTGCTGTATGGTAAAACGGAGCGGTTAGTCTCGATGCCACCGTGGCAGGGCGGCGGCGACATGATTGAAACGGTTTCATTCAACGGCTCTGTCTATGCCGAGCCGCCCATGCGCTTCGAAGCGGGGACGCCGCCCTTTGTTCAAGCAATCGGATTGGGCGCCGCAATCGACTATGTACAAGGGATTGGCATCGACGCCATCGATGCTCACGAGCAGTACCTGCGGGACTACGCCTTTGATGCGCTACGGGACGTTCCGGACGTGCGGCTGATCGGCGAGGATCCAACGAAGGCGGCTATTATGTCATTCATCGTCGACGGGATTCATTCGATGGATGTCGGCGCGGTTCTGGACCGGCAAGGTCTGGCTGTACGGGTTGGTCATCACTGTGCTCAACCGCTTATGGCGCGCATGGGTGTTGAGGCGACGGTTCGAGCATCAATGGCCCTCTACAATACGACGGAAGAAATCGATGCTTTGGCAGCGGGAATCCGCCATGCCCAGAAATTGCTGGGGTAAATCTCGGATGGATTTGAGTACTTACGAGACCTATGCGGAAACGCTTGAAGAACTGGATGACGAGATGCGCTTCGAATATATCCTCGACATCGCCAAGAAGAAGCGGGCCAAGCCATTTCCCGAAGAGGCAATGGACGATGCACACCTTATGCACGGCTGTCTGTCCAAGGTCTGGATCCTGCACGACGAACAGGCGGGTCGGCATTACTTTCGCGGTCACTCCGACGCTGCAATCGTTGAGGGCCTCGTCGCCGTGATGACCGACTCCTTCAGCGGGCTGACCACGGGCGAGTTGGCGCAAATCAAGCTGGATCACGTACGCCGGCTTAATCTCGGCGCGCTCACGACACAGCGACAGGTTGGCATGATGGCGATGTTGAAGCATATCCAGAAACTGGCGGGTGCCAGGGCCGGTATCCAGGCAGCCTGAACTATGACCGATCTGCCCAAATCAACCACGCAAGGGCCGGGATTATCCGACTTCATGGGCAATACCGTCCGAGAAGGGCTGACCGCCATTGCCGGTGCACCTCTTGAGACGTCAGGCGGGCGTGTTGACCGAGAAAAAGTTATTGATGCGCTCAAAACCGTTCACGATCCGGAAATCCCGGTCAACATCTACGACCTTGGTCTGATCTACGAGGCAAACCGGAAGCTGAATGGCGATGTAGACATCACAATGACTCTGACGGCTCCGCATTGTCCGGTTGCCGGCGAACTCCCTCAGGAAGTTGCCAACGCCGTCGCCGCCGTTGCCGGCGTTGGCAAGGTTTGCGTCAAGTTGACTTGGTCGCCGCCATGGACGCCTGACAACATGACCGATGACGCGAAATTCATTCTGGACATTTTTTGAAGAGACCGAACGTCGGCTACAGTCGCAAGAAACTGGAAAGCCTCTTGATGGCGTATTACCTAACCGTTAGGAGTTTACGATCATGGTGCCTCAAGTGATCACGTTGACAGATCGTGCCGCCGACCAGGCCAAGGCCCTGATTGCGGAGGCCGATGACGATGTTCTCGGTCTGCGTGTCGGTGTGAAATCCACGGGCTGTTCCGGCATGAGCTATTACGTGGAATACGCCAAAGAGCAGAAGAAGTTTGAGGACGTCGTTGAAGACAAGGGCGTCAAGATCTTCGTTGAGCCGTCAGCAACGATGTTCCTGTTCGGTAGCGAGATGGATTGGATCGAAGATCGCTTCAATGCGCGGTTCGACTTTAGCAATCCGAACGAAAAAGGCCGGTGCGGTTGTGGTGAATCCTTCACTATTTGACGGCCGCTGCCCGACACTTCCTAAAATCTGCATCCCGACGTTTCAGAACGTTGATCGCGCAATCATGACCAAAGTTACCTTCATAGAGCGGAACGGGAAGCCGAAGGTCATCGACGCTAAGGAGGGGCAGAGCCTGTTGGAAATCGCTTGGGACAATGAAGTCGATATCGAAGGTGCATGCGAGGGATCTATGGCTTGCGCCACATGCCATGTCATTGTCGATGCGGCCTGGTTTTCGATGCTGCCCGCGCCGTCGGAGGACGAGAAAGACATGCTGGACCTGGCCTACGACATCCAGAAGACATCGCGCCTCGGTTGCCAGATAACGATGACCGACGCTTTGGATGGTTTGGTTGTCAGGTTGCCCAGGGATGTCCGGAAAATGCTGCTGTAAATGATCGTGCAATATGACGGCTTACTCTTCAACGCACTGCGGGATGGCACGGGGCCAGATTGGCAGAAATATGTCGACCATGCGTTCGTCCAAAGGATTGCCGATGGGTCACTGCCGGAAGCTGCATTTCGGTACTACCTGATTCAGGATTACCTCTTTCTCATCCATTTCTCCCGCGCATGGGCGTTGGCCGCCTACAAGGCCGAAACGCTTTACGACATCATAGCGGCCTCGGAAATTCTGAACGGTATTTCCAATGCCGAGATGGCGCTACACGTAGAATTCTGCCGCAGCTGGGGTCTGACCGAAGCCGATATGGAGGCTGCCCCCGAGGCACCGGCATGCTTGGCTTATACCCGCTATGTCTTGGAAACCGGCTTGCGCGGTGATCTGCTCGACCTACACATTGCGCTCGCGCCCTGTGTCGTCGGATACGGAGAGATTGGCCATGCCTTGGGATCTGCCGTTGTCGTGCCGGGCAATCCTTATCAGCCCTGGATCGAATTGTATGCTGGCGACGAGTACCAGAAGGTGGCGCAGAGCGCAGTGACGGCTTTGGATGATTTATGGGCGCGCCGTGGTTCCGAGGCGCGAAGGGCGTCAGCGCAGCGAATTTTTTCGGAGGCTACGCGCCTGGAGATCAGTTTCTGGCAAATGGGTCTGGACGAAACCCGATTGGAAACGACGCGCTAGAAATGTCGGACAATCAGGCGCTTGCCGTTCAAGATACTGGCAGGCGCACATCCTTCATCGGTGCTGCTTGATACAGACAATCGCTCGGGAGCCGGCGGTTCTCAGGAACCGACGGACGTGTCAGAACAGACCAGCCGCCGAATGTTAATGGTTTCTGCGGCCGCGGCCTCAGGGACGACAAGCTTGGCCAGTTTTAACAGTCAAGAGAAGGCTTCCTGGGGTAATGAAACGGCGGTATACTTTTTAGTAGTCGTGCAACAGCTGCCACGCAGTCTCATACGAGCGACAATGGCATTGCGGCGCAAAGTCTTCACTCCCTACTGACCCTTGAACCGTTGTGGAGCGGGACTTATACCGACTTGTTGCGCTGGAAGCGCGCCTGTGATCTCACTCAGGAGCGAGTAACTTGGGGGCATTGTGATCACGCGGGCGTGGCGGAATTGGTAGACGCGCTGGTTTTAGGTACCAGTGACGAAAGTCGTGTGGGTTCAAGTCCCTCCGCCCGCACCATTCGGACTCAACAACGACGCACTGACCGGACCGGTTGACTGCCCCGGATCGGCAAATTGGGAACGCCGAAGTATGCAGGTAACGGAAACAGCGGCCGAAGGCCTGAAGCGTGAGTACAAAATTTCGATACCCGCTTCCGATATTAATGGAAAAATGACTACCCGCCTCAACGAGGTGGGCAAGGACTTGCAATTGCCTGGCTTCCGCCGGGGCAAGGCACCCCTGCAGGTGCTGAGACAGCGATTGGGCAAATCCCTCATGGGCGAGGTGCTGGAGCAGGCCGTCCAAGAAAGCGTGACCAAGACGCTGGAGGAAAAAAACCTGAAACCTGCCACGCAGCCAAAGGTAGAGATAGACAATTTCGAAGATGGCAGCGATCTCGAATATACCATGTCGCTGGAGATCCTGCCGGACCTGCAGGTGATGGATCTCAAATCCATCAAGCTTGAACGGCTGAAGGTGCCGGTTACTGACGATGCCGTTGACGAGGCCGTCAATACGTTTGCCGGGACCCGGCAGGATACTGAGGCGGCGCCGAAGACGCACAAGGCATTGGTCGGGGACGTGGCGATAATCGACTTTCAGGGCAAGGTCGATGGCAAGCCGTTCGATGGCGGCGCCGCCGAAGGGCATCACCTCAAGTTGGGGTCCAAAACCTTCGTCCCCGGCTTTGATGATCAGCTGATTGGGGCTAAGGCCGGAGACAGGAAGGAAGTGAAAATCACTTTCCCCGAGGACTATCAATCGACCGATCTTGCCGGCAAGGAGGCAATTTTTGAAGTTACAGTCAACGAAGTTCGTATCGGCAAGCTGCCAGAAATTGACGACGAGTTCGCCAAATCAGTTGGTGCGGAGGATCTGAAATCGCTTAAGCAGGCAGTGCGAAGCGACATCGAGCAAAACTATGATGGCCTGACGCGTACTCGCTTGAAGCGTGATCTACTGGATGTCCTGGCTGACAATCATGACTTCGAAGTACCCCCGGGCATGGTTGAGACAGAGTACGACGCTATCTGGCAACACTATGAAGAGCGTAAGACGCAGAACCAGTTGGATGAGGATGAGAAGAAGAAATCCGAAGATGTTCTGAGGGAGGAATACCGCGATATCGCTGTGCGTCGCGTACGCCTGGGTCTGATTCTGAGCGAGATCGGTGCCACTCAGAATATCAAGGTTTCCAATGAAGAGGTTAATCGCGCCATCATCGATGAAGCGCAACGATTCAAGGGACGGGAGCGAGAGGTGATGGAATTCTATCAGAAGAACTCTCAGGTCCGAGACGGCATTCGAGCCCCTCTTTATGAAGAAAAGGTGATCGACTACATCGTCGAACTGGCCAGTGTCTCCGACAAAGAAGTGACCTTGGAAGAGGTCATTGCTGAGCCTGAGGAAACGATACAGCAGAATCCAAGCCCGACAAAGGCCAGTAAATCGAAGAAATAGGCTATGGTTCGGCCAGATAATTTGCCAGATCGTACACCCTACCGGTGACGCCCGATTGGTGATGGAGATTTGGAACTGGCAGTAGGGAATAGGCAGCCCTATGTATGGGCTCCAGCTGCAGGCGGCGAAGGAAACCTAAGGAACCAAGGGGTTCTATCAAACAGAGAGCAAGATGCACGATCCGGTTGATCTATACATGAATACGCTTGTTCCGATGGTCGTTGAGCAGACTAACAGGGGCGAGCGCGCTTACGATATCTATTCACGCCTGCTAAAGGAGCGAATCGTCTTCATTACCGGCGGGATTGAGGATCATATGTCTTCGCTGGTCTGTGCCCAGCTTTTGTTTCTGGAGGCGGACAATCCCACCAAGGACATTTCGATCTATATCAACTCGCCGGGCGGAATCGTTACATCTGGCCTGTCCGTCTACGACACGATGCAATACATTCGTCCGGAAGTGTCGACCGTCTGCGTCGGTCAGGCAGCCTCAATGGGCTCCCTGATCCTTGCAGCCGGCGCAAAGGGCAAGCGATTTGCGCTTCCTAATGCGAGGATCATGATCCATCAGCCGTCAGGGGGATTCCAGGGTCAAGCCACCGACATCGAGATCCATGCCAAAGAGATACTTGCGGTCCGCGCGCGTCTGAACGACATTTATGTCGAACATACTGGTCAGGATCTGAATGTCATCGAAGAAGCAATGGAGCGCGACCGTTTTCTGACACCGGAAGAAGCTGAGAACTTTGGCCTGATTGATGATGTTGTGAATAGCCGCCCAGAAGAGACAGATGATGACGGTGATGGTTCTTGATCGTCAACCAGCAAACCGGCTATGACGCTGGCTTTTCGCCATCCTGCTGAAGTCTCGGCGCGACCTTGACGAGGGCAGTTGTGGCGCCGCTTGCCGCAGGCAGGATTCAAACTGGCCATCTGGCGACCGCAACGCTAACATGTTGATGTTTCTGGTGGCAAGCATCAGCGTTGATATTGAAGGCCGGGGCGATTGATCCAGATGAGTGATCGCGAGTTGATCCAGACAGGGCCTAGAATCGATGAGTAAGTCCGGGAACGGCGATTCGAAAAATACGCTTTACTGCTCTTTCTGCGGAAAGAGCCAGCATGAGGTCAGGAAGCTTATTGCCGGTCCGACGGTGTTCATCTGCGATGAATGCGTCGAACTCTGTATGGATATCATCCGCGAAGAAAACAAGTCGAACGTTGTCAAAAGTAGCGACGGTGTACCGACGCCACTGGAAATCAATGAGGTTTTGGACGATTACGTGATTGGTCAGCACCATGCAAAGCGCGTGCTGTCGGTCGCGGTGCACAACCACTACAAGCGTTTGGCTCATGGCGCGCAGTCAAATGGTGTCGAACTGGCGAAGTCGAATATCTTGCTGGTGGGACCGACAGGCTGTGGAAAGACGCTGCTGGCGCAGACACTGGCGCGCATCATTGACGTACCCTTCACGATGGCCGATGCAACGACCCTGACTGAAGCGGGCTATGTCGGCGAGGATGTGGAGAACATCATCCTGAAGCTGTTGCAGGTCGCGGACTACAATGTCGAGCGGACCCAGCGTGGTATTGTCTACATTGACGAGGTCGACAAGATCAGCCGCAAGGCCGATAATCCGTCGATCACCCGTGATGTGTCAGGTGAGGGTGTTCAGCAGGCGCTGTTGAAGATCATGGAAGGTACGGTTGCCTCGGTACCGCCCCAGGGTGGCCGCAAGCACCCTCAGCAGGAATTTCTGCAGGTCGATACCACCAACATACTCTTTATCTGCGGCGGCGCCTTCTCTGGTTTGGAGAAGATTATCTCTTCCCGCGGTCAGAGCAACTCCATTGGCTTTGGTGCTGACGTTCGTCCGCCCGACGAGCGCAAGACCGGCGAGGTGTTGCGAGAACTTGAGCCGGAAGACCTTTTGAAGTTCGGGCTGATCCCGGAATTTGTCGGTCGCCTCCCGGTAATTGCTACTCTGGAGGATCTGGACGAGACGGCGCTGGTTCGAATTTTGACCGAACCGAAGAACGCCTTGGTCAAGCAATACCAGCGGCTTTTCGATATGGAAGGTGCCAAGCTCAGCTTTACCGAAGACGCCTTGGGAGCGATCGCTTGCAAGGCGATTGCGCGGAAGACCGGCGCGCGTGGCCTGCGGTCGATCATGGAAAACATTCTGCTCGATTCGATGTTCGACCTACCAGGTAATGATCGCATTGAAGAAGTAGCCATCAGCCGGGAAGTAGTCGAAGGCGGCGCGCAACCGTTGTTGCTTTATGCTGAGCGGAGCGCGGAAGCCAGCGTCAGCGCCTAAGGCTTCCCTGCCGTTGGCTGGGGCTGCTGAAATGCCCTCTGGAAACGGGCTTTCTTGGGTCTATCTGCTTTAGGCATGGATGCGTCGCCAACTATTGAATGCGGGTGTCCAGGACGCCAGATATTGTCCATTGGACAAACGCCAATACGTCGACTTGTCAAGCTAGTTGCGGTTGTTGCCACTTCCCGGGGCAATCGCCAACCGTTCAGGTGAATCAGATGTTAGAACTTCAGGGTGGTACGCTTTTCCCTGTTCTCCCGCTTCGGGATATCGTTGTTTTTCCTCACATGATTGTGCCGCTGTTCGTCGGTCGTGACAAATCCGTTCGGGCGCTGGAAGATGTCATGAAGGACGATAAACAGATCTTGTTGGTCGCGCAGAAAAATGCCTCCCAAGACGATCCATCTGCTTCAGATATCTATTCCGTCGGCACCAGTGGCACCGTACTGCAACTCCTGAAGTTGCCCGATGGTACCGTCAAGGTTTTGGTCGAAGGCCGGCAACGTGCCAAGATCATGCGTTATGCCGAGAGTAATGATTTCTTCCAAGCCTACGCAGAGCCGATGGAAGAGGAACATGACGATGACAAGGAATCCGAAGCATTGATGCGTACGGCAGTTTCGCAATTTGAGCAATATATCAAGCTGAACCGCAAGATTCCGCCCGAAGTGCTCGTGTCGATCAACCAGATCGACGAGCCTGGCAAGCTGGCTGATACCATCGCGTCCCATTTGAACCTCAAGATTCCGGAAAAGCAGGAGCTTTTGGAAACTGCACCTGTCGGCGCTCGGCTCGAAAAGATCTATTCCTATATGGAGGGAGAGATCGGCGTGATGCAGGTCGAAAAACGCATCCGAGGCCGAGTCAAGCGTCAGATGGAGAAGACCCAGAGGGAGTATTATCTGAATGAGCAGATGAAGGCCATTCAGAAGGAGTTGGGCGAAGGCGAAGACGCCAAGGATGAACTCGCTGAGATCGAAGGAAAGATCAAGAAGACCAAACTGTCCAAAGAGGCCCGTGAAAAGGCTGAAGCGGAGATGAAGAAGCTTCGGTCGATGAGTCCGATGTCAGCTGAATCAACGGTCGTGCGAAACTATCTCGACTGGCTGTTGGGTATTCCATGGAAGAAGCGATCCAAGGTGAAGCGCGATATCCAGCGCGCCGAACGAATTCTTGATGAGGATCACTACGGGCTGGATAAGGTCAAGGAACGTATCTTGGAATACCTTGCTGTTCAGCAGCGGATGAAAAAGATCAAGGGCCCGATCCTGTGCCTTGTTGGTCCGCCCGGCGTCGGTAAGACATCGCTGGGAAAATCGATTGCCCGGGCAACGGGGCGAAACTTCGTCCGGTTATCTCTGGGTGGTATCCGTGACGAGGCGGAAATCCGTGGTCACCGACGCACCTATATCGGCTCAATGCCCGGCAAAATCATTCAGTCCATGAAAAAGGCCAGGGCCTCAAACCCTTTGTTCCTGCTTGATGAAATTGACAAGTTGGGGGCTGACTGGCGGGGTGATCCATCATCAGCGTTGCTGGAGGTCCTGGATCCCGAGCAGAATTCAAGTTTTGCAGATCACTATCTTGAAGTCGACTACGATCTGTCGGACGTCATGTTCGTGACCACCGCCAACACGCTGCACATGCCGCGGCCTCTGATGGATCGGATGGAAATCATCCGCATCCCCGGCTACACGGAGGACGAGAAGGTTCAGATCGCAAAGCGTCATCTTCTGCCGAAACAGATTGAGGCGCACGGATTGAAGGAAGAAGAGTGGTCGGTAAACGATGCGGCTTTATGCTCGTTAATCCGCTACTACACGCGCGAAGCAGGTGTCCGGAACCTGGAGCGTGAGATAGCCAACCTCGCCCGTAAGGCGGTTAAGGAGATCGTCAGCGATGCTGTTGAGAAAGTCGCTGTTACCAACCGAAACGTAGGAAGATATGCCGGAGTCCGGAAGCACCGCTTCGGTCTGGCCGAAGACGAAGACGCGGTGGGCGTCGTTACTGGTCTGGCCTGGACCGAAACTGGTGGCGAATTGCTGTCCATAGAAGCCGTCACGTTGCCAGGCAGCGGGCCCGGCGGCGGGAAGGTGACAGCGACCGGCAAACTCGGCGACGTTATGAAGGAGTCGGTTCACGCGGCCGAGAGTTTCGTGAAGTCTCGGGCTGTCAGCTTCGGGATCAAGCCGACAATCTTCGAAAAGCGGGAAATTCATGTCCATGTGCCGGAAGGGGCGACGCCGAAAGACGGGCCTTCGGCCGGTGTTGCCATGATTACATCAATCGTTTCGGTATTGACCGGTGTGCCGGTGCGCAAGGATGTTGCCATGACCGGAGAGATTACGCTGCGCGGTCGCGTCTTGCCGATTGGCGGGCTGAAAGAAAAACTGCTGGCAGCGCTGCGCGGTGGTCTCAAGACTGTGCTGATCCCGGAGGATAACGAGAAGGATCTGGCAGACATTCCGGACAATGTGAGACGCCGCCTCAAGATCATTTCGGTCAGCGCCGTCGATCAGGTACTGGAGCATGCCTTGACAGCCCCACTAACTCCAATCGAATGGTCTGATGCGGATAGTAAGATCGAAGCTGTGCGAGGTGATGTTGCTGACGATGAAGTTGGTGTCGTAAAGCACTGACGACACCAATCTTCGCTACGCGATAAAAATCCAAAAAAATCGGATTTATAGCGATTTCGAGCAATTGACCTATGTATCAACTCCGCCGTAAACTTTTCGCAACTATGCTAGACTCGACTTCAGATACCCAATCCTCAGCGGGTGTTTGGGAGGAGTAGAATGCTGGCGGTGCGGCAGATACCGGTCGCTGATCCTTAGAAAACCATGAGAGGCCTTTCGTGAACAAGAATGATTTGATTGCTGCTGTTGCTGACAGCACAGGCATGAGCAAGACCGACGTAGCTTCGGTAATTGATGCTTCGCTAAACTCGATTGCCGATGCCTTGAAGTCTGGCGGCGAGGTGAAGCTGGTAGGTTTTGGCACGTTTCATGTCACCGACCGGGCGGCGACGACGGGACGTAACCCGCGGACGGGTGAAACTATCCAGATTGCAGCGTCCCGCCAGCCAAAGTTCAAGGCTGGAAAGGCATTGAAAGACGCGATGAATTAGGGATTCTCCCCGAGGGATCATGTCAGGTGAATCCGGCCGTTCGTTTGAGCGGCCGTTTTCTTTTGGGTTCTGTTGGCAACCAAAAATTTGGGTGTGGGTATCTTGCATCCGTCCTTATTGTCGCGCTCAGGACCGCTCCGTTCGCACCCACTGAGGCGGCCGCTGGGTCTTTACCAGCGAAAGTAATCCGTACTCCGTGCTGGACACCCGTGTTGCGCATGTTTTCAAGGCAGGTTTTCCGGTGCACATCATCTGCCAGCATAGTCGTCGGTGCGTCGGCAGTCGACTTGAGCGATGCAGAGGGTCAGCAGGTTCTTGCAGATCGGATGTCGCGGCCTCACTGTCCCGGTGGGCCTTTGCGCATTGGATGATTGCCTCTATGTTGCTGTGCGTAGCGTCTCTTCTAGCTGCGTGACCGAGTGGTCACTACCATGATCTTCGCCGTTCTCGCTGTTCTTGCTGCGTCTTGCACCTTTCTGACGATGGTTTTGCCGACGATCCTGGGCTCTGTTCTGGTTCTGGCTTTGCTGGCTACAGGTCTCCGGTTGGCGGTGGTGGCCTGGATGCTGCGTACGGTGAATCACAATAACGGGTCGGTGCGCCGTGGCCTCACGGTTCTATGCGGTACCGAAGTGTTATTTCTGACGGCGCTGGCTGCCGGCATCCCGGTCGATCCGCATATCGACGGCGGCACCATCGGTTGGCTCAGCTTGGTCCTATGGTTGGTTTACGGTGGGGCCAGCGTATACGGCGGCCTGAATCTGATTCCGGCAGAAGGTTGGGTGCGCGGCGGCGGAATCGCTGTGGCGGCTGCCGGCGGTTTCTGGTTTACCATGATTGGCCTGATTGTCTGGCCATTCGCCATGGCAGCGGGCTATCTGTGTTTTGCCATGGCAGGCTTGAAGTCGGGCAGATCCGAAACAGTCTGAGTAATTTCTCAAATCAGATCCTTGGGCCGGACGAAACGTTCCAACTGCGCTGAACCGGGGGACAAGTCAGCCCAGAGGCCCGAATAAGACAACTCGGCCAGAGCCGCGGTCGGGAATTTCAGTTGCATGGCTATCGCTTCCGGCGCTGCCCGGTCTTTGGTCAGCGTAATGGCCAAGCCGTCATGACCTGGATGATGGCCGACCAGACAGACTATGTTGACATCGTCTTCAAGGCAGCGCAGCCGCTTGAGCAGGTCTTGCATCCTGGCCAAATACAGGCTGCGATCCAGCGTCGCTTCCGGCGCTTCTGCCCAATGATGCGCAATGATTGACCATGTTTCCGCGGCTCGCCTTGCCGAAGAGCACAAAACCAGTGATGGCGCCCGGCACTCGTCCGCCAGAAAGGCGCCCATGGTGGCCGCTGCGCGTCGGCCACGATCATTCAGGGGCCTTTCGAAATCGGATGCCGCGCCAGCGGTCCAGTCAGATTTGGCGTGCCGCAGGATTAGGATGCGGCGGATAGGATTGGTTGCGCCCACTATATTCCTCCATCGAATTGATATACTAACGCCTCATCCCTGCTAAGGCCCGAAAAAGAAACGTTTCGACTCTGATGACGGACCACATCCTCCAGTTGCGGAACGCCGGTAAGCATCGTGCGCCGACGGAACAGTCCCAGATGGTGAGCAGAGTTGCGGAAAATATTGTTGTCGGGGTGGAGGATCAGGAACACCTTTCTCTCGAATCGCTCAGATCCCGGTACAGGGCGACTCGGATAGCGGTGATTGATATAGGATCCAACTCCATCCGGCTGGTCGCGTTTGAAGGCGCACCCAGGGCGCCAACGCCCATCTTCAATGAAAAGGTCATGTGCGGCTTGGGTCGGGGTATGGAATCCAGCGGCCGCCTCAATCCAGGCGGGGTTGGTTTGGCCCTCGACAATCTAGGCCGGTTTGTGGCTGCAGCGTCAGCCATGGGCGTGTCGCGGGTATCGGCGTTCGCCACGGCGGCCGTGCGTGACGCGGAGGATGGTCTGGAATTCATTACGACATTGAAGAAGACTCTGGGGCTGGACGTGCGCGTGCTGAGCGGCGAGGAAGAGGCGCGCCTTTCGGCCTATGGAGTCGTGTCCGGCTTTGCTAATGCCACGGGCTTGGTAGGCGATTTGGGTGGCGGCAGCCTTGAACTGGTGCGGGTCAGTGCCGGCGCGGTTCACGAAATGGGGACCCTGCCTCTGGGCGCGCTGCGCTTGAACGAATCGATGACGAACGGCGTGACGATAGGCGCCATCGTCAAGAAATCGTTGGGAACTCTGGACTGGCTGGACGCGGCAGAGGGTGAAACCCTCTACGCCGTAGGTGGTGCTTGGCGCGCCTTGGCCAAGGTCCACATGGCTCAATCCGGCTACTCGCTTCGCATGATCGACGGCTACGGTGTATCAGCCAGTGCCTTCACCGAGTTTGCCAAGCTGCTGGCGCGCCAGAGCGACCAAGCGTTGTCCAAACTGCCGGCAATTTCGTCGAAACGCACTGAAGCGGTAAGGGCGTCTTCCATCGTCCTTCGGCGTGTCGTCAAGCTCGCTCGGCCGAAATGGATTGTCTTCATAGCCCGTGGTGTCCGGGAGGGTCTCTTGTACGAGGCCCTGGACCGGCAGACCCGTTCTCTTGACCCCTTACTGACCAGTGCGGCGGCATTTGGTCAGCGTTTCGGCCGATTTACGGAAGTCGGACCTGCCTTGTCGCAGTGGACTGATGGCCTGTTCCCCAACGATGTGCCCCGCCGACGCCGATTGCGCCACGCAGCATGCGAATTGGGCGATACCGGCTGGTTTGACCATCCAGACTACCGACACCGCCACGCTTGGGGCCGAATACTGACCTCACCGCTGATGGGTCTTGACCACGGCGATCGCGCTTTTCTCGCTTTGGTCGCCGCGGCGCGCTACAGAGGCGGTATTGAGGAGGACATGCGGCTGATGGCGCGGAACATCGGTCTGGACGAGAACGAGATGCGCGATGCAAGAGCGCTGGGGGAGGCCTTGAGACTGGGTTATACGATTACCGCAGGCCAGCCCGATTTGCTGCACGACAGCCGCTTTGTCCGGACAGATACCACGCTTACCTTGCAGTTGCCGGAGTTTGGCGGCGATTTCATCGGCAACGTGGTGCAAAAGCGCTTCAACGACTTGGCCGGAACGTTGCGCCTGGAGCCGTTGCTGGAGGCCCGCTAGTACGATCAAGACAGATCGTTTCTACCCCGCCGTTTCGCACCGCCAGCGCCAAGTCGCCCTTTTTGAGCGCGATCGCGTCCGCGCCAAAAAGATCGCGCCGCCAACCGGACAGGGCCGGTACTGCCGCCTCGTCATCCGTGGCAATTCGTTCCAGGTCTGCCATGCTGGCAACCAGTTTCTGCGCTACGTTGCTACGCTCGCAACGATCCTTCAGCAGCACCTTCAGAAATTCCACCACTGGAGCGACCCTTGGTGGCAGTTTCTCGCGTTTGGGAGCAGTCGGGACTTCGGTCGTCGACGCGTTAACACCGCGCCGGATCGCTTTCAGAATCTCCTGACCGCCTGGACCTTCGGCCAGCCTCTTCGAGACGCCGCGGGCACGGGACAGTTCTGCGACCGTTTTTGGCGCGTTGGAGACGATGTCCAGTAATGTTTCGTCGCGAAAAATTCGATTTTTCGGGATATTCTTCTGTCGGGCAAGGGACTCTCGCCAAGCTGCGACTTCTTTCAAAACGGCAAGATGTTTAGGTTTCAAGGAGCGGGACTTGATCCGCTGCCAAGCCTCTTCCGGTTTCTTGACATAAGTTGAGATATCTTCTAACGTCGCCATCTCTTCGGCAATCCAGGCTTCGCGTTTTTCTGACTGAATTTGTCTTCGCAGTTTGCGGTACGCCGTACGCAGATGGGTTACGTCGGACAGAGCATAAGACAACTGCTTGTGGCTCAGAGGTCGTGCTGCCCAGTCGGTAAAACGGCTCGCTTTGTCGATACGAGCCTTCGCTAATTTCTGCACCAGGGACTCGTATCCCACCTGATCGCCAAAGCCACACACCATCGCCGCAATTTGCGTGTCATAGACCGGCGTCGGGGTTTTTCCGGTCAGGTGAACAAATATTTCGATGTCCTGACGGGCTGCATGGAACACCTTCACGACAGTGGGATTCTGCATCAATTCCCATACCGGGGTGAGGTCCATGTCGGCTGTCAGCGGATCAATAGCGGCTGCCTCGTTTTCACCCGCCACTTGTATGAGACATAGATCGGGCCAGTAGGTCTTCTCACGGATGAATTCGGTATCGACGGTGACGAAGTCTTCTTTTGCCAGCTTGGTACACAGTGCGCGAACGTGCAGAGCTTTGGTAAGGAGAGTCATGGCGACCGTATACCGGATAGGTGGTGGCAACGGAACAGCGCGCTTTGGCCATTTGGGCTTTTTCAACGTCGGTATTTCGGTACCGTGATCGTTTGTTCCCGGTTGCGGTCTCTGTAGATGCTTGGACCCCCATTGGGGTCAATCGGTCGAGCCCTGTACAAGGGGCCAAGTGGTCCTTTCGAAAGAAGGTTGCAGAAGCTGTTTTCCTGACACAACTCGTTTGCGCTGGGTCATCCGGATAATTCACGGGCGGTTACCGCATGCGCCCGGCAGCTACCGGGCTGGCAATGACCCTCCAGCGATTTCTTCCGCCTGTTCGAAAGATCACGGCAAGATACCATCAGGCAACCGCCTGCATCCGATGGAAACCAGCTTCCATATCCCCGATCAGGTCGTCTATGTTTTCCAGGCCAATGTGGAATCGCAAACAAGGACCCGCGGCTTCCCATTTGGTGGCGGTTCGGTAGCTCGTCGGATCAAATGGCAGGACCAGGCTTTCAAAACCGCCCCAGCTCGCGCCAAGGCCGAAATGGCGGAGACCGTCGATAAAGGCAGCGAGTTGAGTTTCGGACGCCGGTTCCAGGACAGTCGAGAACAGACCGCTGGAACCTTTGAAATCGCGCTTCCAGATGGCGTGGCCCGGGTCGTCGGGCAGCGCCGGATACAGCACGCGATTGACTTCCGGCCGACCTTCCAACCAGCGAGCGGCTTTGAGGGCATTCTGTTCATGCTGCTTCAGGCGCAGGCCCATCGTTCGCAATCCGCGCAAGCCCAGATAAACTTCCTCGGAGCCTGGACAATTCCCGGTATTGTTAGCAGCGATTTTTACGCTTTCGAAGAGTTCGGCACGCATGCTGACTACGCCCAGCATCGCGTCTGAATGGCCGACAAGATATTTGGTTGCCGCGTTGACGGAAAGATCGACGCCGAAGTCGAGTGGTTTGAAAAGCAGCGGCGTTGCCCAGGTGTTGTCAATGCCGGTCTTGATACCGCGTTCTCTGGCGATTGCCGTGATGGATGGGATGTCCTGCATCTCCATGGTTTGAGAGCCTGGAGCCTCAAGCCAGATGAGGCTGGTGTTGTCACGGATCAGATCGGCAATGTTGGCGCCGATAGTGGGATCGTAATAGGTCGTTTCCACACCAAAGGGGGCCAGGAAATCGTTCGCGAATTTGCGCACCGGCTGATAGACACTGTCGGTTACCAGCATATGGTCGCCTCCTTTGACGACCGAGAGGATGGCCGCGGCGCAGGCTGCCTTGCCGGAAGACACGGCGACCGCACGGTCAGCCCCCTCGAGTGCCGCGACCGCTTCCTCGAACGCCATGCTGGTTGGGGTCCCAAAACGACCATAGACGACATCATCGAAGATGCGGGTCCGCACATCGCTCCATTCCGCGAGTGTCTGTCGGGTAATGGTGGAAGCACGAAAGACCGGCGGATTGACAGCGCCGAAGTGTTTTTCCGGATGGCGTCCGACCGAGACAATCTTGGTTTCAGTTTTCATGCGTGATTCTCCGGGTAGCTCATTAACGTCCATCTTCACGGCGCTAGTATTGACGTTGGTCGGTCTTGTCGTGTTTGCCGAGGCAGCCAGGCGCTGTCCCGTAGATACTTTCTCTGGTGCCGGGAAGAGCCAAGGAATATCTTGTCCTCCGGCGGGCCTCTTAGGTCGCTGGAAGCGGAGGCGCGAGCCCGTTCCGCCTGGCTGTTGACACATGCGCCGTTATCTCGAAACGTCGCAGCGTGTCCGGCAAACCCAACCCCACGGACCCTGCTTGGAAGAAGTGAAGCAAGGTCAGCATGTCGGAGTTTCTCAACAGGAAGGACCACTGCGGAGGCTGTGCCAGAAGGGAACTGCGCAAGTCGTCCCCGGTCTCCAGAAACGCCGCAACGCGCCCGCCCATCAAAAGCCCAATAATCAGGGCTCCCTTCAAGCAGTAGCACAGCATCAAACTCGTACACAGTGTCCTTGCGCCAGGTCTTGTTGCCCAAATTGAGGCATGACCTTCCCTTTCCCCGGACGAACTTATCCTGCGGGCTCTGTGACGGGTATGCCAGGAGCAGTGTAGCGGTCAAGAACCGCGATCCGGATCCGGAGTGCGGCAACCTGCCGGGCGAAGTCCCGAGCCATGAGGCCCTGGCCAAGGCGTTTGACGCAGTTGATTCTAGTTTCTGCGCGACTTCGACGGTGATATCCTGTCAGTTGCCGCCACAGCGCCCGGCCGAGACACGTGAAGGCGCGTAGCGCTTCATTCCGCGCGACGGCACCTGCTGTGTCGGGTTTCCACGGGCGGGCATTCTTGCGCGGCGGAATCGTTGCAGCAACCCCTCGGGCGGCAATGATGTGCGCGTGTCATATGCACCATCGGCGGTGACAGGGGCGATCTCCTGACCGGAGCAGGACCTGTTCCGGCAGGGCGGGCGGCATCGGAGCATCGCCGACGTTACTTGTGGTGACTTCGATAGTCCGGATCTCCAGTGTTTCCTCATCCATTCCCGGGTGGCCCTTGCGCCAGACGCGTTTCTTGCTCCCACCATGCTTGCAGGCGTTCCGCTCACCTTCACCCTCTGCCTTGATCCCGGTCGCATCGATCAACAGGAGCAGCGGCCCCGTTCCGCCACGACAAGGGACGGTGACATCCAATGTCTTCTGCCGTCGACACAGGGCGCTGAAGTCCGGTACTTTCCAGTCGAGCCCAGCCAGCCGCAAAAGGCTCTCGACGAACCCTGTTGTCGGGAGAAGGGGCATCCCGAAGAGCACCTTCATCGTGAGGCAAGCCTGGATGGCCGCGTCGCTGAACCCCGGCTGACGGCCTCGCTTGCCTGTCGCGGGCGCACACCAGGGCATTTCAGGATCAAGCCAAATGGATCGTGAACCGTACTGCTTCAGCACCGTGTTGTACGAAGGCCATATCCTGGTCTTGTAGCTCGCAAGGGAGCAACTGCTCATAACGTCCAGCCAGCATACTGGAGACATACAGGGAATCCCGCACGCCATTTGTGCAACAAGGTCCTTGCGCTACCACGGCAATGGATTCGGCCAGCGTCAACAATTGCAAAATACTCAACCAGTGTAAATTTGCCGTGGGTGCTGAAGTGTGCTTAATAGTGTTCTGATATCTGCGATTCATTGGGGTTTGGTCGGTGAACGATTAAGTATATGGCTCAAATACCTGTGGCAGTTGGCCCAGAGTCGTACGATAACAGCAGTCAGGAAAATGAAGGAGTTCTTATGAAAACATTTCTCAAAACTACCGTCGCGGGGGCCGCGGCGATCATCATAGCGGGTGCCGCGCAGGCTGCCACGCTGGACGACATCAAGAAAGCAGGCGTCCTCAAGTGCGGCGTCAGCCAAGGTCTGCCGGGGTTTTCGAACCCGGATGACAAGGGTAGCTGGGCCGGTATTGATGTGGATTACTGCAAGGCGCTGGCTGCCGCAGTTCTCGGCGACGCTGGCAAGGTCAAGTATGTGCCACTGTCTGCGAAGGTCCGTTTTACGGCTCTGCAGTCGGGCGAAGTGGATGTGCTGTCCCGGAACACCACCTGGACCTTCACGCGCGATACCAACCTGGGCATCAACTTTGTCGGTATTCTCTACTATGATGGCCAAGGCTTCATGGTTCGCAAGAAACTCGGCGTGAAAAGCGCCAAGGGTCTTTCCGGAACTGCGGTTTGCACCAACACTGGTACGACGACGGAACTGAATGTTGCCGACTATTTCAAGGCCAATGGCATGAAGTCGAAGCTCGTTGCGTTCGAACATGCCAACGAAGTTGTGGCCGCCTATGACAGTGGGCGTTGCGACGTGTATACGACCGACCGTTCCGGCCTGGCTGCCCAGCGTACGAAGCTGAAAGATCCGAACGAGCATATGGTTTTGCCCGAGATCATCTCGAAAGAACCGCTGGGTCCGGCCGTTCGCCAAGGTGATGACCAGTTCGGTAACATTGGTCGCTGGGTACTCAATGCTCTGATCATCGCCGAAGAGCTTGGTGTTACGTCCAAGAATGTTGACCAGATGATGTCAAGCAAGAGTGCGGAAATCCAGCGTCTTCTGGGTGTCAAGGGCAAGTATGGCAGCTACATCGGTCTTGACGCTGGATGGGCCGCCCGCGCGATCAAGGCCGTCGGCAATTACGGTGAAATGTATGATCGTAATGTAACTCCGCTGGGATTGGCGCGCGGCGTCAACAACCTGTGGAACAAGGGCGGCATTCTGTATGCCCCACCGTTCCGTTAGAATTGAAAGACCCGGGCGGCGCATGAGGGCGGCGCCCGGGTTCCTTTCGTTAAGCTCTTGATCAACTAGAAATCTGTCGGATGGCCGAAGCTGCAGTTACCGGCTCAAAGCCCGATCGGGTTGCCATTCTCAACGACCCAAGATGGCGATCAATAATATTTCAGGTTGTCGCTTTAGTGCTTGTGATCACAATCGGATGGTATCTGGTCACCAACACCCAAGCCAACATGGAGAAGAGGAACATCGGCTTTGGCCTAGATTTCCTCAGCATACCGGCCGGCTTCGACATTATCCAGACGCTCATTCCTTATACGTCCAGTTCCTCTTACAGTCAGGCTTTCTTCGTTTCACTTATCAATACGCTGCTGGTGGCTATCGTCGGCATCTTCTTTGCCACGATTTTGGGTTTCATCGCGGGCGTTGCAAGGCTGTCCTCCAATTGGCTGATCAAAAATCTGGCGGCTGTTTATGTTGAAGTTTTCCGCAACGTGCCGCTGCTGCTGCAGATATTTTTCTGGTACCACGCCGTCTTGAAAACCCTGCCGGGACCGCGGCAGAGCCTTTCAATGTTGGAAATCTTCTTCCTGAACAATCGCGGGGTCTATCTGCCCGGCCCGCAACCTCAAGGGTCGTTCTGGATCATCTGTGCGTTGCTTGTCGGCGCAGTGATCACGATGGTCGTATGGAAGAAACGCGAGGACAGGCGTCAGGAATTGACGGGTGAGAGACGGGACCTTTTCGGGATTGGTCTTGGCCTCATTTTAGTCCTGCCGATGGTAGCCTTTGTCGTGATTTGGCAGGTGGCTGGAACGCCGCTGACATGGGACATACCAACGCTGAGGGGCTTCAATTTCGGTGGCGGGATCGAAATCTTGCCGGAGCTTTTATCTCTGGTGATTGCGCTATCGGTCTACACCGGCGCTTTCATTGCGGAAAACGTACGATCTGGCATCCAAGCTGTCAGCCGTGGTCAGACGGAAGCGGCCTTTGCCCTTGGCATTCGGCCGGGACCAACCATGCGACTGATAATCATTCCCCAGGCGCTGCGTGTCATCATTCCGCCGCTGACCAGCCAATATCTGAATCTAACCAAGAACTCGTCTCTGGCAGTGGCAATCGCCTATCCGGATCTCGTCGCCGTATTCATGGGCACGACGTTAAACCAGACTGGTCGAGCCGTGGAGATCGTAGGCATTACCATGGGTATCTATTTGCTACTCAGCTTGCTTACGTCGGTGATCATGAACTGGTACAACGCCCGTGTGGCGTTAGTCGAGCGGTAGGGGCGGCTGACTGAAGATGGGTCAATTCCAAACCAGCGCCTATGCTCCCGGAGCACACCCCGATCTACCGCCCCCGCCAAGCACGGTCGGTATCGTCGGCTGGTTGCGAACAAACCTGTTTTCAAGCGTCTTCAACTCTGTCTTGACGATTTTGGCGATCTTTCTGTTGCTGGTCGCGGTACCGCCTTTGCTCGACTGGTCGATCTTCGACGCGGCCTGGATGGCAGAGAGCAAGGATGATTGCCTCAAGAATCCCGACGGCGCATGCTGGGGTTTTGTAACATCGCGCTTTGGCCAGTTCATGTATGGCTTCTATCCGAGTGCCGAGCGCTGGCGTGTGGACTTGGTTGGCGTCCTGACCGTTTTGTTGATCGGGATGGTCCTGTTCGGAAAAGGCAAAATTCGTGGCTACGGCGTTCTGATATTCCTGGCGCCATTCCCGGTCGCGGCGTTCATCCTGCTTTACGGCGGCGTTGGCCTCACGGTCGTTGAGACCAATCAGTGGGGCGGCATGATGCTGACGCTGGTGATTGCAGTCACTGGCATTACAGCTTCGCTTCCTTTGGGCGTCTTGCTGGCGCTGGGCCGACGCTCGAACATGCCGATCATCAGGAATCTTTGCGTGATCTTCATTGAGTTCTGGCGCGGCGTTCCGTTGATCACCATACTGTTTATGGCGTCGGTGATGTTTCCGTTGTTCATGCCTGAAGGCGTCAACTTCAATCAGTTGCTGCGAGCCTTGATCGGTGTGGCCTTGTTCTCGGCCGCCTACATGGCCGAAGTGATCCGTGGCGGGTTGCAGGCGATCCCAAAGGGCCAGTACGAGGCCGCGTCGGCGCTCGGCCTAGGCTACTGGCAATCCATGCGTCTGATCATTCTGCCGCAAGCGTTGACCATCGTCATCCCTGGCATTGTCAACACCTTCATCGGTCTCTTCAAGGATACGACTCTGGTACTGATCATCGGGCTGATTGACTTTCTGTCGGCGGTCAACACAGGTACGCAAGACGTAAAGTGGTCCGCCTTTACGGTACCGATGACAGCCTACGTCTTTGCGGCCATCGTCTACTTCATCTTCTGTTTCGGCATGTCGCGATACAGCATAAGCTTGGAGAAGAACTTGGCCACCGGTCACAAGCAGTAAGTCAGAAAACCGGGAGGAACAAATGGCTGATACCGCGGAAGCCCGGGTGCTGGATTCTGCAATTCAGGACGAAGTCGTCATCCAGATTATCGGAATGCACAAGTGGTACGGATCGTTCCACGTGCTCAAGGACATCAATCTTACGGTATATCGTGGCGAGCGTATCGTGATTTGCGGGCCCTCGGGGTCCGGGAAGTCAACGATGATCCGCTGCATCAATCGGTTGGAGGAGCACCAGGAGGGAAAGATCATAGTCGACGGCAATGAACTGACGAACGATATCAAGAAAATCGACGAAATCCGTCGCGAAGTCGGTATGGTGTTTCAGCACTTCAATTTGTTCCCGCATTTGACGATTCTAGAAAATTTGACTTTGGCGCCGATCTGGGTGCGCAAGATGCCCAAGGAAGAAGCGGAAAAAACCGCCATGCATTATCTGGAACGAGTCAAGATCCCCGAACAGGCCAACAAATTCCCGGGTCAGCTCTCCGGAGGTCAGCAGCAGCGCGTGGCCATTGCCCGGTCACTGTGCATGTCCCCACGAATCATGCTCTTTGATGAACCCACATCTGCCCTGGATCCGGAGATGATCAAGGAAGTCCTGGAGGTGATGGTCGAACTGGCCGAGGAAGGCATGACTATGTTGTGCGTTACGCACGAAATGGGCTTCGCCCGTCAAGTTGCCAATCGGGTCATCTTTATGGATGAAGGCGAGATCATTGAGCAGAATGAACCTATCCCGTTCTTCGAAAGTCCTCAGCATGACCGGACCAAGGAATTTCTCAGCCAGATACTGAACCACTAGGCTGAATGTTGAGCAGTCGGCATACCTTCAATGGCGACTTGACTTTCCCAGGCGGACCGGAAGTAACGGACCGGCGAAGGCCAATCGCCTCGTTGTCGTTCTTTTGATACGCGATAATGGACATGTCTGGTTCTCTCGGGCGCATCAGTAGTAAAATCGGGCTTGCTGGCCTGATCTCAAGTTCAAGTAACTGGTATCGAATTTACGAGAGCGTCCCAGATCGTTATTTTCAAACGTTTCGTACGAAAGGAATGTCAAGTCAAAGGCAGTGCCTGCCATTGACCCCCAAATTCAACTCTCCTGACCTTGTTTGCCGCCGCCTACAAGGTCAGGTTTCTTACGTTTCCATCTGCCGCCGACCACTCCACCAGCCGCTGGACGTAGCGGGCGCCAGCCTGTAACTCGCTTATTTTGATAAATTCATCAGGCTTGTGCGCTTGGGCGATGTCGCCGGGTCCGCAGATCACCGCTGGAATGTCTGCCTGCTGAAAAAGTCCGGCTTCGGTAGCGTAGGCAACTTTTTCCGTATGATTCCGACCGGTCAGTTTGCAGGCCAGCGCCACTGCGGGAGAATCAGGACTCGCCTCCATTGGTGGCGACTGGGCCGTTATGTCGGTATTGATACCGGCCAGAGGCGAGACCGTCTTCATCCGCGGCAGAAGTTCGGTGCGGATATATTCGTCGAGCGGGTCCAGGATTTCCTCCGGCATGACGCCGGGAAGCGGTCGGAACTCCCAATCAAACTGGCAATGATTGGGAACGATGTTGACAGCACTTCCCCCTTCAATGCGACCGATGTTGAAAGTTGTCCAGGCAGGGATAAACCCTTTGTCGGTGTCCTCCGTCGTGCGCAAGCCATCAATGATCTCCTCAATCTTTCTCATCATTCTGGAGGCATAGACAACAGCGTTCACGGCTTCGTGCTGGCGGCTGGAATGCGCTTCCAGTCCGGTCACCTTCGTACGCATCGCCACAATACCCTTGTGGCCGTCGACCACACGCATACCGGTCGGTTCTCCAACCAGAACCAGGGCTGGCTTTGGCAGGTCTTCGCCCAAGCGTTTGATGAGATGCGGTACGCCCTTGCAGCCGACTTCTTCGTCAAACGAGAAGGCGAAATGCACGGGCGTCTTCAGGTTCGCTTCATTCAGTGCCGGTGCCATGGCAAGCGCAATGGCGATAAAGCCTTTCATGTCGGCTGTGCCCCGGCCGAACAGCTTTCCGTCGCGTTCCGTCAAAACAAAAGGGTCGGTCGCCCAGCTTTGTCCGATGACCGGCACGACATCAGTATGGCCGGAGAGCACCACACCGCCTTCTTCCGCCGCTGTGCCACGACCCGTGATTGTGGCGTACAAGTTGGCTTTCATCTCATCCGCGCCAAAAGCCAGATGGCTTTCAATTCCCAGTCCGTCCAGATAGTCCCTTATCCAGTCGATCATCGGCATGTTTGATTTCGACGATGTGGTGTCAAACCCGATGATGGTTTCCAAGATAGATCGGATATCCTCAAGCTGCGCTGTCACAGGCTACTCCTTCCAGAAGGATGGAACGAACAGGACGAGCACTGCAAAAATCTCCAGACGTCCGATCAGCATACCCGCCGACAGTAACCACTTTGCAGTATCGTTCAGCCCGGTATAGCTACTTTCCGGGCCGATTATGGGCCCTAGGCCGGGACCAACATTGGAGATAGCGCTCGCCGCGCCGGATAACGCCGTGATCGGATCGAGCCCAGTCATTCCCAGCAATAGCGCCAGGATACCGAAAGACAGCATGAAGAAGAGCAGAAACCCCATTACGGACTGGGTAACCTCATCCGGGATTGGCCGTCGATTGTAGTAAGGTATGAACACTCCGCGCGGTTGCATAAGACGGGATATCTGAACCAGCCCTACGGCATAGGCGACTTGAAACCGAAAAATCTTGACGCCGCAGGTCGTCGACCCGGCACACCCCCCCACGAACATCAGCAGGAAAAACAATGCAAACGGGAAGGGACCCCATTTGTCAAAGCCTTCGGTCGCGTAACCCGTACCCGTCATGATCGATGTCACATTGAAAGCTGATTTGGTAATCGCGGTGCTAACCCCTTCGCCCCGTTCAAAAACCAACCACAGGAAGACAAGAAAAATAGCTGTAGCAAGCACGCCAAGAAATACACGAACCTGACTATCCTTCGCCAGCGGACTGAAGCAAGACAAGAACCGTCGGGGCCTATGTTCAGACGACAGGTCGCGAATTTGATTTTCTCTTCCCACCGCGCCAAAACTGCAACGCAGAGCGTCGATGTAGAAAACAAACGGCAAGCTGCCCACGATCATCGTGAAGAAGATGATCCAGTGAATCACAGGGGGGTAAGCCCCGATGGAGCTATCGCGTGTCGAAAACCCACCTGTCGCGATGCTAGTCATTGCGTGGTTTATGGCATCGAACGGCTGCATCTGTGCAGCCCACAAGGCGATGGCTGTCAGGATCGTCAGGCCAATGTAGACGGCACCGATTCCGGCTGCCAGTTGCGCAGCCCGAGGCAGTACTTTCTCCGGCGTATCAAACGCCTCGGTCCGGAACAGCTGCATGCCGCCGACGCGCAGCATGGGCAGGAAGGCCAGAGCGAAGATGATGATGCCAATCCCGCCCAGCCATTGCAGAATTGATCGCCATAGCAGAATACCCGGGGGGACGCTATCCAAGCCGATAATCACCGTTGCCCCTGTCGTTGTAATGCCTGACATCGCTTCAAAGAAGGCGTCGGTATAGGACATATCAAGCCTTGAAAAGGTGAGGGGCAGCGCCGCGAATGCCGCAATGATCAGCCAACTGAGAGAGGTGAAGGCGAAGGCCTGGCGAAGGTTTAGTCGGAAGTTCTCAGTCCAGTTTGCAAGAGTGAGCGAGACGCCGACGAATAGAGTAACGCCGGAGGCCTTGACGAATGCCGACCAGTCGTCATCCCCGGCAAGCAGATCCGAAGTAATCGGCGCCAGCATGATGACCGCCAGAATGATCAGCAGTACGCCGCAGATAAAGAATACTGGTCGAAGATCCAGCAAGTATGACCTGCAATCAGAGGATTACAATCGCTTGGGGTGTCGTGTTCGTATGCGAACATGAACTATAGGGCGTGGAGTGTCAGGCGGCCAAGGGGTCTTGCTCGGACCGCGCGCTGATGACCAAGCTATTTTCCCGTTTCGATCATGGTCAGAAATTCACGCCGGGTTGCGGGATCGTCCCGGAATGCGCCCAGCATGCGGCTGGTGACCATGCCGGCGCCCGGTTTGTGAACGCCACGAGTGGTCATGCATTCATGGGATGCTTCGATGACAACGGCGACTCCCCGTGGATCCAGGACGTCCTGCATCGTATTGGCGATCTGAGCCGTCAATTTTTCCTGGATTTGCAACCGCTTGGCATAGGCATCGACCAAACGGGCAATCTTGCTGATGCCGACAACTCGATTCTTTGGCAGGTAGCCAACGTGCGCTTTGCCGACGATAGGCACCATGTGATGTTCGCAATGCGATTCGATCTGAATATCACGCAGTACGATGATTTCGTCGTATCCTTCGGTTTCCGAAAAGGTGCGTCCCAAGAAATCCACGGGATTGATGTCGTAGCCGGAGAAAAATTCTTCATAGGAGCGCACTACCCGCGCCGGCGTATCCACCAATCCTTCGCGATCCGGATCATCACCGGCCCAACGGAGAAGGGTTCGGACCGCCGCTTCGGCTTCTTCACGGGTCGGTCGGTCTGCTGGTTTCGATCGAGTCATGAATCACTTCCGGATCAGAATTCGGGCGGGCACAGTTCTGAAAAGCGTGAACGTTGGTGGGGAAGGCGGCTTCAGTGAATCTTCGTCTGGACGTATGGGCTATCCAGCGAAAACATCGGGATGCGCACCTTGAAACGGCTGCCGTCGTCACGGGTCATTTCGTACGCGCCAACCATGAAACCGGAGGGTGTGCCCAGAGGACATCCGCTTGTGTACTTGTAACTCTGCCCCGGCTCGAGAACGGGTTGTTCGCCAACCACTCCGGGGCCACGCACTTCCTGCTGCTTGCCAGCTCCGTTGGTTATCTGCCAATGACGGTTCAACAACTGAACGCGTTCGTTACCCTCATTGCTGATGGTCACCGTATAGGCCCAAACATAATGATTATCATCCGGTTCTGACTGATCTTCAAGATAGATCGGTTCAACCGAAACCACGATGCCGGACGTTGTTTCCGAGTACATGGTTTAATGCAGATCCACGATTGTCCTGTTACCGAATGCAGCTTCTGTATGTAGGTAAGAATCTCAATGTGTCGAGCCGGCAGATTCGGCGCTGTGCCGCAGACAGGCCGGCAAGTCATTGGATGGTTGCTGATCTCGGAACGTTCCCGGTTATCGACGAACCGCCGAGGCAATGATCAGGCCGGTCTCGCGGTCCGGAAAAAATTGACCCGTGCTGTTCTCACGAAATTCCAGAGACTGCTTGTCTAGGGTCAGGCTGACAAAGTCAACAATCCAGTCAACAATTTCTGAGGCTGCAACAAGCCATCACTATCGCCAGAGGCATCACAGAGGATGGCGCTGCAATGTTTGCTGATTCTTGTCCATTCAACATGGATATGCCGTCTCACCCGGCTGACACTGTCGCATACCGACATGACACCATTCGCTTCAAGGATCCTCAAGGAGACCAATTCCCTCGTATAGAGACTTGAAATTTTCGGTCTTGCCGATCGTCAGTATGGCTTGCATCCATGGCGTCCACGATACAACCGGAGAACTCGAGAACCGCTTGAGGTTCATCTTCGCATGCTAGCTCCTCATGAAGACGAAAGCGATAATCGTAGAAAGCAGGCCGATCCCGCTGGAGGACAGTCGAGCATCGCGAAAAGATCAGAATTGGTTGCATATGTTGGCTGATCTGTCGGAATATGCTCGGCGCCGTGGTGACAGAAACTGCCCAAACGCTTGACAGGCGCGCTTTTTGCGCAGTCTGGCGACCGTAGCGAGCAAAGGCATCGTGGTCAAACAAACGGTCTCTCTGACCACAGCATCTTTCTACTCCAAGATGCGGGACATCAAGTCAGTTGAGGCCAGCCAGGCGGGCACGGGACGGTCGACTTTCGGTGCGCCAGCCCCTTCATCGCAGGCTGGTGTACCGCGGCGCTGGGCCGCTTCCGAAGGCATTGGCCGCCTGGATCCCAATGATTATGGTGGGTTGTCGTCCCTGCCGCATCGGCATTCGGCTTCGGAGCCCATCATGTCCCTTGTCATCGCCATTGACGGGCCCGCAGCTGCGGGCAAGGGCACTCTCGCGCGGCGCCTCGGCCAGACGCTGCATCTGGCATATTTGGATACTGGCGCGCTTTATCGAGCTGTCGGTCTTATGATAGTTCGAGCCGGTGGCAACCCGGCTGACGAAGAGGCGGCTGCTGCTGCGGCGCGGCAACTGGACGTGGATAATCTGAGCGACCCTGCACTGCGTTCGGAAGAGGCGGGAGCGACAGCATCCAAGGTGGCCGCCTTCGACGCAGTGCGGGTGGCCCTGCTGGACTTTCAGCGGCGCTTCGCCCAAGAACCGCCAGCGGGCCTGCGTGGCGCCGTCTTGGATGGGCGGGATGTCGGTTCCGTGGTCTGTCCAGACGCGCCAGTTAAGATCTTCGTGACGGCCAGCGTGGACGAAAGGGCGCGCCGCCGCCATGCAGAGTTGCAGGAACGCGGTGAAGACGTTATGTTACCGGTTGTCCTGAGCGAGATACAGGAACGCGACGAACGCGATCAAAATCGCGCTGTTGCGCCTCTGTTGCCAGCTGACGACGCGGTCATTCTTGATACCAGCGCGCTTGACGTGGAAACCGCTTTCAAGGCGGCCTTGGATATCGTGGCTCGGCGTGCGCCAGATGGCGAGCATCTCGTCCGGGGCATCCGGTAGCGGCAGCGCTGCAATGCTGCTTTCCGACCCGGCCCGGTTTTCGTGCAGAAGAATAGCAATACCCCGGGAAGCGATCCGTCGGAATTGTAGACAACCTGTCGACCGGAACACGAGAGGACATCCGAGAAATCATGACGACAGCGACAGAAACAGCGGCGGCGTCCAGTGAGGATTTCGCCGCGTTGCTTGATGCAACTCTGAAAGAACACGATCAATTCGAAGGCAAAGTAGTTGCTGGCCGGATCGTGGCAATTGAAAACGACCATGCCGTGATCGACGTCGGGCTGAAGGCCGAAGGTCGCGTGCCCATAAGGGAATTCGCACTGCCGGGCGCTGCACCGGAAATCAAGCTTGGTGACGAAGTCGAGGTCTTCGTGGAGCGGCTGGAAAACGCCAACGGTGAGGCCGTTCTTTCCCGTGACAAGGCGCGGCGGGAAGAAGCATGGATTCAGTTGGCAGGCGCATTCAACGACGGCCAGCGCGTGACCGGTCACATCTTCGGCAGGGTCAAAGGCGGCTTCACGGTCGACCTGAATGGAGCGGTTGCATTCCTGCCGGGTAGCCAAGTGGACATTCGCCCGGTCCGCGACGTGACGCCGATCATGAACACGCCGCAGCCATTCCAGATCTTGAAGATGGATCGTCAGCGCGGCAATATCGTGGTGTCGCGGCGGGCGGTGTTGGAAGAAACTCGCGCTGAAGCCCGGGCAGAACTGATCGAAAACCTCAAGGAAGGCCAAGTGCTTCAGGGTGTGGTGAAGAATATCACCGATTACGGCGCGTTTGTCGACCTCGGCGGCATTGATGGCCTGCTGCACGTCACCGATATTTCATGGAAGCGAGTGAATAATCCTTCAGAAGCGCTCTCCATCGGTCAGACCGTCGATGTTCAGGTGATCCGGTTCAATTCGGAGACGCAGCGTATCAGCCTGGGCATGAAGCAACTGGAAGCTGATCCATGGGACAGTGTGGAAACCAAATATCCCGAAGGCGCCCGCTTCACCGGCCGCGTCACGAACATTACGGACTATGGCGCGTTCGTGGAACTGGAGGCAGGTATCGAAGGCCTTGTTCACGTTTCCGAAATGTCTTGGACGAAAAAGAATGTGCATCCGGGAAAGATAGTATCGACCAGTCAGGAAGTCGAAGTAATGATCCTAGATGTCGATAGCCAACGTCGACGGATCAGCCTGGGGTTGAAGCAGATTCAGGACAATCCTTGGTCGTCATTTGCCGAGCAGTATCCAGCGGGGATAGAAATAGAAGGAGAAATCCGTAACGTCACCGAGTTTGGCCTGTTTGTTGGTCTGCCGGGCGAAATAGACGGCATGGTGCATCTGTCAGACCTTTCCTGGGATACGCTAGGTGAGGAAGCCCTCGGAGCGTACAAGAAAGGCGACATGGTCAAGGTAAAGGTTCTGGAATTGGATATCGAGAAAGAGCGTATCAGCTTGGGCATCAAGCAGCTTTCAGAAGATCCACTGACGGAAGCTGTCAGCTCGATCAAGAAGGGCGATCTGGTAACCTCCACCATCACCGCGGTAACCGACGGGGGCCTTGAGGTCAAGGTCAATGGTATTCAGGGCTTCATCCGCAAGGCCGATCTTTCCCGCGAGCGTGCCGAACAGCGCCCGGATCGGTTTGCCGTTGGCGAAAAGATTGATGCCAAGGTTACCAACCTCGACAAGAACGCTCGCAAGTTGTCGCTGAGCGTCAAGGCAAGGGAAATTGCTGAAGACAAGGAAGCCATTGAGCAGTTTGGTTCGTCTGACTCAGGCGCGTCTTTGGGCGATATCTTGGGCGCAGCCCTCAACAAGGCCAAGAAAGACGATTAAGAAGGGAATAAGCCCATCTAAACGCTTTGGCATGCGGGGCCTGTAAGCTGAAGCGCTTTGATATTTTCGGGCCGAAAACAGTGCGGTGACGTTCGTAGCGACGAGCATTGCACTTGACCCAGTTCTGTTGCCTTGCAGGAAGATCAGGCCGATGAGCGGGTGTTCTGTTGGTTGACCTCGGCGTCAATCCAGTGTTGTTGCGCTATCGCTCGAAAAAAATGATCCCTCCACGCCATCCGATGACGTTGAGAGAAAGAAAAACAGGCAACCGTACAGTCGGCTTGGCATGAAAAGCTGAAATTTCGCGGCTTTTGTGATCGCCTCCACGACAGAATTAGCCAAAACAATCTGCATCGGAGTGATGGAATTGCTTCGGCCGATTGTACATTTGAGCGTTGAGTCTTTTGGCTTGTGCTTTTCACCGACTAGACCCATATGCGGTCCCCTCGGGAATTTGCCGAGTGTGTTGAAAGGCCGCCGTTCGTGTTGCGTCTTGCTGAAAACCTTGCCCGACCGAAAGCGCTGCTGGTGCCGGTCGCCGCCTTGCTGACCGGTGTGGCGCTGCTTCTTTTGGGGAACGGTCTTTTTCTGACTTTGGTTCCCTTGCGGGCCGATCTGGAAGGGTTCAACGCGGCATGGATCGGCGCTATCGGCGCGGCTTATTCAGTAGGTTTTGTAGTCGGCTGTTACCTGGTGCCGCCGTTGGTAGAGCGAGTTGGTCACATCCGGGTCTATGCAGCCTTCGCGGCTCTTGGCGCCGTCGTGCCGTTGTTGCATCTGTTGGCGCTCACACCGGTAGCCTGGATCGTTTTTCGCATGCTTACCGGACTGTGTTTTTCCGGCCTGTATATGGTGATTGAAAGCTGGCTGAATGGCGCATCTACCCGGCAAACCCGCGGTACGATTTTTTCCGCTTATATCATGGTGAACCTGACGGCCATTACCCTCGGACAGTATCTGATTCTGCTGGAAGAACCCGGCAGCGAGAAGCTGTTTTCCCTTGCGGCGATCCTGTTTGCCCTGGCCGTCATTCCGGTTTGCTTGACTCGCTCCTCTTCGCCGCCTCTGCCGGTGGAAGCGCGCCCGGACCTGCGCAAGCTTTGGAACAATTCCCAGGTGGCGGTGATGGGTTGTTTCACCAACGGAATGGCAAATGGCGCGATTTGGAGTCTGGCGCCAGTTTACGCCAAGAATCTTGGCCTGTCTCTGACCGGTATCGCGATCTTTGTCAGCTTGGCAATCGTCGGCGGGGCGGTGGTGCAGTATCCACTCGGACGCTTGTCAGACCGGCTGTCCGATCGACGCTGGCTGATCGTCGCCGTATGCGCAACTGCTTCGGTTGCCGGGCTGATACTGATCATGGCGGCGCATTTGCCGATCCATATTGTCTACGTTGCCATATTTCTTTTCGGGGCAGCAGCGTTCTCTCTCTATGGCTTCTGTGTGGCCCACGCGAATGATTATGGCTCTGCGGACGAGTTCGTTGAAATCAGCGCGGGCCTATTGCTTGTGTTCGGCGCTGGCGCAGTCACTGGTCCACTGGTTGCATCGGCAATGATGGAAGCGCTGGGTTTTGCCTTCCTGTTTTTGTTCACCAGCATTGTGCACGGCGCCATGGCCCTGTTGACCTTTTGGCGTATGAAGCGCCGCGAAGCCGTTGCTCCGGAGGATCGCGAGAATTACGTGCCTATGACTCGCACCTCACCCAATATATTCAGTTTCGATCCTCGTGCCGAGAACCATGCCGATGAAGAGACGGACAAGAGTCTCGCAAAAACTGAACCTGGAGACTAATCAGAGCGCTTGGAAAAGTCCAACAGCAGGGTCGCAATGAAGAGGGATCAGAACATCTAAGTGTCTTTTCCTCAAGTCGCGGGCGGCCTCGTGCTGTGGTATTCTGTCGGGCGTTTGGACACCGACGCTGGAGGATGCCATGGCCTGGAGCGAGGCCACCCGAGCGCAGTATGGCCGGCCGCATGATGATCGGCAAGACGATTTGACGGACGCGGTGTGGGCGCTGACTGCACCGCTGATCCCGACACAGGGCCGGATGGGCAGACTCCGGCCGATGTACAGGGTGGGCCGGACGTGATGGTGGACCTCCCCGACAAGGCTTGGGGGGTCTCGAAGGTGTTTGCCGACGGCGAGACCGGCGGCGACACGCTGCGCGACTGGCTGAAGGAGGTCAAGGTTCCCGACATCCCGGAGATCGTGGGAAAACCCTAGGGTCGTGGCGCGGCCCTTCGCCCGCCCGGAGGGGACGATGTCGCCGGTTGGCCAGGGACGTCGAGCGGAGCCTGGAGAGCGCTCTGGTTCGGGCTCTACACCGGCATGCGCCGCGAGGAGGTGCTGACCCTGCGCTGAG
>JAPOST010000089.1 GCA_026709535.1 Rhodospirillaceae bacterium
GCCTTGTCGACAAGGTCCACACGACACCGGCCAACCGGGCTGAAAGCCCCGCGTTTGGTCCCATGATCGAAGAGGCGAAAGGGCGGCGCGGGGCCGACCCCTGCGACCCTCCGGGAAGCGCTCCGGCACGATCAAGCGCCTCTTCGGGCTGGACAGGACCCATGCCCGACCGGCAATCGCGGCCATCGGGCAGAACCTGATCGACAGAACCGCTGGGCCCGCTCAAAGGGCAGCCGAACAAGACGCAGGGCCACATCCGCCACACCACCAGAACATCAAGATATCGTGCAGAGGTCTTTAGTATGTAGTGAATTGCAAAGAGAATGTCTCCATCGCCATATCCTGCTCGCGATTCGGCCTGATGTCGGGAGCCGCGTCGTCGCGCCGCCGCCTTTACGGCTGCTGTCCAGGGAAATCGGCCGACCCCGCCGAGCGCCTTTGCGATGGTTGGCGGCACTGGGCCGCTGCGCGCCGGAGCCGGTCATTGATCGCGACGCCCAATCCCTTTGCCGGGACAGGAGAAACGGCGATGAAAACTGGATTCAATCCATCAAGGTCGTGCAGCATCCGGAACAGGTTCGCGGCTGCTTCGACAAGGTCGCCTGCTTCGCTGAGATTCAGAACCGCCGAATAACCACAGCCTGTCGCGGCGCCGAAGGCCAGCAACACTTCGCCATCCTGTTCAGAATCGCCGGCATTGAGCCGGACCCTTGCATGCGGCGCATAATGGTTCGGCAGCATGCCAGGCGCTTCGACAGCTGTCTCGCCCGATGCCACGGCAATATTGCCGATGACCGCTTCAATCTCTCTTCGAGTTATAAGGCCGGGTCGAAGCAGGGTCGGCGTCTCTCCGGTCAGGGACACTACAGTCGATTCCAGCCCGCCCGAGCATGCGCCGCCGTCCAGAACAAGTTCAATCGAATTACCCAGAGACGCTATCACATGATCGGCCGTTGTCGGGCTCAACAGGCCGGAACGATTGGCGCTGGGAGCGGCGACCGGGCAACGGACTTCGCGCAGCAAGCGCTGCGCCACAGGATGATTGGGTGACCGCACCGCGATGGTGTCGAGTCCGGCACTTATCAGTCTTGAAACCGCAGCGTCCTCGTGCCGTGGCAAGACCAACGTCAGTTCCCCTGGCCAGAAGGCCTTGATCAAATGTTCGGCGCGCTCGTCAAACCTTGCCCAAGCCTTATGGGCGCAGGCGTCGGGAGCATGGACAATCAGCGGATTGAACCTCGGTCGCCCTTTTGCCTTGAATATCCGCGCCGCGGCTCGGTCATTGGTAGCATCCGCGCCCAGACCGTAGACGGTCTCCGTCGGGAAAGCGACCAGCTTGCCGTCTTGCAGAGCGGCAACAGCTGTCGCGATGCCGTGGATATCCGCGTGGCGTCGTTCCATGGAGTTGCCACCGTCAGCCCGGCAAGCCCCGCGCGACGAAGCCCTTGTTACGGAAATAGGGTTTGCCGTAGCGAAAGGGTTGACCGTCCAACGTATGTACGACCCCGCCGGCAGCTTCGACAATCGCCTGTCCGGCGGCTGTATCCCATTCCATGGTCTGACCCAGCCGCGGATAGAGGTCGGCCCGACCTTCAGCAATCAGCGAAAATTTCAGGGCGCTGCCGGCGATTATGCGTTTAGACACTACTTCACCTTCCAGAAACGCATCCAGATTGTCACTATTGGCGTGGGAGCGGCTGATGGCGACAACGCTGCCGTCTGCAGGTGCGACGCGGGCAGCGATCGGCTCTACCGGCCCGTCGCCGATCTGTCGGCTAGCTTTCCCCAGCCCTGCCGCCGAATAAATGGTGTCCTGAACCGGCACGCTGAGTACACCGAAAATCGGCTGGTCTCCCTGAATCAGGCCGATGTTAACCGTGAACTCGTCCCGTTTGTTGATGAATTCCCTGGTGCCATCTAGCGGATCGACCAGCCAGAAACAGCCTGCTGCCTGCACAGCCGCCAATTGGTTGCTTTCCACACGCTCTTCCGAAACTACCGGAATATCTGGAGTCAGCGCCTCCAGCGCCGGTACAATGATTCCGTCGGCTGCGCGATCTGCTTCTGTAATGGGCGAGTAATCATCCTTTCGGTCGATACTCAAGTCTGTCTTGTAGTATTCAAGGATCGCCTTGCTGGCGCGCCGCGCGATCCTTCCCACAGGATCGACAAGGCTCTCAATATCAGGCAGCGCAATGGTCATGACACTCGGCGAGCATTTTTGGAAAGCGCGAAGTTAGGCTTCGCTCACAGTTGCGGACACGCCCGATATGACGCATTGGAGTTTGAAACACTGCTTCTTGCAATTCTGAATGGGCCTTCAAAAGATCGCCATGATGGGATGGTGGATATGATCTCTCCCTGATCGGGTGGAATGGGGTATAGTATATCCAGAACGAGTGAATGGCGGAGCGCTTCCATGCCCAAGCTTCTGACAGAGGAGCAAGTCGCACAATATAGCCGCGACGGCTATCTATTCCCGATTCCTGTAATGTCGACCTCCGAAGCAGAGAGCTATCGCCATCAGTTGGAGGCTTATGAAGCTGCTACGGGCGGACCGATCCAATCCAATATGCGCCATAAGGTGCATCTGCTATTCCGATGGGCAAATGAACTGGTGCGTCACTCGAGAGTACTGGATGCCGTGGAAGATATCCTGGGCTCCGACATCCTTTGCTGGACTACAAATTTCTTTATCAAGGAGGCCGATAGCCCGGACTTCGTTTCCTGGCATCAGGATTCGACCTATTGGGGCCTCGATCCCGCCGATGTTGTCACCGCATGGATCGCACTATCCGATGTGCCTCTCGAATCCGGTGCGATGAAGGTCTTGGGCGGCAGCCATACCTGGGGACAAATGGACCATCATGACACTTGGCATGAAAACAACCTGCTGACCCGGGGGCAGGAAATGGTGCTGGAAAATGTCGACGAATCGAAGGCCGAGGACATTATCCTGATGGCTGGACAGATGTCTCTCCACCACGTTTGTCTTGCTCACGGCAGCCACGCTAATACCACCAAGAACCGTCGCATTGGCTTGGCCATCCGCTACATCCCTACATACGTTCGGCAGTTGAAGCTGAACGACAGTGCCATGCTGGTTCGGGGCGCTGATACTTACGGTCACTTCGACCTGGAACCCGACCCGGCTGATGACTTGGACGCCGCCGCCGTGGCTGCCCACGCCGAAGCCGTACAGCGCATGATTGGCGCGGTGTATTCGGGGACGGATGTTGATGTGGCGAGAAGGTGATGCGCGCATGACCGGCCCTTCGAAAATGGTTCGGGCTACCCGAGAATATCGAGGTTGTTCTGATCCTTGAACAGAGCCGGATAAAATATCTGCAACCGCTTGATCTACAGCCTCTCCAGTGTTTTGCCGACCGACGTTGGCATCACCTTGACAAGAGACAATATGAGTTGCGCCAATAGTTGTCCGATGTCAAAGTTGCCTGCAACAAGTAACGCCCATGGTGATCTCTACTCGGAGGTCTACTGGACCATGATCTGTACTGGCCCTGGGTTGGATATGGTCGCCGAGACATTTTTGGCGAGCTTTGCCGTGGGCTCGGGCAGTATTGCGATGAGTGGGTTCGTTATAAGGGCTATGGTTGGAAAAGACCTTTCTCGCGAGCATGGTTTGCTCTTGAAACGGGCTTGATCTCTGCTGGGCAGAAGGAGATCGGCTGCACGCTTTGCTGCTATGAGTAATACCGCCGATAAATCCAGTTCCAATGCGAATGCCGAATCATGTCCTGGTTTCGGCCGAGATGGCTGAGGCATGGTGACCGCCTTATGCACGTTTCGTGACATGTCTTTTTGCCCCTCACCGAATCTTTTGTTTGCGCGCCCATCGCCGGTGCAGGATATCGAGTAGCTACGGGCCAATTACATGGGGGTAACACCATGAACGAGAGACGGCTGAAATTCTGGGGGTGGGGCTGGGAAGGCGAAAGCGCCACCGATGCCGAGGTCGACCATCTGAAACGGACCTATGGTGCTGCTTTGAAAGTGGGGAGTTTTCCTGACATACCGCCGCCTGCCGAAGATGAATTCAAACTGCCAATTCCACGTCTGTCGCCGCCGGATTCGCTTGCCGCGATCTGCAGCGGCGATCCTTACACGCGGCTGGCGCATTGTATGGGTAAATCCCTTCCGGACGCCGTCAGGATGTTCAATCGTCAGGCGCCGCACGTGCCGGACATTGTCGCTTTTCCGGAATCCGAGGAGCAGGTGTCGGCGCTGATGGACTGGGCAGGCGATGAGGGTGCGGCGCTGATCCCGTTTGGTGGCGGCAGTTCTGTCGTCGGCGGGGTCGAGCCGATCGTTGACGATGCCTATAAGGGTACCATCACGCTTTCGACCGTACGAATGACCGGTGTGGTGGAAGTTGACAAGACTTCTCGCGCGGCATGCATTCGCGGCGGGACCCGAGTTCCCGATCTGGAAGCCGCGTTGAAGCCTCATGGCCTGACGCTGCGCCACTTCCCGCAAAGTTTCCCGATGGCAACTGTTGGTGGCATGATTGCGACTCGCTCCGGCGGACATTTCGCGATGCTCTACACGCATATTGACGATCTTGTGGAATCGACACGGACGGTCACGCCAGCCGGTATCATGGAAAGTCGCCGCCTGCCAGGCAGTGGCGCCGGCCCAAGCCCCGACCGATTCATTATCGGCTCTGAAGGCAGCGTGGGTATCATCACGGAAACTTGGCTCCGCTTGCAGGACAGGCCCGTCTACCGGGCCAATGCCGCCGCATGGTTCGACGACTTCTACAAGGCTGCCGAAGCCGTGCGAGCTATCGCCCAGTCGGGCCTGAATCCTGCCAACTGTCGTTTGGTGGACGCTGCTGAATGCCAGATTAATGGCGTGAGCGACGGTAGCTGTCATCTGCTCATCCTTGGCTTTGAAAGCGCCCATGCTGATGTCTCGACTGCAATGGCTCGCGTCAAAGAACTGGTGGCAGATCACGGCGGCGATATCGGTGACGGCGGTAACGCAAAGGACGCAGTCGACCGCTGGCGCATGGCCTTCATCCGCATGCCGTATTTCCGGGAAATCATCACACCTTGGGCCATTCTAAACGACACGTTTGAAACCAGCATCACATGGGACCGGTTACCGGACTTCCATCGCAAAGTCATGGACGCCACCCGCACAGCGATCAAGGATGCTACCGGTCAGGACGGCATCGTCACCTGCCGCTTCACCCACGTCTACCCTGACGGCCCGGCACCCTATTTCAGCTTGCACTGCAAGGCAGACCAAGCCCGCATGCTGGACCAGTGGAATATCATCAAGAGTGCCGCATCAGATGCCGTGATCGATAACGGCGGTACGATCACTCATCACCACGCCGTAGGCCGCGATCACCAGCCCTGGTATGAAAAGCAACGCCCGATTTTATTTGGCGACGCCTATCGGGCAGCGAAGCAGACACTGGATCCAGCGGCGATCATGAATCCGGGGGTTATTGTGAATTGATCCATGGGAGAACATGGTCAGGCAAACAGAATGACCAGCATCAGAAACGTGAAATTGAAAATCACCAGACCGATGGCGACATTCTCACGTGTAATTGCGCGTTTCATGATGGCTCAGGGATTTTCTCTAACAGGACAAGAGTTTCGCTGTTTCCGCAGAATGTCCACTCATCCGCCTCAGATTTCTGTGGATAAAACGGGGGATTTTTCTGATTTCCTTTTTTTACAAAGCGTTAGGACGACAAAAATTGTTGTTGGTATGTTTTGGTCACTCATGAAGAGGGCAGGCGCTGATGTGCGGTCGGTATTCGATTACCGATCCGAATAAGGCAATTCAGCGCCTGTTCGGCTATGACGGATCGGTACTCAACTGGCCACCCATGTTCAACATCGCGCCCACGGCGGATGTGCCGATAGTGATCCGTGGCGGTAATCCGGAAGGCGGCAAGCCGCGCGCCTTGGTCAGGGCGCGCTGGGGTCTGATCCCCAGTTGGGCGAAGGACGTGAAGATCGGCGCAAAGATGATCAACGCGCGATCTGAGACCATTGCTGAAAAGCCCAGTTTTCATGTTGCCTGGAAGAAGCGCCGCTGCCTGATTGCGGCCGATGGCTTCTACGAATGGGGCCGAGACGGCGACCGCAACATTCCTTACCGCGTTGCCTATGAGGATGAGAGACCCTTCGCTTTTGCGGGTTTATGGGAGCGTTGGGATGGTCCGGAAGGCCCGGTACGCTCCTGTGCCATCATTACCGTTTCAGCCAACACAATTCTTGCGCCGATCCATCATCGCATGCCGGTGATTATCGACCCCAAGAATTTCGAACGGTGGCTGGGAATTGAGGATGGTCCGGATGATGATCTCCACGCGCTTCTCTCCTCACGAGAGATCAAAGGTTTTCGTCCCTACCAGGTCAGCGAGCGTGTCAACAGGGTGCAGAACAATGACCGCGAGATTCTAGCGCCGGTAGTGGCATGACGAAGAACTGGCTCCACCCACCTGTAAGAGCCTTTTCCTGGAGTCGCAGGTGACTTCAGGGTCTGCCGCATGAGTGATTGAACGTGATTAATCAAGGGCCTGGCTTCTGCACGTCGTGATGTATGAGACAGCAGCATGCAGCCAGCCTGTCCCGGGCCGAGGCAGCCCGCAGCGTGGTGCCGCTTGCCCCGCTGCCGACGCCGTCAGATCCGGTGATCCGCCTGGCGCAACAACAGTGCGCTACCGCCCAACGCGCGCGAACATAATGCCTGACCTCCAATCCCCCTGAAAATGTAGTGCATGCAACCGGCAGCGCCAGCGTAACCCTTTGTTCTATCGAACACTTTCAAATACCACTGTTGAAGTTGGGTTTGAACCATTGGTTCACGGGCGAGACCGAGCACAAAGCCAGCCGTGAGGCACTCGATCTTTCAATTCTTGTGTGGTCGTTGGCTTGCATTCGGACCGTATTGGTGGATCCGTGCCTATCCGATTTACGCCCACATCTACCCTATGTAGTGTGTGGGGATCCTGGACATTCTGGCCCGCGCAGACCTGCCGTTTCCGCGGTCGCTCCCGGAGTTCCAGGGGGGCTTCCCGGACGACGCGGCCTGCGCGGCGTGGCTTGAGAGGACACGCTGGCCCGACGGGTTCGTCTGTCACCATTGCGAGACGGCTGCGGCGCCCTACCGCTTCGCCGCGCGACCAGACGTGCTGCGCCCAGGGTTCCGGGGCACCCCTCTGGTGGCAAGCCAGACCAAGGGCCTGTCTGCGCCGCAGTTCCAGCGCCCGTTGGGGCTGTCGCGTTCCGAGACCGCCTTCGGTATCCTGCCCAAGCGCCGCGCCGGGATGGTGCGGCCCGACCGCGACCGGGAGCAAGGGTCCCCTGTCGAAGTCGACGAGACCCGGGTCGGGGGCCGTACGCGCGGCGAGGGCCGCGGCGTCCACCACAAGACGCCGGTCGCCCGGAACTGCGCAGGACAAGTGCAAGGGCGGGCGCCACGGTCGTCACCGACGATTGGGCCGGCCATGCCGACCTCGCCATGCGCGGCTACGGACACCGGCCTGTCGTCCAACACGGCGACCCGGCAGTGACCGAAGAGTTCCTTCCCATCGTCCACCGCGTCTTCAGCAACCTGAAGACCTGGCTCGGCGGTCCCCATCACGGCGGCAGCCCGAAGCACCTGCAGGCCCATCTCAATCAGTTCGCCTTCCGCTTCAACCGGCGCTTCTGGCCCTTCAACGCCTTCCGCTCCCTGCTCGGGATCGCGGCGAACGAGCGTCTGGTGGACGGGTAAACCCACGTTTTCCTCTTGAGGGGCGATCCGAAGACCGCCCCGCGTGCGTCTAGTTGCAGCCGGTTCCGGCTAGATTCCCACCAGCGGGGCAGCCACCGCACGACCCGCTGGTCTTGTACGTCCGGATTTCCGATAGGGTGGGATTTGGAAAGAACATTTTTGCCCTGTCATCGTTGGACTCGATCCGCTGTCCCGGATCTTCTGGGCTCGTTTTCAAGGACCCCCGGCACACATACGGATAGACAATGATCCGGCCGCCGGAAACGTAGATTTCACGCGGCGCGACCCTGCCCGTGTCATGGGCGGCGTATCCCGTCACCCATCCTTCCGGGCTGGCCTCTATCAGGTTATCCCCGCTGGCGTCAAGATTCGGGTCCTTGACCCAGCTTCCGCTTAAAGTATTGCGCGCCTTACTATCATGCCATCCCGAATGCATGCAGGACCGGTACCAGTCCCTCGCGCACCAGGAGCCCTTGCCCTGGTTAAACCAGACAAACCGCTGGTAGCATTTATAGTGATCGCCTCCTACCACTCCCATGGG
>JAPOST010000159.1 GCA_026709535.1 Rhodospirillaceae bacterium
CGGCGCGGGCGACACCGTTACGAGGAAGAAGGCCTGTTTACATCGCGCTGACGCCACCGTCGAGAACAAGCGCTGCGCCAGTCATGAACCGGGATTCGTCGGATGCCAGATACAGCACGGCGTAACCCACGTCGGTCGGATCGCCTATATGACCTAGCGGGAGTTGGCGCGCCATCTTTGCCTTGATCTCCTCAATCGTCAAAGCACCGCTTATCTGATCCAAAATCGGCGTGTCGACAAAAGCCGGATGCACCGAATTGCAACGGATGTTGTAGCCCTCACGCGCGCAGTGAAGCGCTACAGACTTGCTCAAGTGACCAACAGCAGCCTTTGCAGAATTGTAGGCAGCCAAGTTGGACGCGGCAATAATGCCAGCGACTGAAGAGATGTTGACGATCGAGCCGGTCATACCGGACCCGTGCACGCTTTTCGCGATCGGCCTGCAAGCATGTTTGCAGCCCAGGAAGACCGAATCAAGGTCAACGGCGTGAATCTGACGCCAAGTCTCCAAAGTGGTTTCTTCTACCGTACCCGGTATGCCGATCCCGGCATTGTTGACCAGAACGTGCAGGCCGCCAAAGGTCCTGATCGTTTCCTTGATCACGGCTTGCCAGTCGGCCTCTGACGTCACGTCATGGCCAAGAGCGATCGCCTGATCGCCGATATCTGCAGCAACCTTCTGGACTCCCTGCAGATTGATGTCGGTCGCCACCACCTTGGCGCCTTCGATCGCCAGCATCTCAGCCGTCCGTTTGCCCAGACCCGATGCCGCGCCAGTAACGATGGCGATCCTGCCGGCGACCCGGCCACTGGATGAGAACATGAAGTTTTCCTTCTTTTCTTATCTGGGAAGGAGATGGAACTCCGCTCCTAAAAAGATCGTTGCCGTCGCTAAATGCAATATTCTTTCATCGGAGGAAAGCCGTTGAACCCGACCGAGGCACAGGTCGAGGTATAGGCACCAGCAGACAGAAACTCGATCTTGTCGCCGACCTTCAGACTCAGCGGCAGGTAGTACTTGTAGTTCTCGTACAGGACATCAACTTCGTCGCAAGTCGGACCGGCCAGGATAACAGGGCCTGTCGGATCACCATCGCGGCAGGAGGTGATGCGATACTTGATTGCTTCGTCAGCGGTTTCCGGCAAGCCGCCGAATTTCCCGACATCAAGAAAGACCCAACGTACCGGATCGTTATGGGACTTGCAGGAAATGAGCACTATCTCGGCCTGGATCACGCCGGCGTCGCCGGCAATGCCACGACCCGGTTCAACGATCAGTTGGGGCAGCGCGTTGCCGAAGTGGCGCGTGAGCGTCGACATGATCGCATCGGCATAGGTTCGATCGTCAGGCACCTCCATGCTGTACCGGGCGGGGAACCCCCCGCCCAGGTTGATCATTTTCAAGTCGATCCCCACTTCCCGCAATGCCGTGAACAAGGTGAGCGTCTTGCTGACAGCGGTCTCCCACTGGCCGGGATCGGTCTGCTGCGAGCCAACGTGAAACGAGACGCCCCAAGGCTGCAATCCGATGGACGGGCAGCGCAGCATCATGTCCCGGGCCATGTCCACATCGCAGCCGAATTTACGCGACAGCGGCCAGTCGGCGCCGACGCCATCCATGAGGAGGCGACAGAAGACCCTGGCGCCTGGCGCCGCCCGAGATATCTTTTCCAGTTCAGCCGACGAATCGAAGGCGTAGAGATCGATTCCAGCAGCATATGCCCGCGCGATATCGGGCTCCTTCTTGATGGTACTGCCGAACGACATTCGCGAGGCCGGAATGTCTAGGTCAAGGCACCGCTCGATTTCATAGATACTCGCGGTATCGAAACAGGAGCCCAAGCGCCTCAAACGCTCCAGTACTGGCCGGGCTGGGTTTGCCTTCACCGCATAATAGATGTCGGCTAGAGGCAGCGCCTGGCGCAGACTCTCGAAATTTTCGGTGATCACGTCCAGGTCGACGACAAGGCAAGGCGTTTCGGGCTTTCGTTCGGCCAGGAAGCAAGCAATCTTCGGCGTCATGATTATCCTGGCAACGTGGCTGAAAGGGCCGGATACAGGCGATTGCCATTGGGTTGCAAGGAAATTTCCAGTCCTGATTGTCACCCTGCTTCACAAGGAGAACTGGCCGAGATGAGAGGAGTGAAAGTCGTCTTCAATGGCCTGTAATTTGCTTTCTCTCTGCCTGTTACAGCAGTACGGACAGATATTGGATGCGGCGGGGCATTCCGCGTCGCGGCGGCGACGCCCGCTCCATGATTGCCGCCGGATCAGGGAAATCGCGCTACACCGGGATCCGGCCCAAATTCGCGCATCAATCAGCGGCCGTCAGGCGCGCCGCGGTTTGATGCCGCCAGGCAAGTCATGGGGGCAATCCGGGGCGGGTACCGGTATCGTCACTGGCCTGTTCGTTACGGCGATCGTTTGAGGGTGACGTTGCGGCAAACAAGACAGAGCGCCATGCCATTCTGCCCCGGTCACGCCATCCTGGCCTGCAGGCTTTCGTCCAGTTTCTCCAGGAATTGGTTTGTAGTAAGCCACTTCTGATCCGGACCGATCAACAGCGCAAGGTCCTTGGTCATGAAGCCGCTTTCCACAGTCTCGACGCAGACCTTTTCCAGCGTCTCGCCAAACTCGGTCACCTTCCTTGTATCGTCCAGTTGGCCGCGGAACTTCAGGCCGCGGGTCCACGCGAAGATCGAGGCGATCGGGTTGGTCGACGTTTCCTTGCCTTGCTGGTGCAGGCGATAATGCCGGGTGACCGTCCCGTGGGCGGCTTCGGCTTCCACCGTCTTCCCGTCCGCAGTCATCAGCACCGACGTCATCAGGCCCAGTGAACCGAAGCCTTGGGCCACGGTGTCGGACTGCACATCGCCGTCATAGTTCTTGCACGCCCAGACGAAGCCGCCGGACCATTTGAGCACCGCCGCGACCATATCGTCGATGAGGCGGTGTTCGTAGACCAGACCGGCTGCCTTGAATTTGTCGGCATATTCGGCGTCGAAGACATTCTGGAACAAATCTTTGAAACGACCGTCATAAGCCTTCATGATCGTGTTCTTGGTCGACAGATAGACGTCGTAATTGCGGTCAAGGCCGTAACTGAACGAGGCATGGGCGAAGTCGATAATGGACTTGTCCAGATTGTACATGGCCATGGCGATTCCGCCGCCGGGGAAATCGAAGATCTCTTTTTCGATTGTCTCGCCGTTCTTGCCTTCGAATCTGATCGTCAGCTTGCCTTGGCTTGGCACAACAAAGTCGGTCGCGCGATATTGATCACCGAAGGCATGGCGGCCGATAATGATCGGCTTGGTCCATCCCGGTACCAGACGTGGCACATTCTGGCAAATGATAGGCTCGCGAAAAACCGTACCGCCCAAGATATTCCGGATCGTCCCGTTGGGCGATTTCCACATCTGCTTCAGACCGAATTCCTCGACCCGCGCCTCATCAGGGGTAATGGTAGCGCACTTCACGCCAACGCCGTAATCCTTGATCGCGTTGGCCGCATCGATGGTGATTTGGTCCTCGGTCGCATCACGTTTCTGGATTCCGAGATCGTAGTAGCGCAGATCGATATCGAGGTACGGAAGGATCAGTTTATCCTTGATAAACTGCCAGATGACGCGCGTCATCTCATCTCCATCCATCTCGACAATGGGTTTGGCAACCGTGATCTTGTGCATGGTGGTGTGTCCGAAGCTATCGGAAAGGAGAATGATCGGAGGAATTCGCGGCTCAGGAAGGCGCGATCAACATCAATGACAGGCTGACCATATCAGTGCTTGTTCTCGCTGCAAGGTTCTGCGGCGCCGCACGTGACGAGATTCGCCCTTACTGACGTCGGGACCCGATGTGATCTATCGGATAGGCTTCTTCGCAAGATCGCCTTGTTGGTTTTTCTCGCGCCTTGCCGTTCGCATTGGTAAATCTCGCTGGCTGGCGCCGCTCGAGTTGACGGCCAGCAAGATTACCAACGAGTAGAAACGGCTTAATCGATAGCGCTGTTCAGGCCCGAGGTGTTACCCAGCGGGACCATTTAGGCGCGTCGCTGCGCTTGTCGCGCAGGCTTCCCGGAATGCGCTGTCCGCCTTCGTCCGGAAAGACGAAGATGGCTCCCAGCAGGACTTCTGTCGTCGGGATACCAAGATACTCGAAGGTCGGCTTCTGGCGGATGAACCCTCCGCTGGACCAATAAGTCGTCAGGTTGCGTTCCGTCGCCGCCAACAGAAAGGACTGCACCGCGGCGCCGGCGGCTGCAATATGCTCCATGTTACCGATCGTCGGCTGGAAAAGACCGTCAAACGGTTCCTCGCCGTCTGGCGGATCAGGCAGCCAGGTAGCCAGAACCAGTGCTTCGGCAGCCGCCAGCATCTGCGGCAGACGTCCCGCTTTTTCTGCATTGGCCTCGATAAATCCGATCAGCGAGCGACAGGTCTTCGTGTTGGCCATATAGAAGCGCCACGGTTCGATAGTCCGGGCGCCGTGCCAGTGCGATCTGTGGGCTGGTTTGTGGAACGGCGCCCAGCCGGCAAGCGCGACGAGGTCTTCCAAGGTCTTGTTGTCTGTCGCCCCCCTTGACGGAGCATTCGGGTCAAACATCACCTTGGTCGTCGAGCGGGTCGAAATCGCGGTTGCAACGGGAGAAGACATGACGGAGAGCAATCCGAAAGTGGTAAAAAGTGGTAAGTTGTGAGTATCTGGCGCGCGCGGGCAGACAAAAAAGTGGGGGAATTGCCGCCTCACACCTTCGCGGTTTCGAACGCTGTGTCGTGCTTGCCCGTTGACGCGAGCGCTTCGAATATGTCGTCGACGGACGGTACGATCGTCAGGAGTGAGAGATGCTCCGTGTCGGCAAAGCCTTTGTCTACGATCAACTGGAGAAGATCCAGCAAAGGCTGCCAATATCCTTCTATATCGGCCAGGATGATCGGCTTGTTGTGAAACCGCAATTGCCGCCAGGTGAGACTCTCGAACATCTCGTCCAGCGTTCCCAGACCACCGGGCAGCACGATGAAAGCGTCGGAGCGCTGAGCCATCATCAACTTGCGTTCGTGCATCGATTCTACAACATGCAGTTCGGTGAGGTCGCGTTTACCCTTCTCCCGGTTTTCCAAATCCCGCGGAATGATTCCGACCACCTTGCCGCCATGTGCCATGGCCGCGGCGGCGGACGCGCCCATCAAGCCAACAGACCCCCCGCCATAGACCAGATCAATTCCGCGTTCCGCCAGGCCTTGCCCCAAGGCGCTGGCCGCGGCCAGCCACGTACTGCTCACGCCTGGTCGAGAGCCACAGAATACACAGACGGTGCGGGGAAACAGGCTCAAGGGCACCTCCCTAATCCCTGATTACGTCTTGCCAAGAAACAGCTTGTCGTAAGGTATCATGCTTCCGACAACCAGCTTTCTTGTCAACTGTTTGCGTTCCAATTCCGTGGCGGCGATTGTCAGGAAGCCGGCGACAGACCAGCCTGACATCGGATGACGCGTCAGCGTGGACTTTGTCGTTCGATCCTGTAGGATGCATGTTTCTGTGCAATGAATCGTTTTCGGGAGATTGTCGATGGCCAGACTGCTCGTCTTGATGTCCGCCCTTGCCGGCATGATGCTGGCGGGTGTTGCATGGCTTGTTCCTGCCCAAGCCAGTGATCCGGGGAAAACGATCTTTGCCCGCAAGGCTATCATGTGGTCGATGGGCGCTCATATGAGCGGCATCAAGGCCGGTATGGCTGCGAAGAACGGGAAGTTGATCTCGGCGCACGCCCGGGCCATCGCCGCGTTGTCTCCGGCGTTCGCCTCCTTGTTCCCGAAGGGGACAGAAACCGGCAAGACCCGAGCCAAGCCCGAAATATGGCAGCAGATGGACAAGTTCAGGGCGGCGGCCGATGTGCTGCAGACCGAAGCCGGCGCACTTGCGAAAGTTGCCGAATCCGGCGACATGGCCAGGACCGGCGTACAGTTCGGCAAGACAGCCAAGCTTGGTTGTGGCGGGTGCCATTCGGTGTTCCGCGCGCCCAAGAAATGACCTTCATTAGTTGGGTTGTTGTCTGGAAAAGAGTAGCCGACCCGGTCGATCTGTTTCCGGCGCGTGCAGCATCCAGGGGCAGCAATCGCCTGGCGGGCGCAGGTTGAATGTTGCACCGTTCACGCATTCATGCCAGCGGAGGGATTGAGCCAACGTCCTCTGCCGCGCAGCCGATTCGATACCGCCTGATCGTGGGTGCCGTGACCATTCCGGGCATCCTGATGCGCCTCGACTGATCACCCCGGAGAACCGGCGCGTTCTTGCAGAGCCAGATGATTGGCTGACATACTCCAAATGCGCCGCCGGGTCGGAAACCGAGGCTCATCTTCGGGATGGCGCACATACTTCATTGTCGGCAACAACGAAGCGGCGCTGCGTCCCTGCCGATTTTGACCTGGCACGGCTTCTGGAAGCGATCAACCTGCACTGGGACGAGGCAGGGTTGTGCTCAGCCTGCGCATCCACGACGCCCGCACACCGACCGAACGAGCTTCGTTGCGCCGGACATCAAGACAATCAGCCGCTGCAGATGATGGGCCCACTTTTGATGGCGTGGCGTGACTTGCGAAGCGCGGTTTCAGGCTGGCCCTTTTACGTTACTTGACCAGAAGTCGCGTCAGGCCGAATCAATTTTCAACGCCAAAGCGTGGATAGGCCCAGCCAGTTCGTCCGCCAACACCTTATGAACCTGTCGCTGCCGCTCAATGCGGCTAACGCCATCAAACGCCGCAGACGTCATATGTACCCGGAAATGGCTCTCGCCCTCCGTTCGGGCGCCAACATGGCCGGCGTGCAAATGCGACTCATCAATGATTTCCAAAACCGCCGGGGAAAAGGCTCTGGTCAGTTTTTCTCGGATCGTATCAGCGACTGTCATGAACCTTATCCTCCTTGAAAACAGGGTGGTCCATACCCTGTCCTGCTACAGACACAATTGAGAAGCGTTGATGTATTGCGTCAAGTTCAGGCGCACAGGAAAATTTCAAGTGCTGGCGTGGCGATCCCTCCCGACGGCATCGCAATTCGCGGAAATCAGTCACAAGACGAGGCAAGCGTTATGCAGAGGATGTTTCAGGAAGCCTCGTCCAGGAACGAACCAGAGTCCTGTAGCTGGCGGAACAGGCTGACCGAACGGGCATGAGCAGCCTTGGCTTCTTTGCTCATTTCGTGAACCAGACGCTTTTCCTCGCCGAAGACGCCAGTACGCGCCTGACCGCGCACTGTCAGGGCGGTGCGCTTCGGCGCGCCGATCTGATTGACCGACGCAGGAATGTAACTCGTTCCTACACCAATCCGCCGGTCACCGCCGCCATTGCCGCGGGAACAGTGGATCAGGTCCGTATGGTGTAAAGACATCTCGCCGGGCTGCAATTCCATTGGGACGCCAGTCTGGTCGTCGAACAACTTCGGTATGCCCTGACCGCGTTTGATCATATTGGAGTCGCCGGTATCGTCCTCATGCTCGAAGTCGCCCCATTTGTGGCTGCCGGGCAGTACATGGATACATCCACTCTCTGCGCTGGCGTCAGACAGCGCGACCCAGGCCGTGATGTGCAGATGCGGTTCCAAGAAGAAATACTTTCCGTCTTGGTGCCAAAGCACGTAGCTCGGTGTCCCTGGTTCCTTGATCCAGATGGTCTGATGATAGACCAGGATATCCGGCCCTATGATATCTTCGACGGTGTCCAGAACAGCTGGATGATGCACGATTTCGTCAGCCCAGCGATACAGCAGGTAGGACTTTGATTTTTCCGGAAAGTCCATCGGTTTGCCGGCTTCTGCCTCGTGTCGCTCCAGTTCCGCGCGCAACCGCGTTACTTCCTCCGAACTCAGGACTTTAAGGGGCGCAACAAAACCATTCTCGTGATAGTGATCGACCTGTTCCTGGGATAAGCGTTTCGGCATGGGGGATATCTTCGATCCGTATCGGCGACCTCGCGACTGTACCCTTTCGATGCTCCCGAGGAAACGGTTCCAGGCGAAATTGGTTGACGGAGGAGTGACACGAATATCTGGTGGAGCCGAGGGGAATCGAACCCCTGACCTTCGCATTGCGAACGCGACGCTCTGCCGGCTGAGCTACGGCCCCGCACCAAAGGATCGTTGCGCAGACATTTTTCGATCCTGCATTGGGGTATGCCTGCGAGTGCGCGGATATGAGATATTGGTTGCTGCCGAGTCAAGCTGATGCCCTGTTGAGGCCAACGCCGAATCGTCGCGTAGGCGACGGCTGGCGCCTGCCGGTTCGAGAGTCCATAATTCCAACATGAGCGCTGCGTTCGACAGTTTGGAATGCGGTCGCCATGACATGACGGAGCTTTCACCCCCTGATGTGTACGCTGGTTCGCCTGATCGATCTGATCCTGAATCTCTATTCCTGGGTCCTGGTCATCTACATCATTCTCGGTCTGTTGATGTCGTTCGGCGTGATCAACGCCTATAACCGCTTCGTCAATATCGTTTACGAAGCCCTTCAAAGAGTGACTGAGCCGCTACTGCAGCCAGTGCGTCGAATGTTGCCGCACACCGGCGCGCTTGATTTCTCTCCCATCATCATTTTCATCGGTATCTGGGTCGTCCGCAGCCTGCTGCTGGAATATGCCTATGTCCCGGCCTGTGGCGGGGTTCTCGCAAACTGACGCCTCCGGCGTGCCATGGGGAACTGTCTTGGGAATCGAGCCGCAACCAGCCCCGCTGCAGCGTTATCAGGTCTGACGGAACGAATGCGGCCGACGTCAGTGCTCTGAAGGCTTTCGCCAAGGCCGCGGCGAAAAGCAGCAATGTCGATCACACTGTATTCGAAAGCCCGGCATTCGCCGGAAAGGGGATCGCCTTGGCGTCTGGCCGGAAGGAAGCGCGCAAGGCCTTGACCATTAAAGAGCCGGTTGTTCCAATCGGACGGAAGTTCGGGCTCGGCCCGGATCGCTAGAGAGGCTCCGGACATGGCTGAAGCCAGCATTATCGACGGCAAGGCCTTTGCCGCCAGCCTGCGCAAGAGTGTCAGCCGCCAAGTGGCGACCTTGCAGGAGTTGCACGGCATCACGCCTGGCTTGGCAGTCATTCTGGTGGGCGAGGATCCGGCCAGCCAAGTGTACGTCCGCAACAAGGGAAGATCGACGGTAGAAGTGGGGATGAACTCGTTCGAACATAATCTGCCGAACGATATTGATCAGGAGACGCTTCTTGCATTGATCAGGCAACTTAACAATGATCCCCTCGTCCACGGCATCCTCGTACAGCTGCCCTTGCCGAACCAGATTTGCGAAGATGTGGTTCTGGACGCCATCAATCCGGAAAAGGATGTCGATGGCTTCCATGTAATCAACGCCGGACGGCTGGCGACCGGTGGCAAGGGGCTGACGCCTTGTACGCCGCGCGGCTGCCTGATGATGCTGAAGAAGTGGCTGGGCGATCTTTCCGGCAAGCGTGCCCTGGTACTGGGTCGTTCCAACATCGTTGGCAAGCCGATGGCGCAGCTTCTTCTGAGAGAGAGTTGCACGGTAACCATTGCCCATTCCCGCACCCGCAATCTGGCAGACGAGTGCCGCCGCGCCGACATTCTCGTCGCTGCGGTCGGCCGGCCGCGCATGGTGTCGGGCGACTGGGTGAAGCCGGGCGCAACCATCATCGATGTCGGCATCAACCGCGTTCCGGACACCCGGCCCGGTGCCGCAGAGGGAAAGATGCGCTTGGTAGGCGACGTGGACTTCGGAAGCGCTCTATATGTCGCTGGGGCCATCACGCCAGTGCCAGGCGGCGTCGGCCCCATGACAATCGCCTGCCTGCTGGCCAATACGATTACTGCCGTCTGCAACACGGCTGGCGTTGACGAGCCCGAGGTTTAGTCTGTCGGACCACACCGGCGATCCACAAACCATATCGCCGATCTGGCGGTTGCAACGCATTGGCCAGTAAGCGACTCCGCTCTGCTTGCTCGGACATGCCCGACACAAAAACGGAAACAGCGTCTGGATAGCCCGATTTCACGGTGGTGTTGCGCCAACACCAGAGCTGTCTGCAGCGCATGAGAACTTCGCAAAAATTCCGTCTGCACACCGCGCTGAGAACAACCGGATCGCAAGGCATAGCTTGATTAACCGCCAGACTCGTGATTGGGGGCACGCGCGCAACGTGCTGTCTTGGAATGACCTCGATCCTTTGGACATTGACTTGACCCGCACCACATCCTGGAACTGAACGCCGATGCATCGTTGCCGATAGCTGAAGAGCGGCTAATGCTGTCTAATGTGTGCTTGATGCCGACATTTTGGAGAATGGCTTGTCATGACTGGTTCCGTCGATCATGTGTCCTATGCCGTCATTGTCTTTGTCTGTATCCATATCCTCTCCAGTACGACATTGCGCGCTTTTGTGGTTGGACGCGTTGGCGAAAGGGTTATTACAACAGGCTTCTCACTGTTGTCCGGGGCGGCTTTCCTATGGTTGCTGTTGGCATACGCTGCAGCACCATTTGAGGCAGGGTGGACTCCGCCCCCGGCATTGAAATGGGCGCCCCTGATCATCATGCCTCTTGCCTTTATCCTGCTTGTGACGTCACTCACGACCCCGAATCCGGCAATGGCTGGCGGCGACCGCGCGCTTGAGTCTGGGACGACAGCGATCGGGATTATGACCATCACCCGACACCCGCTGTTCTGGAGCATCGCCCTATGGGGCATCAGCCACTTGCTGGCACGCGGCGATCTTGCGACCATTTGGATGGCTGGCGGCATGACCGTACTCGCCTTGGCGGGCATGCCGTTACAGGATCGAAAGAAAATGCAGATCAAGGGCGCGTTGTAGGGGCCCTACGCCATGCGAACATCCGCCATGCCGTTTGTCGCTGCCATCCAGGGGCGCACGGCCATCGACTGGAAAGACATCGGTCTGTGGCGGCCCGCGCTCGGAATTGCCCTCTATGTCATTTTCCTCGGCGGCCACCGGCACATCATTGGGGTTGGTCCGTTTCGCTGGTAGAAGCAATTATCCTGCCTGCCGACCCAACAATCTCAGCCGCAACGCATTCAGACGGATAAACCCTTCGGCATCCCGCTGGTCATAGGCGCCAGCATCTTCTTCGAACGTGACAATGTCCTGATCATAGAGACTGTTCGGTGATTTGCGACCGGTGACGATGACATTTCCCTTGTAGAGCTTCAGACGCACCGTGCCATTGACCCGCTTGCTGGCGCAATCGATTGCCGCCTGCAGCATCTCTCTCTCCGGCGCGAACCAGAAGCCGTTGTAGACCAGTTCGGCGTATTTGGGCATCATCTCGTCTTTCATGTGTGACGCGCCTCGTTCCAGCGTGATGGATTCCATGGCGCGGCGGGCATGCAACAGGATAGTGCCGCCCGGCGTTTCGTAGACTCCCCGAGATTTCATGCCGATGAACCGGTTCTCGACAATATCGATGGCGCCGATGCCGTTCTTGCCGCCCAGTTCGTTGAGCTTGGTCAGCAGCGTTGCGGGGGTCATCTTCTCGCCATTGATGGCCGTCGGATCGCCCTTTTCGAAGTCGATGGTAATCTCGGTCGGCGCGTCTGGAGCATCCATCGGTGAGACCATGCGGGTCAGGATCAGATCGTAATCTGCCCCCTCCCACGGTTCCTCCAGGACTTTTCCTTCCGAAGAAATATGCAGCAGATTGGCATCCTGACTGAACGGCGGTTCCCCTTGCTTGTCCCTGGGCACCGGGATCTGATGCCTTTCGGCAAAATCGATCAGCTTGGTCCGGCTGGTCAGGTCCCATTCGCGCCAAGGTGCAATGATCTTGATATCCGGCTTCAGCGCGTAATAGCTCAGTTCAAACCGGACTTGGTCGTTCCCCTTGCCGGTGGCGCCATGGGAGACGGCATCTGCGCCGGTTTCAACAGCAATCTCGATCTGACGCTTGGCGATCAGTGGCCGGGCAATGGAGGTCCCGAGAAGATAGGTTCCTTCGTAAAGCGCGTTGGAGCGGAACATCGGAAAGACATAGTCCCGGGTGAATTCCTCGCGCAGGTCCTCAATGTATATCTCCTTGATCCCCAGCATTTCCGCTTTCTTTCTGGCTGGCTCCAACTCCTCGTCCTGCCCCAAGTTAGCAGTGAAGGTCACCACTTCGCAGTTGTAGGTGTCTTTCAGCCAGCGCAGGATTACGGAAGTATCCAAGCCACCGGAATAAGCCAGTACCACTTTCTTAACGTTGCCCTTCTGGGTCATCTCAACAGTCTCGGCATGTCATGGGGGGCGTATTGGGAGGCGGTTATACGGGCCAGCACGAAACCGTCCATGCGGCGGGTGCGCCGGGACAAACAAGGAGGGCCCAGTTTGCAGGACCGGCTGCACGAAATTCCCCGAATGATTCTTTGGCCTGACCCGACTCCTCTGGAGTCGCAGCCAAACCTGGCGGCCGCCGCGGGCGCAGCATCAATCCTCGTCAAGCGGAACGATGCCAACGATCTCGCCGTCGGCGGTAACTAAAGGTGCGACAGCTTGAATTCTACATTGGCGACGTCCGAACTCAAGGGGGCAGATACCGTGCTTGTTACAGGCGCCGGCCAATCCAATTTTGGGGCAACCGCTGCCGCGTCCCGGAAAGTCGGGATAGGTGTTCATATCCAGCTTGAAAGCCGATTGGCAAGGCGGGATCAAGACTGTCTTCGATCAGGAAACGTTCTGCTTGATACGCTTCTGGGCACCACTCTACACCAGCATGCGGGAGGCGATGACGAGGTTGGCGCCAACCACCAACTTGAAGAAATCGCCGATAGCCTGAAACAGAACGGCCAAGTCCCGTATGTAATCTGCCTGCGCCCTGATCATCCGCCCCTTGGTGCGCTGGGCTATGTCGTGGCAGCAGAAGAACTCGTCAAACAACCGGGCGGCGCTGGAGACACAGCCAGATGAAATCTTCGTCGCTTCGGGCTCCGGCAACACCCATGCCGGCTTGTTGTACGGCTTGCGCCGGGTGGGTTGCGATATTCCGGTACAGGCATTTGCGTCCGACGGGACGCCGTTCGCGACGGTCAGCGGCGGTCCCACCATCGTCTGGCGTTTCCAGAATCCGATCCAGAGTCGGGCGACCATGATGCCGCAAGCCGGACACCTGAATTCGCCGATCAGACATGTTCATCCCGAAAATTGACAACACCGCTTCCGGAATTGGGGTTGCCTTGCAGAAACCGTTAGCCGATTTATGGTCATCGAATACCAATGAGCGGATCGGCAGCGTGTGAAGGGATTTATCCAGAGGCATGGCTTGGCAGCGCCAGACGACGCGATCCGGGTGTCGGACATCGCGCATCGTCTGGATGCCGAAGGGATCCGTCTCGTGCGCATGGCCTGGTCGGACAGCCACGGTCATGCCCGTGCCAAGATGGTGACCGCGGCCGCCTTCCGCAGTGCGTTGGAAGACGGATACGGATCCAACGTAGCCACGTTCACGCTCGATGCCTCGGGCGGCAGGTTGTTCAAATCCTTCACGCCGGGTGGTGGCATGGGCCTGACGGAAATGACTGGCTCGCCCAGTCTGATCCTGGTGCCCGACTTGTCGACGTTCTGCGCCCTGCCCTGGGCTGAGGGAGTCGGATGGGTTCTGTGCGACGAGTATTTTACCGACGGCCAGCCTTTCTTCTTCTCCAGCCGCCAAATCCTGCGAAAACAGGCCCGCCGACTGGCAGAGCGCGGCCAGATCCTGAACGTCGGCCTTGAGATCGAATGGCACCTCAGCCGCTTGCCGGAAAATCGACTGGACGTTCTTGAAGAGAGCGAAATCGGCGAACCAGGTAACCGTGGCCGCGCCGTTGCCGTCCGTCCGTTCGAGCCGGGGTTTTCGTATCATGCAGAAGGGGTAATCGATCGCGTGCAACCCCTATTGAGCCGGATTGAGGCGACCTGCCGGGCCTTGGGCCTGCCGCTTCGATCCATCGAAAACGAATGGGGCAGCGGTCAGTTTGAATGTACGTTTGCACCACAGGAGGCGCTCAAGGCAGCCGACGCCTGTTTCCTCTTCCGTTCTGCCGTCCGTCAGGTGTGCTGCCGCGAAGGCTTTCATGCCTCCTTCATGTGCTGGCCAAAGCTGCCCGGTGCCTATCCGAACGGCTGGCACCTGCACCAGTCGGTGGTCGATGCGGATGATGGCCGGAACCTGTGGACACCGCAGGACAGCACCGCGGCGCTGTCGCCCTTCGGGATGGCCTTTCTGGCGGGACTGATGCACCATGCTGCCGCGGCGACGGCTTTTTCCACGCCAACAATCAATGGTTATCGCCGCTTTCGCCCGGACTCGCTTGCCCCGGACCGTCCAACCTGGTGCCATGACCACAAGGGCGTGATGCTGCGGGTTCTGGGCGGGAAGGACGATCCGCCGGCAACCCGCATCGAGAACCGCGCAGGGGAAGCCGCCGCCAATCCCTACCTCTTTGTGGCATCACAAATCGCGGCCGGGTTGGACGGCATCGACCGCAGACTCACGCCGCCACCGCCGGAAGAGGACCCTTATAATGCCGACGTTCCAAAATTGCCGAACACGCTGCCCAATGCGTTGGAGACCCTGGAAGCAAGCGAGTTGTTTGCAGACCAGTTCGGTCAGCGCTACCTGGACTACTATCTCATCCTGAAACGCGCCGAAATCGCCCGCTTCGAAGGGAGCGGCGGCAGGCACGAGGGTGAGGCGGTATCACAATGGGAGCAGGACGAATATTTTGATGCCTTCTGATCACATCTTCTGGCAGGCTTGAGAAACCCGTGAGCCGGATCGACTACCATCTCCGTTCTCGGCCAAGGATGGCCGATGAAACAGACTACAGCGCCCTGATCCACGAAGATCGTGTTCACCGCTTGATTTACACCGACCCCGCCATCTTCGAAGCGGAGATGGAGAAGATATTCGGAGGTGTCTGGGTCTATCTGGCGCACGAAAGCCAGGTCCCGAACAACGACGACTTTGTTCTGGGCCGCCTCGGCCGGCGGCCCATCATCGTCGTACGGGATTCGCAGGGCGAACTCAGAGCCTTGTTCAACCGTTGCCCCCACCGCGGCGCGACGGTGTGCCGACAACCTGTCGGATCAGCCCGAACCTTTCAATGCCCCTACCATGGGTGGAGCTTTCGTAACTCCGGCACCCTGAACGGCGTACCGTGGCCAGACGGCTATGCCACGGATTTCAAGGACACCCGCTTCAATCTGGCCCAGATGCCGCGAGTCGAAAGTTATCGCGGGTTCATCTTTGGCACGCTCAATCTCGCGGCGCCGCTTCTGACTGACTATCTGGGTCCTGCTCGCCAGCCGCTGGACGAATGGCTGGATCGTCATCCTGGCGGTGTAATCCGCTTGTGCGAAGCAAACCGACTGAAGTTCAAGGGCAATTGGAAATTGGCCTACGACAATGCTGCTGACGGCTATCACGTCGTCTTCTCGCATCGATCGCTTCTGCAGATGGAAAACCGGCTGATGTCGGAAGAGGCCAAGGGCATGGCATTCTACAAGGACAAGCCCGACGACGCGCCCATGTACGTTCACTATCTGGGCAACGGTCATCACTACAAGAACAAGCGGCCGAACATCTGCAACGAAGATCAGGAAGTTCTGCCCGGCGCACTCTGGGAGATCGAAGGACACTTTCCCGGCATGGAGGCCTACGAGGCGCGCATCCGGGACCACTTGGGCGACCGGGCGGATGCTGCGCTAGATCTTGCCTGTTCGGAGCCAGTGAACATCAATATTTTCCCCAATCTGTCAATCCTTGGCAACCACATCCAGGTTTTCCAGCCGCTCGCTGTCGACGAAACGGACACGACGTGGTTCGGTACGGCGATCGTCGACGATGACGGCTTTCTGGAAGGCCTGGCGGACGACATCAACGCGATGCGCATGCGCACCCAGGAAAGCTTTCCGAATTTCGGCGAAGTCGACGACCTCACGAATTTCGAGGAAATACAGGCTGGCCTTCATGTCATCGAGGACGAATGGGTCTACATGCACCGGGGGCTGAACCTGCCTGACCGCTTCAAGCATCTGGACGATGGCACTGTCATCGGTCCGGCAACCGATGAAGTCTTCATGAGGGAGACCTACAAGGTCTGGGCGGACCTGATGACAGCGCAACCGACCCTGGCGCTGCAGCGATGATCGACGTGCCTGAGACATCCTTGTATCTCACGGACCAGTACTACGCAGACACGATTGCCGCGTTTGAGGATTGTTGGGAGGATTCTCGGGAAATACTGGACGTCGGAATCCGCAATTCATGCCGGGCGTTCTTGGAACATGAGGCCCGAATTCTGGACGAGCAACGCCTGGATGATTGGCTTGCCCTGTTTGTTGCCGAATGCGCCTACTGGATTCCCTCGACGCCGGAGGCCGGCGATCCACGCAAGGAAATCACCATTACCTTCGATGATCGCCGCCGCCTGGAAGACCGTGTATTTCGGCTTCAGACAGATGCCGCCTGGTCCCAACAGCCAGCCTCGCGGACAAGTCGAATGATCTCCAACGTCGCCACCTTCCATGGACCGAACGGTTCGGACATCATGGTCCGATCGGTCTTCCAGACGACGGAGTTCCGTCGGGGTGATACCCGCCGGTTCGCAGGATGCAACCGTCATCACCTGCGGACGGAAGACAATGGCTGGCGGATTGTTGCTAAGCAGGTCAATCTGATCGATTGCGATCAGAATCTGCGCAACCCCAGCATCATTCTTTAGTGAAAAAGGCTACAACTGAATTCCCATATTCCGAAAGCCGCTTGATTCCATAAAGAAAAAGGCAATCAGTAGTTTGCGGTATCCGGAAAGACGTTATGCTGATTGCGCCTTTTTATTGAAAAAATTACCAGTTGATTTCGTGAAACCATAGGGTTCGGTTATTCCAAAGACTTTCTGGTCAGTGTGCGACAGTAGGAGGGTGAAATGGCAGAAGCGCCCTACAAACTAACAGAACGTGACTTGGACCTGATCCTCTTGGAGGAGTTGTCCAGCGATACAGGATTTCTTGCCTGGTTTGTCAAACATCTTGGCTTGGCGAATTGCACGCTCCTTGATGCAAGGCACTCCGAATGGGAAAGAACTGGCAAGAAATGGGGTGAGACGGATGTTCTAGCATTCGTGGAATCGGACGGAAGCAAAATTGCCATTCTGATCGAAGACAAGGTTGCGGCGCAATTCACTGACCGTCAGGCAGAACGGTATAGGGAAAGAGCAGAGAAGCTTGTCAAAAAGAAGTGTGCAGACAAGAGCTTCATCGTTCTGTGCGCGCCGGAGAGCTATCTGGCTAAAGTTCCGGAGGATGATCCATGGGATCTGAGGATTTCACTGGAGACTGTTTTGGAATGGTTTGAGTCCGTCTCGGGCTTCCGCGCAAGTTGGAGGGCCAGGGCGCTGAGGTCCTGTCTGGAGTGTCTTTCCGCTTCGCAATCGGCAGGCTGCGAGGAAATCAGCAGGTTTTCATCCGAGTTGCGGGCATACCTTTGCTCCTTGAATGAGGGGTTCAATCATAAAATTACGGATGAAAAATGGGGCTTCATCATAAAACCTCATCGGACGCCTACCAACGTCCAGATTGCCTGGAAGTACAATCAGGCTTGTATCGATCTTACGTTTTATCGCGACCATGTCGGCAAGGCATCAGCGGATGATGCTCCGTCCGGTGTCACATTCATGCCGTCTGGCGAGAAAGATCGGAAATCGGACATCTTCAGAGTGGAAGTCCCCGCCGTGGACGTGACAAGTCCCTTGGAGGAACAGATGGATATTGTCAGCGAAGTCATGGACGCAATTCGCAAGCTGCTGCCATTGGTTGATTTGACAATCGGTTCAAGTGACTGAGAGTTTCTTCCTGTAGTCGGCGGAGGGTCTCATTCTAGGCTATGGGTCTCTCTATGTTCGGTGTCAAATTCCCGATGGAGGACCATAACTTGATGCCCCCGCCACTGCAGGAAAAACTCAGAGGTAGTATGATTGAGGAAGCCTGTGACTCCGTCTTCCATCTCACCAACAATTCGCCGACTGACCAGTCGAACGAGCAGCCAAACGTGCGACGTAACTGCACGAACTCTGGACGCAGCCCTGCTGATCGAAATCACCAGGGGCCGCCGAGTCTTCCGTCGTGCGAGCCGTGATGCCATCACCCCGTTGAGCAACCCGATATCCTACTCCAAGGACCAGCAGAACTAATGGAAAAAAGCATCGTCATTGCGGGCTACAAGCGCTCGCCTTTCCACCTAGCCAACAAGGGCGCGCTCACCAAGGTTCGGCCGGACGAACTCGTGGCCGCGGTCATCAGGGGGTTGATCGAAGAGACTGGCGTCAACGGTGAAGACATCGAGGAGATTATTGTCGGCAACGCCATGCCGGAGGGCGAACAGGGGATGAATATTGGCCGCTACGCCGTATTCCTGGCTAACCTGCCGGTAAAAACTGCAGGCACCACCGTCAACAAGTGGTGCGGCTCTTCCATGCAGGCGATCCACAATGCCGCCGGCATGCTGACAATGGGCGCCGGCGATGCCTACATCGCCGCCGGTGTCGAAAGCATGACCCGTGTGCCGATGGGTGGATTTAATCCGGCGCCGAACCCGAGCCTGATGGCCAAATGGCCCGAGACCTATCACTCCATGGGTCGGACGGCGGAAACAATCGCCGAGAAATATCAGGTGACCCGCGACGCGCAACAGGAATTTGCTGTCGCTTCCCATCACCATGCTGCGGCCGCCCGCGATGCCGGCATGTTCAAGGACGAGATCGTGCCGATCGAAACCCCGGACAACGGCATCGTGTCCGAGGATGGCATCATTCGTCCAGATTCGACGGTGGAAGCTCTTTCCGACCTGAAGCCTGCTTTCCTGCAAGACGGCACGGTGACCGCTGGCACCTCTTCACCGCTGACAGACGGCGCCGCGGCCACGCTGATCTGCACCGAAGATTATGCGGCCAGACACGACCTGGTCAAGCTGGCCCGGATCAAGGCCATTGCCACGACCGGGCTGGAGCCGGAAATCATGGGCATGGGCCCGGTGGAAGCCACCCGCAAGGCGTTGGCCCGCGCTGGCATCGCCATGGACAACATTGATCTCATGGAACTGAACGAGGCCTTCGCGTCACAGTCTCTGGCGTCCATCCACGAGTTGGGTATCGATCCGGTCAAGGTGAACCTTGACGGCGGCGCCCTGGCGATTGGTCATCCGCTCGGTGCTTCGGGTGCCAGGATCACCGGCAAAGCTGCTGCCACGCTCCAGCGCGAAGGTGGGAAATATGCTGTCGCCGCCATGTGCATTGGTGGTGGGCAGGGGATAGCAACCGTGCTTGAGGCAACGGCTTAGACCCTTCCGGTCGTGGCGCGACGGCCACACTGTCGCCAGATTGACGAAGAAAATTGATCAGGTGGCTGATAGAGGGCACATTGCCTGCAAAAAGGCTGGGGGACATGGAGATCAGGAAACTCGCCGTTATCGGTGCCGGCGTAATGGGCAGCGGAATTGCCGCTCAGGTTGCGAATGCCGGTGTGCCGGTATTGCTTATGGATATCGTGCCGGAGGGCACCACCAACAGAAATACGCTGGCATCCAGCGCGATTGCCAAAATGCTTGGGCAGGATCCAGCGCCTTTCATGCACAAGCAGAATGCCAAACTGGTTGAGCCGGCCAACTTGGAAGATGACCTGGAGAAACTCGGTGACTGCGACTGGATCGTCGAGGCCGTCACCGAGCGGCTTGATATCAAGCGCGACGTCTACAGGAAGATTGAAGCGCACCGGAAGACCGGCGCCGCAGTGACTTCCAACACCTCGACCATTCCTTTGGCGCGGCTCCTGGAAGGGGTTGAAGACGGCTTCGCGCAGAACTTCTTCATCACGCATTTCTTCAATCCGCCCCGTTACATGCGCTTGCTGGAAATCGTCTCCAGTGCGCGGACCGATCCTGAGACGGTGAAAGCCGTGCGTGACTTCAGTGACGTCATGCTTGGCAAGACCGTTATCGCCTGCAACGACACGCCTGGCTTCATTGCCAATCGAATTGGCGGCTACTGGATCCAGACGGCCATTAAACAGACGATCGAGACGGGCCTGTCCGTCGAAGAGGCTGACGCTGTTGGCGGCAAGCCGATGGGTGTGCCGAAGACGGGCATATTCGGCCTGATGGATCTGGTCGGTATCGACCTGATGCGCCATGTGGCCGTCAGCATGGTCACTAACTTGCCGGATGACGATCCGTACGTTCTCGACTATCAGGAATTGCCATTGGTCCTGAAGATGGTCGAAGAAGGGTATACGGGCCGCAAGGGCAAAGGCGGCTTTTACCGGATCAACGGCGTCGGCAAGATCAGGGAGTCGATCGACCTTGAAACCGGCGAGTACAGCAGATCCGAGCCATCAGAGCTTGAGAGTGCGCAGGTCGGTGCGAAGAACATGCGCGCCTTGGTCGAACATGAAGATCGCGGTGGGCGGTGGGCCTGGCAGGTGTTGTCCAAAGTCATCGCACATAGCGCCTCCCTGGTTCCGGAGATTGCGGATACCCTCGCAGATATCGATGCAGGCATGCGTCTGGGTTACGCCTGGAAGTGGGGACCCTTTGAATTGGCGGACCGTCTTGGCCCGAGATACGTTGCCGACCGTCTGCGCGAAGAAGGAAGGGACGTGCCACCGCTGCTTGATGAAGTGGGCGACGGCAGCTTCTACAAGGTCCAAGACGGCCATCTGTGTTTCTTCGGTGTCGACGGCAGCTATCATCGGGTAGAGAGACCGAACGGTGTACTGCTCCTGGAGGACATCAAGCGCACGTCAGCACCGATCGAGAAGAACGGCTCCGCGAGCCTCTGGAATATTGGCGACGGCGTCATCTGTTTCGAAATCCACACCAAGATGAACGCCATTGATCCCGATGTCACGGCGATGCTCGAAAAGGGTCTGAAGTTGGTCGCCAAGGATGACGCATACAAGGCGCTGGTCGTTTATAACGAAGGTAGCAACTTTTCCGTTGGCGCCAATGTTGGCATGGCCTTGTTTGCCGCAAATGTCGGTGTCTGGCCGATGATCGAAACCATGATCGAGAACGGCCAGCAGGTCATGAAGTCGATGAAATACGCCGACTTCCCGGTTGTTGCTGCGCCGTCCGGCATGGCGCTGGGCGGCGGATGCGAACTGCTGCTCCACTCGGCGGCGGTTCAGGCGCACGCCGAAACCTATACCGGTCTGGTCGAGACCGGAATCGGCGTCGTGCCTGGATGGGGCGGCTGCAAGGAAATGGTCACCCGCCACATGCTCAACACGAAGCGACCGGCCGGGCCACTGCCGCCGATCGCCAAGGCCTTCGAGTATATCTCGACCGCAACCGTGGCGAAATCGGCCCAGGAAGCCCGAGACATGCTGATCCTGCGCAAGAGTGACGGCGTTACCTTCAACCGCGATCGCCTGCTTCACGATGCCAAACAGAAGGCGCTGTCGATGGTCGACGGCTATGTCAGGCCCGCAGGAATGGAGCTCAATCTGCCGGGCCCCAGCGGCAAGGCTGCACTGGATCTGGCCATTGAGGATTTTCGCCTGCGGGGAGTGGCGTTGCCGCATGATACTGTGGTGTCCGGCGAGGTCGGCAACATTCTGACTGGTGGCAAAACTGACATCACGGAAACGGTCTCCGAAGACAAGCTCTACGAACTGGAGCGAGAGAGCTTCATCAAACTATTGAAGACCAATGCGACGCTTGCCCGTATTGAACATATGCTCGATACGGGCGAGCCGCTTCGCAATTGATCTCGCGCCCAAGGCGAGAGGAAACCCATGACCGTTTACAAGGCGCCCGTCGACGAAATGCGTTTCGTGCTGAACGAAGTCCTCGGTTACGAGGAAAACGTCACCAGCCTGAAAGGTTATGAAGACGCTACGACCGATCTGGTACACGCCATCCTTCAGGAAGCCGCCAGGTTATGTGAAAACGAACTTCAGCCGCTGAACCTGACTGGCGACGAAGAGGGTTGCCACTATGAAAATGGTGTCGTGCGGACTCCTGGGGGTTTCAAGGAGGCCTACGACATGTTTGTCGAAGGCGGCTGGACGGGTCTTGCAAATGATCCGCGGTATGGCGGACAAGGCATGCCCAAGGTCGTTGGCTTCGCAGTGGAGGAGATGATCTGCTCCGCCAATATGGCCTTCGGCATGTACCCCGGATTGAGCCACGGCGCCTACAACGCCATCGAAAAGTGGGCTGACGACGATCTCAAAGACCTTTACCTGCCCAAGATCACGGCAGGCGAGTGGTCTGGCACCATGTGTCTTACGGAGCCGCATTGCGGCACCGACCTCGGCCTCATTCGAACCAAGGCGCATCCGCATGAAGACGGCAGCTATACCATTACCGGCACGAAGATCTTCATTTCCGCCGGCGAGCACGACCTGACGGACAACATTATCCATCTGGTCCTGGCGAAACTCCCCGATGCGCCTCCGGGCGTCAAGGGTATCAGCCTGTTCCTCGTGCCGAAGTTCCTGCCCAAGTCGGCCGGGGACGACTGGGCGCCGGGTCCGCGCAACGGCGTCCGTTGTGGCTCTATCGAGAAGAAGATGGGGATCAAGGCGTCGTCTACCTGTGTCATCAATCTGGACAATGCCAAGGGTTGGCTTGTCGGCGAGAAACACAAGGGCATGCGAGCCATGTTCTCCATGATGAACGCTGCTCGCCTTGGCGTCGGCATACAAGGTCTGGGCCTTGCCGAGGTCGCCTATCAGAATGCCGTCGACTATGCGAAGGAGCGGGTGCAGGGGAGGTCGCTGATCGGGGTCAAGTACCCGGCTCAGGCTGCTGATCCGATCATCGTCCATCCAGATGTTCGGCGCATGCTGTTGAGGCAGCGAGCCATCACGGAAGGAGCGCGCGTCCTCGCCTACTGGACCGGCATGCATCTCGACATTTCCGACAGGCATGGAGACGAGACGGCGCGCGCCGAGGCCGACGACTTTGTGGCGTTGATCACGCCAGTCGTGAAGGCAATGTTCACAGACCATGGGTTTGACGCGGCAAACCTTGCAGTCCAGGTCTATGGCGGTCATGGCTTCATTCACGAACACGGCGTTGAGCAATTCGTACGCGATGCCCGGATTACGCAGATTTACGAAGGTACAAATGGCGTCCAGGCGCTGGATCTGGTCGGACGAAAAATGCCAAAAGCCGGCGGGCGTCTGCTGCGCCGTTTCTTCCATCCCATGCAGGAATTCCTGTTTGCCAACGTGACTGAAAAGAACATGCAGGAATACTGCAAGCCACTGATGGCTGCCTTCGGCCAGCTGCAGCAGATCACCCTTCTCCTGGCCCAGAAAGGAACGAATGATCCGGAAGAAGCTGGCGCTGCGGCGACCGAGTATCTGCGCTTTTTCGGTCTGGTTTCAGTTGGATGGATGTGGGCGCGCATGGCCAAGGTTGCACTGGAAAAGCAGCCTGACGATCCGACCGGCTTCTATGCTGACAAGCTGAGTGTCGCACGTTTTTACATGAAGAAGGTGCTTCCGGAGACGGCCTCCCTTGGCATCTCCATCAAGGCCGGCAAGAAGCCGATCACGACGATGGCCGATGCCGCATTCTGAACGCGCTTTCCTGAACTGAGAAGCTGGCCAGTCCTTTGGCTTCGGCGCCTTTCCGGATTCGGAACGCCTGACTCCAGGTCAGGTCGCGGCGAGACATCAGTCAGGCAACCAGAGCGGAAAATCCATGTGGCAGAGTTTGCACTGTTTCTGACTTCGTGTCATAATGCGCCAAACGAGATGCGTGCCATCTTGTTCATCCTTGAGCAAGGAAGGCCCTGTCAGTCTTTGCTCATTGCACCCAAACAGAAAACTCGCTCGCTCCATGATGCCTACTGCCAAATTCTCCATCGGCCAAGTCGTCAAGCACCGAATCTTTCCGTTCCGCGGTGTGATTTTTGATGTCGATCCGGAGTTTGCAAATTCCGAGGAATGGTGGCTCTCCATTCCGGAGGATGTGCGTCCACGCAAGGATCAGCCATTTTATCACCTGCTCGCAGAAAACGCGGAAACCAGCTACATGGCCTATGTGTCAGAACAGAACCTGGTCCCCGATGATACCGGCAAGCCGGTGGGGCATCCCAAGGTCAAATCGATGTTGGGCGAATTCGCCGGCGACCATTATGAAGTGCTGAAAGGCTGCGCCCACTAGTTTCTCTGGGGCAACAGGCATTTCATCTTGCCATACGGCCTGTTGCTATGGGTATGTTTCCAGAGTGATCGTATCTTGCACTGTGCGTTGTCCTTGGGTCAGTTCGGTTGCCCACCTTCTTGATTGAGTCCAAAATGACCAAGCTGCACGGCATTGATCTGACCCATGGATGCAGCATCAACCGACTCCGGATACCAGAGAAGCCGACATCCCCTTACAAATGCGAAGATTTTCTTGACGTGCGCTTCGGGGGGGAGCGTCAGTCCCGTCCGGCTTCGACGATCTTTGCGGCGAGGAGTCCGGGACTGGTGAAACAGGCTTCGTGGCCGCCGGGCATCTGGACCAGCCGACACAGGCCCAGTCGAGCCGGGAAGCGCGGGCACCAGGCGTAGTCGCCCGGCGGCATCGCGATGTCTTCCGTGCAATTCAGATAGGACCGAGGAATCTGTTGCAGTTCGTGGAAGGATTTCAACGGCACCGGGTCCGTCAGTGTCCGCATCGGATGCGGCGTTGTCAACTCATAGGTCTTCTCGGCAAGCGCCAAATCTGCGTCGTTCATGAAGGCCTCGCGCCACACCGGGAATGGTAGCTTGACCGCGCCGGGGCCGTAGGTGCCGGAGCCCGCGATGGCATCCATCAACTGCTTGTAGTGGGGCGGGCTTACCGCTTCGATCGATTCGCCGTCTTCAAGCACGAAAGCGTTCCAGTAAATCAGTCGGCGAATGCGGTCGGGCATTTCTTCGGCCATCCTCGATACGATCGAGCCGCCGTAGGAATGGCCGAGCAGAACAAAGTCGTTCAGGTCACGGCTCGTCACATAGTCGACGGCAGACGCCACAGCATCGCTGTGTCCAATGGTCCGGTCGATGTCTTCGCCGGGGCCATTGCCGGCTAGTGTGGGTGTGTGGACGGTATGGCCTGCCTCGCGTAACGGCTTTGCAACATCTTCCCAGAGCGCGCCGTGATGCCAAGCGCCATGAATCAGGACGAACGTGGACATTTCTGCCTGCTGACATTGTGAGTGGGCCCAGGCTGACCATGCGGGAGTTTCAAACAACAGCCGAGTTCTTTGCCGCCTATATACGAAAGTGACCGGAGTGACAAGCCATCCGGACGTTGGCAGCGATGATGTTGCACGACACGACGGCTGGATGCGGCAACCGGCATCGCTGCTGCGGCTTGAGTTCCTGCTTGGGCTTGTGATTGGCTCCTGCAGTGATCAGCCTTCGATTCACTGTCGCATGACAAATGCAGGAGAGTTCATGCAGGCGTTTCATTCCCTCGACGATCTGGATGTTACCGGCAAGACCGTGTTGGTTCGCGCCGACCTCAACGTGCCAATGAACGGGCCGGACGTCACAGACAGTGCGCGGATCGACCGGTTTGCTCCGACGGCTGTGCGGCTGGCAGAAGCCGGAGCCAGGGTTGTCATTCTGTCTCATTTCGGACGTCCAAAGGGTACTGTCGTGCCAAGCATGTCCCTTGCGCCACTGCAATATCCTCTGGCGAAGGCGATCGGACGAAATGTTGGATTTGCGGCGGGCTGTGTGGGAAATGTGGCCGAAACGGCTGTAGCCGCACTTGCTCCCGGAGAGGTGGTGCTGCTGGAGAACCTTCGCTTTCACAAGGGCGAGGAGGCGAATGATCCGGTTTTTGCCAGGGATCTGGCTGCGCTGGGCGATCTCTATGTCAATGACGCCTTTTCCTGTGCTCACCGCGCTCATGCCTCAACGGAGGGAGTTGCCCGTCTTCTGCCAACGGCAGCCGGGCTGCTGATGGCAGAGGAACTGGAAGCTCTTTCGACAGCCCTGGACCAGCCGGAACGGCCAGTTGCAGCGCTTGTTGGGGGTGCCAAGGTGTCTACGAAGCTGGACGTCCTGCGGCATCTCCCCGTCAGGATGGACCACCTCATCGTCGGCGGCGGCATGGCCAATACCTTTCTGTTCGCCATGGGATACGATATGGGCAGGAGTCTGTGCGAGCGTGACATGGCCGGAGCGGCTCAGTTGGTCCTGAGAGCCGCCGAATCACAGGACTGCGAGATTATTCTACCGGTTGATCTGGTTGTCGCGGGAAAATTTTCGGCTGGCGCGGCGCATGAGATCGTCGACGTCGATGCGGTGCCGTCCGACATGATGGTGTTGGATGTAGGCCCGGAGACGGTGGTCATGCTGGAAGACCGGCTGCGACGATGCCAGACTATGGTGTGGAATGGTCCATTGGGAGTCTTCGAGTTAACGCCTTTCGATGCGGCCACGACCGCCCTGGCCCGTCGCGCTGCAGCGCTGACGAAGGACGGAAATTTGCGAACAGTCGCCGGTGGAGGCGATACGGTTGCTGCGCTAGCCAATGCCGGTGTCCTGGACGAATTCAGCTATGTCTCCACAGCGGGGGGCGCATTCCTGGAGTGGCTCGAAGGCAAGGATCTTCCGGGTGTGGCGGCGCTGTCGCCCGCACCTTGACTGAAGCCGGTGACGGTTGCAGGATTCGACAGCCATCCAGACAGTGACGCGGCGATGATGGCCGAAACATGAACACCGCCTTTACGCAGTGGAAACGGATTGCCTCCAGACCGCAGCGCTGTCGCGGTGCCAAACCCGCCGGTAACGACAAGCCCGATGACTCATACCGTCAAATTGCCGGCAGTGCGCGGGCGCTGCCATGAGCCCATCTGCGAGCAGGTGGTTGGACGAGATGTCGGTCAGCCGTCGAAAATCGCTTTCAGGCGTCACTCAATAGCGCGGCCGACTTGTGCAGTGCATGCTGTGGCCGACAGAACCTGACTACACACCGGGTTTCGGAACGCGGCCCAGACCGTTTAGCAAGGTCACGAAGCGCTGCATCTTTTCCTGCTGGAACGCTTCGACATCCATATTCCGGAAATCATAGTAACCTTGGCCGTCTCGCATGCCTCGCCGTCCGTCTCGCATCATCTTCGCGACCTCCCGTGGAGGGCGGTGGCGTTCGGAGTTCAGTTTCTCCGCCAGGTAATTTCCGGCATGGTAGAATATGTCGACGCCACCCCAATCGATGAATTCAATCACCCCCATCGCGGTATAACGCGGGCCGAAACCGGCCATGATGGCCTGATCGATTTCTTTCGGCGTTCCGACGCCTTCAGCTACCATCCGGCAGCACTCGGCCATGATCAAGGACTGTAGCCGCGGAACAATGTAGCCGGGCGACGCGGCGCACCGGACCGGGCTCTTGCCTGCCCCTTCCAACAAGTCGATCAGTCTCTGGGCTGAAGCTTCGTCGGTGGTGGGTCCGGGACTCACTTCTACCAGCGGGATGAGGAACGCAGGATTGAGAAAGTGTGCGTTCAGGAAGCGCTCCGGGTTGACAACCCATTCCTGCAGTTCAGTAACCAGCATGGTCGATGTGGTACTGGCGATAATCGCGTCTGGTCTCGCGGCCCGGCTCATCCGGCTCAGCGCATCCTGCTTGGCTTTCCTGGTTTCCGGCACGCCTTCCAGCAGGAAACCTGCCCCGGAAATCACTCCGTCCGCCTCGTCGGCACGAACCACGCTGATCAAGTCCAGCGCCTTGCCGACCTGCATTTCCGTCATCAGGCCAAGGCCGGACAGGAATCGCATGTTGTCGGCGATCTCTCCTCGGATCTCGCGCTCCATATCGGCGAAATCTGATGATGATCGCGGCTTGTAGTCCACGATGGAAACCGGATAGCCGGCATAGGCAAACACGTGCCCGATTCCACGCCCCATGCGCCCGGCGCCTATGGCGGCAATCGTCGGTTTATTGGTCATGGCAGCGAATCCGTCGGTTGTGTGCCGAGAGCGTCACCAGCCGGATGGTGCGAAGATCTTATCCGGCAACAAGGAAACCCAGTACACTCTTAAATACGGTCCTGTGGCCTTCTTCCATGGCGCAGAAAGGGCTGAACCTGATCCGAGACGTTACGGTCACCTGGCTGCGGTCGCATAACAGTGCCCCTGGAAGACATATCTCGCAAGTGCCTGCGATCTGGCGGGCGGTGTGCTGCTGTTCGTCAGACGGCGCCGCTCCGCACCCTCCATGGGCCCGATCCTGATGCAGAACGCTCCTTTACTCGCTTGATCTCGGCGGCGCCGAAGTGTGCTCGAACAGATGACGGGATACATCATGCAACCGGTACGACCCGATTATGGCCTTTTGGGGATCAGGAATGCCTGGATTTTCGGCGCGGCAGCAATTCGCTTGCGGAAAGGTAGCGCCAAGCGTAGCGTTCAGACGCTATCAAGAGGCAGAAAGTCAGCCTCTTCCTCGTTGAAATCGAGAAAGAATCCGCTTCATGTCGTTTCTCGCAACACGTCTTTCGCGCATCAAGCCTTCGGCCACGATCGCCGTGTCGGCGAAAGCACGCGACCTGAAAGCGGCAGGACGGGACGTTATCGGTCTGGGTGCCGGAGAGCCAGATTTTGATACGCCGAACACCATCAAGGACAGTGCGATCGAGGCAATCTGCGCTGGCGAGACCAAATATACGAATGTGGACGGCACCCCTGATCTGAAAGCAGCGGTTGCAGCGAAGTTCAAGCGCGACAATGGTCTGGACTACGCCACTGATCAGATCACCGTCAGCACGGGTGGCAAGCAGGTGTTGTACAACGCGCTGATGGCGACGCTCGACCCGGGCGACGAGGTCATTATCCCGGCGCCCTATTGGGTATCGTACCCTGATATGGTTCTGCTCGCGGAGGGCGAGCCGGTCATCGTCGATTGCCGGGCCGAAGATGGGTTTTTGCTGACGCCGGAAACCCTTGAAGCCGCGATTACGCCGAAGACCAAGTGGTTGATCCTGAACAGCCCGTCCAACCCGACGGGGTCAGCCTACGATCGAGACGCCATGAAGGGCCTGACCGACGTCCTGATGCGACGCGACCACGTCCACATCATGACTGACGACATATACGAAAAGCTGGTCTACGGCAATTTCACCTTCGTTACGCCGGCTCAGGTTGAACCCGGCCTGACAGAGCGGACGCTGACGGTGAATGGCGTCTCCAAGGCGTACGCGATGACGGGTTGGCGTATCGGATTCGCCGGCGGGTCGCCGGAATTGATCAAGGCCATGGCCAAGATTCAGTCGCAGAGCACGTCGAACCCCAGTTCGGTCAGCCAAGCAGCGGCGCTGGCGGCGCTCACCCAACCGGAAGATTATCTGCCAGAGCGAAATGCTGCCTTCATGGAGCGACGGGATTATGTCGTCGATGCCCTGAACGCCTGCGAAGGACTTGCCTGTCAGCGACCTGATGGCGCGTTCTACGTCTTCCCCAGTTGTGCCGGGGTGATCGACAAGGCGACGCCGGACGGCAAGGCGATTGAAACCGATGAGGATTTTGTGGCAGCGCTGCTGGAGGCGGAGGGTGTTGCGGTAGTGCAAGGCGCTGCATTCGGCTTGTCACCGTACTTCCGTATTTCCTATGCGACGTCGCTGGATGCCCTGAAAGACGCCTGCGCCCGGATCAAGCGCTTCTGTGCGTCGCTGACCTGACCGGGCCACAGTCCCGTTGCAACGGACCTTGCCGCGTTGGATGTCCAACAACGCCGTACTTTCTCTCAGGAGCGTCATCGCAATGGCGCGCAGGAGTTTTCTGCTGCACACCCTCTTGTCCTTGCAGCAGGAGGTGGCGATCTCTGGACTTTTCCTTGTCCAGGTCTGTTCGCCATGCGGAGACCGGATGCGGCGGGTCCGCGCCGTGCAATCAAGACAATGAGTGAACTGGTTCGGGTCCCTGTCTTCAAGGTTGCCTTCTTTGGCGGCTTGGCGAACGGTCACCTGATAATGGCCATCAATTTGCCCATGAATGATACGTTGGCGAAGGTCGATCTAGCCGCCGGGTGGGCGGCGGCGCAGACGATCTGGTCGGCGTATTCGCCGGGTGGGCCGTTCCGAGGCTTCGACCAGACGGCGGTCTGCACTGTCATGCTGACTCTGGTCTCCTGCCCGTTCCTCGACTTGCGGAGCGAACGGCGAATACATGCCTGACCGACTACACCGGCAATCGGAAAACACCACCGTACTGTCCGCCGGCGAAGCCGTGCGGGCGTTGCCAGTCAGGGCCCGGACCCGTCTTTTGTTCGACCTGCTGGCGGAAGCCGGGGTTACCGGAATCGTCATTCCAGGCGAAAACGGCGAGATCGAGGGATATCTGGCCGATCGCACCATTGCGCTCAAGTACCTGAAGAACAAATCCTGGGCGATTGAAACGGTGTGGATGATGCAGGCGGTTTTTGCAAAACGCGGTGCGGGAAGCTGGATCGACCTCGGGGCCAATATCGGAACCACCGTGATCCCGGCGGCCCTGGTCGGCGCATCTTGCCATGCCGTTGAGGCAGACCCCGGAAATCTCGTCCTGCTTCGCCGCAATATTGCGCGTAATGGCGTTACCGGACGGGTGATGGTCCATGACGCCGCGGTCTGGGATGAAAACACGACGCTGATATTCGAGCAGGCGCCTTCGAACCTCGGTGATCATCGCGTCCGAGCGACGGAACCCGATAAGGAAAACGCCTATGGAGAATCGTCGCGATCGACGATCGAAGTTTCGGCTTTCAGGCTGGATACCCTGATCGACCCGTTCAGTCTGCAGGGGCCGGTAATCGTCAAGCTTGATATCCAGGGTGCGGAAGCGCATGCCCTCGCCGGCGGTGATGCCTTGTTCAAGCGGGCTGATCTGGCGTTCCTGGAATATTGGCCGTACGGGTTTCGGCGTCTGGGGACCACGCCGGAAGCGCTGTTCCGGCACATCGGGAATTATTTCAGTCATGCAGCCTTGATGTCCGATGATCAGAGGCCTGATGCAATTGATCTGGTGCCCTTTGCCGAGATCACCCATCGACTGCTGACGGCAGAAGCTGCGAACGCTGTCGTGGCCCTCGACCTCGTTCTGTCCAAATCTGCAACGTTGTGATTCTGTTGCTTGAAGTTCGCCCAAACGCGCATGGCATTCGGAAGGCTTCCGCTCTTTGGTGCGTCAGTGACAAGGGAAAGATGCGTGAGTACGTAACGAAGTGGATGCGGTGGGCCAAACCGGCGCGCACTCCGGAATGACGGCGGGCGGGCGATCTCCTCGCCACTGCTTTCAGCGCCTCGACAAGATCCTCCTGATCGTCAGTCAGTACAATTGCGCGATCGCGCGCCCGGCTGACCCGGTATGGAATGTCCTTTGGTCCAATGGCCCCCTTGTCCGTTTTCCTCACCGTGCCGTTCATGGTCGGCCCCCTTTTGCAGAGGCGCGCTTGGCGGTGCTCAGCCCCCCTTCAAGTAATACCCGTCCTGCCTGAATAATGGATCGTTGCGCTCGTCGAGCCAATATCCGTCGTTCTTGCAGCCGTGAGCGCCTCTTGTCCGCGCGCCATTACTGATATCGACAGGCTTCTCGCCGCCCGTTCTGCGCCACTTGTCGACCAGCGCCTTGGCCGGGCAGCATTGCAAACACCTTGCGTTTCCGACAAAGGCAGGCGCTTGATTCCGTTTGGAAATTGATTAAGTTACCTACTTATGTAACATAAACAGACAATGACGACCTTTAAATCATCACTCTCGGTCACATTACCTGACGTGCTGGAAAACGGCTCGGACGAGCGGTTTCGCGCGCTGATTTACGACTTTTTCGTCACCGGCGCCCGGTTTGAGGAGGTTCGGGAGGGATTTGGTCGGGCGGTTGGCGTCTCCGGCCCGCAATATTTTATTCTCGTCGCGATAGCCCGAAGCCACGCTGACGGCGGGGTAGGAGTCCGGGCATTGGGCAATTATCTGGGTGTTGCGGCCTCGCACGTGACCGTGGAAGTGAACAAGATGGTGAAACTTGGACTGGTACGGAAGCAGGCGCACCCTGAAGATGGCCGACGCGTGCTGATCACCTTGACCACGGAGGGGATCTCGGCACTTGAAGACGTGGCGCCGCTTCGGCAAGACATCAACAACATCCTTTTCGATGGTGTGACTGCCGAAGAATTCCAGATTCTGGCCAGGCTTATGGCCCGGTTTGTCCGGACAACGGCCCAAGCGCAGATGGAACTCGCCCGACGCGAACACGAACGGCAGTTGCGAGCAGCGGCCGAATACACTCTGGCAGGAGACCCTTCATGCTGAAGACTGGCAAGGAACATCTCGAAGGACTGCGCGACGGCCGAACCGTGTATATCGGCGGCGAGAAGGTAGATGATGTCACCACGCATCCTGCGTTTGCCGCGGCGGCGCAAACCGTTGCCGCGATGTATGACGCCAAGCGCGCGCCGGAGAATCTGGACACCTTCTCCTATGAAGAAGGCGGCACCCGGTATTCGACCTGGTATCTGCAGGCCCGTTCCAAGAAGGATCTGCGTAGTCGGATGCGCTGCCACAAGGCGATTGCCGACATGACCTATGGCATGATCGGTCGGTCTCCGGATCACGTTTCAGGGTTCGTCGCAGGCATGGCGACCAAGCCAGAAGTGTGTGACAACGATGATTATCAGTTCAGTGGAAACTTGTTGAACTACTACGGCTTCTGCAAAGAGAACGACATCTATGCGACCTATGCGGTACTGCCGCCCCAGGCAGCGCGCAATCCGGAATTCTACGTCAAGAAAAACCTGCCCGTGCCTACGCTTCAGGTGACGGAAGAGCGCGACGATGGCGTGATCTTGAACGGCATGAAGATGCTGGCGACGTCCGCGGTCTTCTGTGACGAAATCTGGATCGGCAACCTGCTGCCCCTGGCGCCGGACCAGGTGAAGCAGGCCGTGACCTGCGCGATTCCGGTCGGGACCGAGGGCTTGACGCTCTGGTCCCGTCAGCCGCTCAGCATGAACACATCGAACGAATTCGACGGGCCCTTGGCCTGGCGGTACGACGAAACCGATTCCATGGTCATGTGCAAGGATGTCTTCGTCCCGTGGGAGCGTCTGTTCATCATGGACGACGCCATCAAGGCGCGAAACATCTATATCGAGTCGCCGTCCCACTGTTACGGCAACCACCAGTCCAACGTTCGTTACTGGTCCAAGCTCCAATTGATCGTGGGATTGTGCTCCAGGGTGGCGCATGCGACGGGCGCAATTGAAGTGCCGGCAGTCAAGGAAGTGCTTGGCCGCATGTCAGCGCTGGAAGCCACCTTGTCTGGCATGATCCACGGTCAGATCGAGGCTGCCGAGAGTTGGCCAGGCGGTTTTGTCACCTTCAACCGTCGCATCATGTATGCCGCGCTGAACTGGTGTACCGAGAGCTACTCCGGGATCATAGACCAGTTGCGTGAGTTGTCTGGCGGAGGCGTGTTTCAGATGCCAGCCAGTGCGACGGTGATGCACAATTCCGATATCCGCGCCCAGTTCGAAGAATATTGGCAGACACCGCAGACATCGGCTCTAGACCGCATGAAGTTGTTCAAGGTGGTGTGGGACATGGTCGGCAGCGAGTTTGCCGGCCGTCAGCAGCAGTATGAGAAGTTCTATGCCGGTGCTTCGTTCATCATCCGCAACCACAATTATCGCGAGGCGGATTGGGGAATGTTCCACGGTATCGTCGACCAGTTGATGGATAGCTATGACATCCCGGAATCGCCGGTTCTGGCGACCGCGGCGGAGTAGGGCAGAACGGGGATGTCGAGCGGCTGGTGCAAGGCTCTGACGGCTGCGCCGGGCGCCTATATTCTTTGGCTTGATCTCGACGCGGCCACCGACGTTCCGGTCCAACGGCTTGGGAATCCGGTTTTGCCGGCTGGCCGTTACGCGTATTGCGGCAGCGCCCGCGGAACCGGTGGCCTGCGCGCACGCCTTGATCGTCATGGGCGACCCGGGCGTCGGCCGCATTGGCATATCGACCATTTGCTGGACCGAAGCCGGCTGCTGGCAGCGTTGGCTGTGCCAGATGGTGATGAATGCGCCTTGAAGGCGTTCCTGGAGACTGACCGTCGTGCATTCGTACCGGCGCCGGGCTTCGGCAGCAGCGATTGCCGGACCTGCGATTCGCACCTGATCGGATTTCGGCAAGATACAGACCCGTCTGAGATTGTTCCGCGCTGGCAGGGCGCCAGGTTGCTTCCGATCAACGAGGCCTCCGTCGCTTGAGCGATCTTGCCACCTGATCTCATGATCTGACCATCGCCAACCGTGTCCTGGCACGCTGAAGGTATCGTCGATTCCACATGACAGCGTCGATGGTCGACGTTCCTGCCATCTTGATCTTCACGTCAATTCCCGGTCGGAGCCGACCGATATTTGATAGGGCGCCGACGCCGGATGACTGATACTCTGGCCGCAGACTGCGTATTTGCCATGGCCGCAGGATTCGGAGGACACCGCCATGTCAAGAAGCGTGCCCCTGGTCGGTATCGTCATGGTCGTCTACGTCGGATTCGCGCTTCTTGGCCCGACGTTCGGCGCGGCCGATTTCGACATGGTGGCTTTCTTGACCAGAGAAATCTGGAAGACCGTTCTGCCGTCAGGCGAGGCATGGCTGCTGGATGTCGGAGAGACATTTGTTCTCGCCGGCCTCGTTGCCCTGATCTTCGCAGGCATCAAAGCGGCGGGCAAGAGCCGGATATCGATGGGAAACCACATCCTGTCGATACTATCATTCATTGGCGGGTTGCTGACCTTCATGATGGTCAAGGGGTTCGAGACGTCGCCCTTCTTCCTGCTGGTCGTCATGGTCGGGGTCGAGGCGATGGCCGGCATGTTGGTGCCCATCCTTACCGCCCGTCAGGGTCATGGCTCGGAAAACAGTGACGAATAGAGACAATCACATCCAGCCGCTCTGACATGCTGAAGGCAGGGGCCCGATCGAGAGCGCGTACTGCGGCGTCTCGACTTCCCCCAAGGGGTTGAGCTTCCCCTTGGGGGAAGGGCCACACTGCAGTCTACGACGGAGATTGATCCGTTGCGGTTTGTGTGCTGGCCATTCATGACTTTGGGACATTCCGAAAAGGACTGCAATCACTGTTCGGCCGTGGACAGCCCGGATTCCGCGACCAGACCGGCGGCGTCGAACGCCTCCTACGTTTGTCCAATGTGCCCGAGTGTCTCCGCCAATGGCCCTGGGGCGTGTCCGAAATGCGGCATGGCGTTGGAGCCGTCGCTGCCGCTAGCGGCAAGTCAGGCCGGGTTCGCCTGTCCGATGCATCCGAAAGTCATCCATGACCAACCGGGCACCTGCCCGACATGCGGAATGCTCCTGGAGATGGCGACCGTTCGGGAAGGCAAGGGCCGCAACCCTGAACTGGTGGATATGAAGCGACGCTTCTGTTTCGGTACTGCCCTGACCGTGCCGTTACTGGTGATTGCCATGGGCGATATGATTCCCGGGCTGGGGGGGCTTTTCTCCAGCACCTGGAATCCCTGGATCCAGCTTGCCCTCGCTGCGCCAGTGGTTCTGTGGTGCGGCAAGCCATTCCTTGTCCGGGGCTGGCAGTCAATCTGGAGCCTCAACCTGAACATGTTCACGCTGATTGCCTTGGGTGTCGGGGCGGCATTCCTCTTCAGCCTGGTGGCAGTCATCGCGCCTGGTGCGTTTCCAGACGAGTTCAAGAGCGAAGCGGGACTCGTCCTCCTCTACTTCGAGTCGGCGGCAGTGATCGTTGTTCTCGTCCTGCTGGGCCAGATACTCGAACTGACGGCGCGTGAGCGGACCGGTGATTCGCTGCGGGCCCTGATGGATCTGTCGCCAAAGACTGCCCGCCGGCTGACCGGCAAGGGCCTGGATGACGAAATCCCGCTTGACCGGGTGGCCGTTGGCGACCGACTTCGCGTGCGCCCCGGGGAGAGCGTTCCTGTGGACGGGCTGATTGTCGAGGGTGCCAGCGCCGTTGACGAATCGATGCTGACCGGTGAATCCATCCCGACAGAAAAGAGGGTGGGCGACACTGTTATCGGCGGGACGCTGAACCAGGCCGGCAGCTTCGTCATGACCGCGGAGAAAGTAGGCGAAAAAGCGGTACTCGCCGGAATCATAGCAATGGTTGCGCAGGCCCAGCGCAGCCGCGCGCCAATCCAGGGATTGGCCGACAAGGTGGCTGGCCGCTTCGTGCCCGCTGTCGCAACCATTGCGATCGGGACGTTTGTCGCGTGGTCGGCTGTGGGACCGGCGCCAGCCATGCTGTTCGGTCTGATTGCCGCCATCTCTGTATTGATCATTGCTTGTCCTTGTGCACTGGGCCTTGCGACTCCCATGGCCATCATGGTTGGCACGGGGCGCGGCGCTGGGGCTGGCGTTCTGATGCGTGATGCCGAAGCACTGGAGCGGATGGCGCAGGTCGATACCCTCGTTATCGACAAGACAGGTACTCTCACCCTGGGCCGGCCATCCGTCGCTGCTGTCCAGGCAGCGCCCGGCGTTGCCACTCGAGACCTGGTATCCTTGGCGGCGGGCGCTGAGCAGGGCAGCGAGCATCCGCTTGCTCACGCCATCCTGACCTACGCGGCAGCCGAAGGGATCAACCCGGCGTCCGTCACCAGACTGGAAGTGGTGGACGGGCAAGGCTTGAAGGCGATATCAGACGGCCGGACATTGTTGCTCGGCAATGAACGCATGATGGCTGCGGCAGCCGTGGAAACGGGTGATCTGAAAGGCGATGCGGATCGGCTGCGCGATGCTGGTGCCACGGTCGTGTATCTGGCCATGGGCGGCATGCTGCAAGGCCTTGTCGCCGTGGCCGACCCGGTACGCGATACGGCATACGAGGCATTGCGGGCCCTCCGGAACCTGGGGCTGCGCATCATCATGCTGACCGGTGATGGTGCTCGGACCGCAGACGCCATCGGCCGACAACTGGATCTGGACGAGGTCGATGCCGACCTGCTGCCTTCTGACAAGCGTGACAGGGTACTGGCGCTGCAGGAAGCCGGCGCCATCGTGGCCATGGCCGGCGACGGCATCAACGACGCCCCGGCGCTGGCCTCGGCCGATGTCGGGATCGCCATGGGGACCGGCGCCGACGTGGCGCTGGAAAGCGCCGGCATTACCCTGGTACGTGGCGACCTTCATGGCATCATGCGCGCGCGGAAGCTCAGCCGTCAGACGATGCGCAACATTCGACAAAACCTTTTTTTCGCCTTCGCTTACAATACTCTCTGCGTACCGATTGCAGCAGGCGTTCTGTTCCCGATACTCGGTATACTGGTGAACCCCATGCTTGCGGCTGCTGCGATGAGCTTGAGTTCAGTTTCAGTCATCGGGAACGCGCTTCGGCTGCGCAGGGCGGCGTTGTAGAACCCGCTGCGTGGAGGCGCAACGATCGTGCGGTCCGGTTTTCCCCAGGCCCGGTCCGTTGACAGCGCCCGTCAAGAACCTGGGCTTGCGCTTGCAGGATGCTCTGTTTCTGGGGCTTGGGAGAGTGCGGCATGGTCATGAAAATCAGCGATGTTGCCCGACAAACCGGCCTGACGGTCAAATCGATTCGGTACTATGAGAATATCGGGTTGATCCCGCCACCGAGCCGTACCCAGGCTGGCTATCGGGTCTTTTCCCCGAAGGACCTGCATCGCCTGCATTTTATTCGGCGCGCCCGGAGCCTTGGCTTCGGCGTCGAAGAGTGCCGTCAGTTACTGTCGCTTTACGATGACCGGTCGCGGGCCAGCGCGGATGTCAAATCAGTTGCACTGAACCGGATATCGGATATTGACCACAAAATTGCCGCACTTGAAGACATGCGTCGAATTCTCACCGACCTGGCCGATCAGTGTCAGGGCGACGACCGGCCGGACTGTCCCATTCTGGCTGATATTGCGAGGGTCAGCACATGATCTGGCACGTGGCGACCATGCTGGCTGAGCCGGCGCTCCTTTCGGGAATCGTGGCCATGCCCAGGACTGCTCGGGATCCAGTACCGGTACCAAACTGTATCGTCCAGGAACGGATGGACGCGATGAAATTTCCAGCCACAGCGTTTGTGCGCATCACGGAAATTCTGTGAACCTGAAACCCGCCGCCCCCTGAGCATCTCACAACCTTTGTGAGCAGTGCGGCACCCGAATGGCGGCACGCGGACGCCGTGCTCGAGCGATTGCCAGAAGGGTTCAGGTTCGGGACGCGTCCCGAGGGGGCTTGCCCAAAGTCTGACAGGACAGCAGGTCTTTGAAGCGGCGGCGCAGAGGATCGAGACTCCTACCGGTCGAATTTGTTGGCATGGCGCATGTCAGGCGCAATATGGCTGGAAGAAATGGCAGGACACAATTACTGTCAGGTCATGAGAAGGCTGCTGCGTCACGAAGTTTCCTCCTCTGCCAACACTTGGTGCAGCTATACCTGCCAACGCCCGACCAAGAGTTGCTTGCCGCGATGCGTCTGATCAATATTCTGCTGTTATTCGGCTCGCTTGCCGCCATTGCAGCCTGCATACCGGCCTATTTTTCCATTCTGGTCTGGAAAGCTCCCGAGGTTTTGCAGGACGCAGCCGCGCCTGATCCCACAAAAGGAGCCTATATTTTCGCCATGGCCGGCTGCGCTGGCTGTCATACCGGGAAGGGTGGCAAGCCGCTGGCGGGCGGGCGCGAGATCAAGTCGCCCTTCGGCGTTTTCGTGTCGCCCAACATCACGCCGGACACCAAGACCGGAATCGGCGGCTGGTCCGAAACTGACTTCATTCGGGCGATGACCATCGGCTTGTCGCCGGAAGGTCGCCACTATTACCCAGCATTTCCTTATACGTCGTACACACAGATGACGTTGGCAGACATTCGCGACCTGTGGGCACACCTGAAAACGTTTCCGCCGGTCGCCAGCGTCAACAGGCAGCACAAACTGAACTTTCCCTTTTCGATACGACCCGGTGTGGGTCTGTGGAAACTGTTATTCCTGGATGAGGGCCGATACCGCCCGAATCCTGCCAAATCCAAGGCATGGAACCGCGGTGCGTATATCGTCTCTGGTCCGGCTCACTGTGGCGAATGCCATACCCGCCGCAACATTCTGGGCGGGCTGCGCAATAGCGTGCAACTCGCTGGTTCTCCCGGCTGGGGCGACGGCGAGAGGAAGGACGGCGCTGCGCCCAACATCACGCCGCATCAGGAAGGAGGTATAGGAAAATGGAGCGCCGACGAGGTCGTTTTCGCCTTGCAGACAGGGGTCACGCCTACGGGCGACGTTATCGGTGGAGAGATGGGCGAAGTGATTTCCAACAGCACCGCCAAGCTGACAGATGAAGATCGACGGGCCATCGTGGGTTTCTTGCGCAGCCTGCCACCGAAAGCACTGGAGTGAAGCTTGGAAAAGCCGTCCGGCACTATCTTGATGCCGCCCGCGAATGCGAAGGCATGGCCAAGCAAGGTGCGTCGGGTGTGTGAACCACGCGCCGAAGGGCGTCCCGATTGCGCTTCCTGGCCGCATAAGCTGTCGGGCGATGAAAGCCGTTGTGCAATCGGCATTTAGCCCGAGCGGCGCTTGAGCGGCAGCGCCCGCCGCGCACTTGCGGAGACAGTTCCCGAACCGCCGCGCGGCTTCCAAGCGGCACTATAGGAAGCACGAGGTAACAGATCAATGCGTGGAGTCGTGCGCGCCGGCAGCGTCGTTCACTTGGCCTGCCATGTCGGCGGCGGTGCGGACTCGCGCGTTACCGCCACGCCGCAGCGGTCACCGCAGATGTTCCCGGAGCGCAGGATCGGGCCGTGCACACGTTACCGCTCCGCAGAGTCGTCGCCAGTCGCGACGGCCTGAGGCGTTTGCGCTGTTGTGGCTGGGTTGATTTACAAGGCCCTCAGCGCGGCCCGAGATTTTTGATACCCCGTTGGGGTGGTTGATATAGGCGGATTGAGGTTTGACGCGGGGTGTGTTTCGGCGATTTTCACCCCATGCCCGCGGTTGCGGCTTTGCGTTTCGCCTTCGCCGTTGTTGCGCCCGGTCATTGTGCGTATCCTTGGTCGGGTGAAGGGGACGGCGGCAGCGCCTCTCTCGCAGGCGCCAGCCGCCGCCCTGCTTCCGGCCAGACATCTCCTCTCTCTGGAGCAGGGTGAAGCGGCGGCGCGAATCAACGGCGGTCTTCTCGACGGCTATACGGATATCGGCGGGCGCGGTGCCCGCGCTAGCCGGCCTCATCGGCCGGGGCGTGTTGCGGCGGCATCTTGATTGCACCGCAATCGCATATGGAATACGACTGACCTGCAAACAGGAAACACGGCCATGGCGAGCATCACGATCCGCAATCTCGACGACGATGTGAAGACACGTCTGCGCGTGCGGGCCGCGGAACATCATCGCTCGATGGAGGAAGAAGCGCGCATCATCCTGGGCGACGCGGTGAACGACCGGCGGGCCGCGCCCCGCGACCTCGCGAAGTTCACCCGCGAGTGCTTCGCGCCGTTGGGCGGCGTCGAGCTGGAGCTTCCTGCACGGGTCGCGATGCGCGAGCCGCCGGACTTCTCCTGAGCCGACCGGATGTATGTCATAGACACACACGTTGTAGAAAATGCTCCGTAAATCCATAACCGACTAATATAAAACACGTTTTTTAAGTTTCCCGTTGGACCGGCTCGAGCTCCGCAAGCATCCAGAGAGCGATCGGGATCCGAAACCGCCCGTGGCAATGCCCTCCGGTTGCAGGACGTCCCAAAGTTTGGCGCCGCCCTGACCTCGGCGGGGGCCTTCCCGGACGCGGCTGGAGAACGCCGGGCGCGTTGACGGCTGCGCCTAGCGGCCGGTGTCGGCGCCGCCGCACGACAGCGCGCGCCCGGGCCGGAACGGCGGGACGTTGCCGGATTTCCCCGAACCGTCCGCTTTGAATACTCCGCCGGCCCCGCCTTCCACCGTGGGACCCTCGACGGGTGTTCGACGGGATCCGGTCCCTGCTGTCGTCGGGGTGCCGGTGGCGGCGCAGGCCGCCCTGTCGTCCGCCGTTCATTTCTGCGCCTGGCGCAATGACGGGACCCTGGCACGGGCGCAGGAGCGATCATCGACAGTCCATCGGTGAAGACGACGGAAAGCGGCGGGCCTTCGGGGTCCGATGCGGGCAAGAAGATCAGGGGACGGAAGCGGCACATCGCGGTGGACGTGGAAGGGAGCCCGATCGTCCCCCGCCGACGTGCAGGCTCGGGAGGTCTCGAAGGTGTTTGCCGATGGCGGGACCAGGGGCAGCACGCTGCGTGACCGGCTGAAGGAACTCACGCTTCCGGACATTCCGGAGATCGCGGGAAAGTCCGAGGGTCGTGGCGCGGACCTT
>JAPOST010000058.1 GCA_026709535.1 Rhodospirillaceae bacterium
AAATTCTGCCGGCCAGATGATCTCGGGCGGCGGGTCAATACCGGCCCGCGCCAGCAGCGCCTCAACGTGCTCGGCAAGCGAGCGGACTCCCTGACCCTTCCCGATTTCCCTGCTCTGCCGTTGCGCGTGCTCGATAGCTTTGCTGGTGCTGCCCGTCATTCGTAATGCCCTCCGTCATGGATGAAAGGACTCCCCGGATCTCGGGGGGTCCTTTGTCAGGCGTCGTCGTCTTGCGAGCGGGAGCGAATCCGGTCGTTGATATTCGCCGGCCGCCCCACACCGGATTGCGCGCCCGGTCGGATCGATCGGCTCCGGAAAATCGCCTTGCGCTCGCAGACGCCAACTTGATGTCGAGAGGATATGACGTCCTTAGCAGATCAGCCCCGACGCCCGGCGGGGACATGGCACCCTCGCTCGGCGGCACCTTCGTCCGTCCGGCCGGAACCGTCCACGTGCGCGCCGCCGGGTCGTGGCGCGGCCCTTCGCCCGGAGGGGACGATGTCGCCGGTTGGCCAGGGACGTCGAGCGGAGCCCGGAGCGTTCCCTGGCCCGGGTACAACGCGCCGCCTGCCGCTTCCTCATGCCCAGGGTCGCGCGAGGGACAAGGGCCTGGTCCACAAGAACATTGTCATGGCAAGGACTGGTGATTCAGGCTCTTAGATCCAACGAACAGCCCCCCGCCTTTGTGCGCCGTGCGGCCGATCAAGAGCGGGCCGGGCTGTGCCGTTGGGAAGACTAGACGCAGCCGGCCCGACAACTTACCTCGGGGTCCACGTCGTACTGCGAGGACTTCCAAAGCGTCCGGCGGAAGCCTTGGCCAGCTGCAGCGTGAGAGTTCTGCGATGACATCGGCCTTCAATGCTTCCTCGTCTCCGAGTCGTCGTCGGTGGCGGGTTACGTCATATTCGGTCACGCTTTCCCAGACCCGTGCTGCGGAAAATAGTGGGTCGCTCTCCGCCTCGAACACCGCGGGGCCAAGTCTCAAATATCCGGCCTTGCCTGCACGCAAAATATTCATGCCTTCCAGCGCGCGTGCAGTTAAGCGGTGGTCCTCCTTAATGTCCCACCAACGCACACTGCGACGCTGCAACCGGGTCGGGGCGATGTAGACAATACGCTGTCGCGGTAGATCAGCGGCGACGGCGATATGGCGATGAACGACGTCACCAGTTGGGCTCCCATCCTCTGCGTGACCGCTTGCATAGGTCGGAATCGTCTCATTGCTCGGCAAACAATCCTGCACGCGTGCCATCATCGCGCGACGTGCGGCGCGTGCGACGATACTTGGCTTTGCAGCATCGGCTAATCCATCTTCTATGTTAAAGGCCAGTACGTCGGACATCATCTCATCCGGGCGCATGAGCCCGAGCCCTACATAGCGGCCGTCTCCCAACAAAAGCGGCCCTGCAACTGGCGTAGTGAAGCTGAGTGCAACGTGCCAAAGTGCTTCCTTGGGAAATCGTGTACCGGTAGCAAACGCTTCCGCCCGTTCGCCGTTGCGGTCAAATGGCTCCCGTTGCACATAAACCTTGGTTATCGACGCGCGAACTCCGGCATGGCGTACGGCTCGGTGCACGGCGGCAATCGCGCGTGTTTCCTCAATGGCTCGTTTGTCAGTCCCTTTCGCTTCTTCGACCAATCGGGTCGGTTCGATCCGTCTCCGGCGAGCGATAGGCAGGGCTAGTGGCGTCACGCTCCGCCAGCGCTGCTCGCGCTGCTCGAAGCGCTGGACCATGGTGTCAGCGTCGGCGAGTTGCAGTTCCGTATCTAGCACTCCGTCATCGTTCACCCAAACGACCTGGTCGAATGCCCAAGCGATGTCGCTAGGGGCGAGCGGGCAAGGTTGTGGCACGTAGACGGCAAGCCGCCGGATCATCATGTCGGCATTAGAATGACCAATCGACGGGATCGGCACGACATGTACCCGTGCCATTTTGTCGGCGTTGCTTGCACCGCGGCCAATCAGGTACCGCTCAATCTTGTCGGCGAGTTTCGGCATCCCGGCAAACAAGCGCTTCGCGGACCGATCACGTGCCTTCTGAACGACTGCAGCAGCCGCGATCAATGGCCGAGCGGCGAGGTCAGCCGGGATGTCGACATTTCGCAATTCAAACAGATAGCGCTTGGGAGAGCAATCGTAGGCGATTGGGGCGAAACTAGGTCTTGGGGCCTGAGAGTATTGCTCCTGAAACTTGCCGCCATCCCCATTCCAACTAAAACGCTTCCAATTGAACCGCCTCTCAAGGCTTGCGAGAGATCCCTTCCGTGGGCAGGGGAGCGAAGCCCCAGAGCCATCCGGGCTCGGGCGGTGCACGGCTCCTTCATACCCGAAAAGGCGCGCCTCGACTTGGCTTTCATCGAGAAGTTCCGCCTGTGCCCAAGCCATGTCGACGCCCCTCCCGAATTGATAGAGTCGTTTCGCAATCTTGCAAATATTTCGGGCGTAATCGTCTTCCCGTCTACTACTGCCAAACAGCCAGATATACAGAAGAGAGGCGCTCGCATCGAACACATGGGGACGAATGGTCTTTGGGGTTCGAATCTTGCCGAGTGATTTTGAGCCCGCCTCGACCAAATCGCGATCATTGTTCGGGACGAAGTTCGAGAAAGGCTGACTTGTGCGAACTATTGGCGCGGCGATTGTCGGTGCGTCAAGTTCCTCCAACCATATAAGTGTTTCTCTGTCCTCTTTCTCAAGAGTTATGCCTCTGGCAGTACCCGCGACCAAGGCTTGAAACAGCCGTGCTGGGGAGGGCGGCCATTCCCCAGTGCCGTGTGCGGGTTCGCCGTGATAACGACCATCATGAAAGCGGACGGATAGCAGAATTGCGCGAGACACAAGCTTCAGCTCCCAACTTCCTCGTGTTTTTCAGCCTTCTTGGCTAGCAGCTTCTTCGCTTCCGATAAGTCAAACTTATGCTCCAATTTAGGCCACTTGCGGCTGAAATTTTCGACAGTTCTCTGGGCATAAGCGAGGAGCGTTTTCCTAGAACTCTCGGAGACTAGGTCTACTGGCGTTGGATTGCCACGCCGCGGAATCATATTCCAGCGATCATCATCGGCAAAACGAAGATGACAGCCTTCACGGAGGGATAATTCGATCTCAGCTGTTGCCGCTAACAGCGTAAGAGCGAGAAGATATCGATGAATGGACCGGGTTTCCTGACCGTTCGCTCCACCAAGCGCACGAAGGGCGATCAGGTTGATTGTAACGTCCCGCTCAATTGATCCGTTGACCAATACGCCGCCGAGTACACGGCGTTCCGGGTTCGGTACCCCATCTCGGAACTCTGAAACTTTGGGATTAGTTTTCCGGAATATCGCCGGAGTGTCCTTAAATCCTTTCTCGGATAACTTGACCTTCTTATCTCTCGCCTTGCTATCCAATTCAGTCTTCTGATTGTCGTCAAGCGACTTCCAAACAGAATTAAACTGCGCAGCCGCGTGCAGAGGTTCAACATCCCAAGCGCGAATAATTGATCGCACCAGACGGGGGCGCTTTTCGTTCGACTCACCGCGTGAATCCCAGACCCCGAAGACCAGAGATGTCGGCGCCACTCTGCACAGTGGTCCCGCATCGCCACGTTGCCTCAGAGAACGAAAAGCTTCTGCAACAATAGAAGACAGCGTTGGAGAAGCATGAACGACGGCATCGGCGCTTCGATGAGCTAGATCGAGAAGCGAACGCGTTTCCACATGCTTTTCTTCTCCTTCACCCTTGGAGTGAAGTTCAATTTGGATCTGTGGAACTAGGCTAGAGTATGGCTCAAACTTGAAGATCGGCTCCATACGGTTGGCTTGAGAGCCCACACTATCAATGGTCACAACCTTGGTTCCGTCCGACAAGGTGTTGAGGTTGTAGCCGATGTCAGCGTAGGTTGGAGGGTAGATGACCTTACCGTCTAGTTCTACGGGCAAAAGCTTCTGTTTCAAATGCAACGCAACCGGGCCTTGGGTATCGTCGGCCCAATTGTCGATAATCTCAGGCGCCAAAGCCAACGGCTGGTTCATGATCAAGTCTCCTCTTGAGCAACGGTGATGATCTTTTCTTTGCCAGACATGGTCAGCTCGAAGCTGAATCGTCTTTGAAGCAGAGCTTCTATGCGACAGGCAAGCGCTGCGCGAGCCAGCATCGGCGGGAGAGCGCCAGCCCATACCGAATAGCGAACCTTGCGAGTTTCGAACTCGTCCGGTCGGGTGTGCTCCAGACCCCATGCAGCAAGGATTTCCACCACCGGGGATGCGACGACCTTATGCTTGTGGTTATTTGGAGAATAACCCGCGTCTATCTGTGTCCAAGCACCTCTTGGATCGAAATTGAAGCTGCCGCCCATGGGACTCAGTATGTCGAGTGGGCGCGCGACCAGATCGACACGCGCATCTTCCCAAAGCTGCACCAGCCCTTTCGTTACTAGATTGCCACGGTTATGACCTTTTCTAGGCTTGCCGCGCGTCCCCAGCAACATGGCTTTGGCTATGTCAAGGGCAGAACGGTTGCCGGAGTAAAGCTTGAATTCATTGCGACTGGATCCGTCCGCCCAGTGACTTAACGTGACTGGTTTTTTAGATTGACCAATAATCTGAATGGGCATGGCCGAACTTGTGTCGGGCGACGTACTAGGAAATTCTATCGATTTGATTTGCTCTTGTAATTCTTTTTCTAATTTTTCGTGCTCGCCTTCATTTTTGGGTTCTTTTTTTGGCCGCCATCTCTCGGGAGCTATCGCTCTTACCTCCACTTTTGAAAGAAACTCCAAAACCTTTTCGAAAGGGTTCACTTCACCAGAAATCCGCAAGAAGAATTTTTCTTCATCGTGCCAATCGAATCTTCCTTCGGCGCCCCCGCATAGTACATGGGCAGCTTCCAAGAAACCGAGACAGGCGAAAACCTGGCCAGGGTTGATGAGATCAACAGGGATGGAAGTTTCCACTAACGATCGGTTCCTTGAATCTGATCGTTCTCGCGCGAAGCTTGTTGATCTGCAGAGCGCAGCATCGCTTCCCACCAAGCCAACCCCCAAGGACCCCATCGCTGTTGCATCCGCGCGAACCGTACGCAGACGTCGTGGACGCGTTCTCTGAGAACGGATGGCGGCTCACTGCAACCAGTTGCCGAGATAACTGGTCGCGACCAACCATGGTGCGCCGCGATCAGATGGAGGGCAAGGTCTTTCAGGTCGGGTGGCAGTGCTTCGAAATCAGGCTCTCCCTCTGCATAGGCTAGCGAGCCGAACTCGTGGCGATAGCCGCCTAGCTGCTTGAAGCGCATTGGCCCTTCGGTTTTTGCATACGGTCCGCCTTCGCTCGGGGCGGCGGCGGCCCGCTGCCAGCGATCGTAGCGTTTACCCTCGTCGTGCAGCCGCGCCGCTATGGCAAGCATTTTGGCGTAGGGTTCCGGCAATTGAACCTTCTTCGACAGGACTCTAGCTTTGCGTTCGGTCTGATCATGATGATCAACAAGTTTCTGCGCCCGTCCAATGGAGCGATCGTCCTCCGTCTCCGCGTAGTGCCGCCACTTTTCAACGACGAGGCGGCGTATTACTTCGCTCTCCTCTGTCTGTTGGACAGCGAAGCTCAAGCGCTCCCGCCAACCGTCGTCGCAGGTCAGATTCCAACCTTCTTCGACAGAACGTACACGAAAGCCAGCAACCGATTTGCCGTCCTGTGCGGGTAGCCATTCCTCTCCGTCGTCTATCACACGCGGTAATGTCACAATCTTTGGATCAAGCATACCATCTGGGGAAAGACCGCCAAGACACGCATCCACCACAAGTGTAGCATCAGGGAGTATGTCATTTTTCAATTTCTCTTTATTGTCGATATCTTGTCCCTTCAAAATAGCGTGTAGAACTTTCGTAGGGGAAAAGACATAACCCACGACATCTTCCCTGCTCAGTTTGGCTGAGTTGGTGGATGTATCGCCGGAGGATTTGAGGTGCGTCTTGTCAGAGGAAGCGCTTCTATTAGAAGCGAAGCAGTTCCGGCCACATTTCATCAACCAGTCGATCACGCGATGAGTTTCCAATTCCAGCATTTCGGTAGCATGAGGTGGGGCTGCTTCAAAGAACTCCTCAATCTCTCTCCTTGTCGCGATCAAAGGGGGGATGCAGACGGGGAGATAGCGGCGCCAGATGACCGTTGTTTGTGGAGTTTGGTCTTCCTCCCATCCGCGCAGCCAAGGCTGGACCTCAGGACGCCCCGTATATTGGGTCAACGAGGTCAAAGACCAAGCATCGACAAGCGCCCGTGTGAGTCTCGGTCGCAGTGGCTCGGGTGATGTTGCCCTCTTGATCACACATTGTAGCTGTCGTTCGTTCTTCGCGCGCTCCTTGAGGTCCAGTATCCCGTTGGGACTAGCGTCTCGCACGTCTCGATTGTCTTCTCCAGAAACATTACGCAGGTTTTTCAGAGGCCCTTGAAGACATGCCAATCGCTCATCCCATTTTTTCTTCCACTCGGCGATTTCTTCGTCCTTCTTTGGTTTGTTCGTCGTCGGTGCAGCAACCACTTCGATGCAGGCGTTTCCCTTGCCACGCCGGTTTACCCGACCAAGCCGTTGCACCATACGCTCCCACGCGACCAGATCGCAGACCATATGGTCTGCGTCGAGATCGACGCCCACCTCACCCGCCGATGTCGCTATCAGGAATATCGGATGCTCAGGTGGTTCATCATGTCCGCCAAGAAAACCTTGTTTTTCCAACCAGCTGGAAAGTTTTTGGCGTTCGAACACCCGGCGACCGCCGATGAGCAGTTCGGATGTATCGTTATGTCCCGGTTTCTTAAATTCCGAATTCTTGAAGCAATCATCAATCTTGCGCTTGACTTTCAAGGCGTCGTCGCGATGGTCACAATAGACGATCACTCGCGCAGGTCTCGGTTCCGTGCCGAGCCTCCAAGATCGCTTGACTAACTGTGATACGAGCTGTTTGGAATCATCGAACTTGTGAACCGTCAGCCTCTTGCGGGCCGCTAAGCGTTCTTTGACGATCTCGTCCCCATGGTCATCGCAACCGAGTCGAAATACCTCAGTCACCCCACTCATCTTATAGTCGCGCCCTGTGGCGGACAATGACAACAGTTTGAATGCAGGTATGACTTCGCATTCTTCCCCGGCGTGCGGACCTAGTCCATCCTCTTTTGACTCAATGGTCCTGAGTAACTGCTCGAATGGTGGAACCAAATGCGCCTCATCAAGCACGATCAGAGAGTCCGCTCCGATTAAACCAGCATGGTAGGGGCGCATCTTCCTGGACACACCATACCCGGAGAACAAGAGCCGCGATCCGATCATGTCCACCGTGCCGATAACGATTGCTGGTGCGGCAGGATCTTCCAGCCACTCCCGATTGTCCACATACTGACCGCGTAGGGTCGAGATAGGCAGTGCCCGGCCGTCCAAGCCCAAGCTCGTACGAACCGGCTCAAGCTCATGACAAGCCAAATTCTTGCAAAGCACCTCGGCAAAATCGGTAGCCTGATCAACTACCGCGCGGCGGTCGACAACATACACAAGGCGGCGAGGCAACGCAGTTCCTTTAGCTCTGGCTAGTAGCCAGATTGCCATAACTGAGGTCTTGCCGAGGCCGGTCGGGATATCTACTGCTGAAGGCAGCTTCCCGATCGACAACCACTTGTCAAATAGACGACGCTGCCACGGAAAATGCGCGTACCCAGTCAATGCTTTGAAGGCATTTTCGAAATCGAATGAGATGGTCATAGCTAATTTATTTCCGCGCGGTAGTCTTGCATATCCCTTGGCTCCGAAAGTACTCGAGAAACTGCTTATAGATTGGGAGGCAGCGGGTGAACTCCTCGACCTACGCGGCACTGGCGATTGCCAAAAGATAGGCAAGAAATCTATGTAAACTTGAATACGGCTTTTTAGATTCTTGCCCATATTTGGCTCCGGAGGAGGGATTCGAACCCCCGACAGGGTGGTTAACAGCCACCTGCT
>JAPOST010000047.1 GCA_026709535.1 Rhodospirillaceae bacterium
GAAACGCGAACTACGCAAAGTATGAACTTGGAAAAGGTATAAGTGTCTGAATCACCAGTCCTTGCCATGACGATGTCTTGTGGGTCAAGCCCTTGTCCCTCGGGCGACCCTGCGCATGAGGAAGCGGCAGGCGGCGCGCTGTACCGGGGCCAGGGAACGCTCCGGGCTCCGGGCGAAGGGCCGCGCCACGACCCTCGGACTTTCCCGCGATCTCCAAGAGGTCCGGAAGCGTGAGTTCCTTCAGTCGGTCGCGCAGCGTGTCGCCCCTGGTCCCGCCGTCGGCAAACACTTTCGAGACCCCCCGATCCTGCACGCTGGCCGTCCCCTGACCTTCTTGCCGATCGTCATGTCCCGAGGGCCCGCCGCGTTCCGTCATCTTCACCGACGGGCTGTCGACGAGGCCTGCCTGCGCCCGTGTTGCGCAATCGTTCCGAACCGTGGAGAACGGCAGATGACAAGGCGGCCTGCGCCGCCACGGGCACCCCGACGACAGCAGGGACCGGATCCCGTCGAAGGTCCGTCGCCCGGGGTCGGCCGTGCCTCGGGATCAGCGGAGCCCACACCGCGTCCGTCAAATCGTCTTGCCGGTCGTCATGCAGACGGCCATACTGCGCCCGGGTGGCCTCGTTCCAGGCCATGGGTCCTCCATCGTCGGTCTCCAAACTCCCGACAGGGTACCACAGCGCGAGGCCGCCCGTGGCCGCAGGAACAGACACTCAGGCTTCCAGGTTATCGACTCGATATTTGCCGATTGGCCGAAGGAACTCAAACCGAGGGAGAAAACCATGCGAATGGAAATCAAACCTGTACTTTGGGCGCTCAGGCCCCTTTTCATCACGCTGGCGGCTGGCACCAGCATCGCAACAGCCCAAGCAAAGGACACAAAACTCAATCTTATGTTGGACTGGGCACCCCACGGGATGCATGCGCCTTTCTATCTCGCTCAAGCGAAAGGCTGGTTCAAGGAGGCTGGCATCACGGTGAAAATAGTCGACGGCAAGGGCTCGGCCTCGACCGTTGGCCTGGTTGGTGCTGGACAGGCAGATATTGGACATGCCTCCCTCTCGGTCATGGCCATCGCGCGCAACAAAGGGTTGCCGGTGACGGCTATCGGCAGCATCCTGCGGACCAATGAGGTTGGTGTCATTTTCTCCAAGGGAATGCACTACAAGGGCCCCAAAGACTTCAAGGGCAAGACACTGAATCTACACTTCGGGATCAATTGAGGCTCCGTTCATTGATGCCTTCCTGGCTGATGGCGACATTGCCCGTCGTGACGTGAAGTTGCTGGCCGTTGCGGCTTCGGCCAAGATCGCCACCTATCTCTCCGGCCGTGGTGATGGCGTGATCGGTCCGATACCGTTTTTCCTAGCGATCGCGCGCAATAAACGACCGTCGAGTTTCATCCGTTTCTCCGATCATGGCTTGCCGATGCTGTCGTGGGGAATCATCGCCAACGATGACTCGATCAAGAAAAAGCCAAAAGCGATGAAAACCTTCATGGTCGTGTTGGCGCGCAGCTGGAAGCACATACTCGACGGCAGCCTCGACGAAGCCGTGCAATCGATAATCAAGCTTCGCCCCCAGGCTCGCGTCTCGATGGCTGCTGGCAAAGGCATCTTCAACGCCTATCGGCCCTATTTCTATTCACCCACCACCAAAGGTAAACCGATGGGCTACATGAGCAGCAAGGACTGGACCGACACGGTCAAGACGCTCAAGGGTTTAAAGCTGATCAAGGCTAGCATGAATGCTTCCGATTTTTACAACCCGTCCTTCATGCCGCGTTGACCAACGATGGCGGAACCGGTTCGGACTTCGGCCCCGGAGTCGCCCTTGGATGCTTCCGGGACTTTTGCCGATGCCTATGTTCGAATATCGGGGCTAGACAAGACCTACCACTCCGAACGTGGAGATGTCGAAGCGCTCAAGGCGATCAACCTTGAGATTCGTACCGGCGAATTTGTCAGCATATTGGGGCCGAGCGGCTGCGGCAAGAGCACCCTGCTGAAATGCATCGCGGGTCTCGAGGATCTGACCAAGGGCAGTATCGAAATTCGAAACCGGCCTGTTACGGGGCCGCCTCTCAATATGGGCATCGTCTTTCAACGTGACGTGCTGTTGGACTGGCGCACGGTCCTCGACAACATCTTGCTGCCCATAGAATTCGCCCGGCACAGAACCCGGGACTGGCGCGAAAAGGCACTTGATCTCCTGCACCTCTTCGAACTGGAGGCGTTCGCTGACCGATATCCGTGGGAACTGTCCGGCGGCATGCGCCAGCGCGTCGCCATCTGCCGCGGCCTGATCCGGGATCCCGATCTTTTGCTGATGGACGAGCCGTTCGGTGCGCTTGATGCGATCACTCGCGACGAGTTGAACCTGGAGCTCGAGCGTATCTGGGAACGCTCGCAGAAAACCGTGATCTTCATAACCCACAGCATCCCCGAAGCCGTTTTCCTGTCGGATCGAGTGGTGGTGATGTCCAGAAATCCGGGCCGGATTGTCGAAATCCTCGACATCGAAATGGCGCGCCCGCGCGCACTGGACATCCGTGAAACGCCGACCTTTACCGGTCATGTTCGGCACATCAGGGAAACCTTCGAAGGTCTCGGGGTGATGAAACGGGTACGGTGACGATGAACTTCTGGTCGACCAAGAAGGGGCGTGTTCTCAACGTTGTACTGGTGCTGACGGGCTTCTGCCTGATCTGGGAGGCAGCAGTCCATGCGTTCGACATCAAACCCTTCCTCCTGCCCGCGCCATCCAAGGTCATTGCCGACATCGTCAACCAGCCGCTGTGGTACGGCATGCACACACTGCAGACGCTGAAAGAGACAGCGCTGGGGTTCGCGCTTGCGGTCCTGGTCGGGCTGATCATGGCGATAGGGATCGTGTTTTCGCGATTCGTCGAGCAGACTCTCTACACGTTCCTCGTGGCGATCAACTCGATTCCCAAGGTTGCGGTGGCTCCACTGTTCATCGTCTGGTTCGGTGCGGGAATCGAGCCCAAGGTGGCGATCGCCTTTTTGATTGCTGTCTTTCCAATCGTGATCGACACCGTGCTCGGCTTGCGCTCCGTCGAGCCAGACATGCTTGATCTTGCGCGCTCGATGCGCGGCTCACCGATGCAGACGCTGTGGAAGATCCGTTTCCCGACCGCGCTACCAAGCATGTTCGCAGGCATGAAGGTTGGAATCTCGTTCGCCTTCATCGGCGCGATCGTCGGCGAATTCGTAGCGTCACAGTCCGGGCTCGGCTTCGTTATCGACTCGGCGCAGCCGACCTTCGATACAACCCGGATTTTTGCGGCCATTCTTTTGCTCGCGGTGGTTGGAACAGCCCTCTTCTACGTCATCGAACTCGCCGAGCGCACCTTCATTCCCTGGCACGTCTCGCGCCGTCGCGAGAGCGCCTCGACACCGAACCATTGAAGTGCCAGACAAGGATGACGACAGTCAAGCGCCAGACTCTCGGTTTTGATGGACGAGAAATCTATTTTCGCTACGCCGGAAACGGCCCGCCAGTCGTATTGTGCCACGAATCGCCGCGATCATCGGCAGCATTGCTGCCCTTGATGGAACGGCTGGCCCCTCACTTCACCGTAATCGGGTTCGATACGCCGGGGTTTGGTGGTTCAGATCCGTTGCGGATGGATCACCCGTCGAGCGCCGATTATGCCGACGCCCTCGCCATGGCGATGACGGGCCTCGGTCTCAAACGGACTCCGGTCTACGGAACCCACACCGGCGCCTGCATTGCAATGAGTCTGGCCGTGCGGCATCCGGATCAGGTGTCAGTAGTAATACTGGACGGATATCCGATCTTTACTACCGCGGAAAAAGAAGAACTTCTGCGAGATTATCTGCCAACCTTCCGACCTGTCTGGGATGGCACGCATGTGGCCTGGCTATGGGCACGGGTGCGCGACCAGTTCACGTTTTTTCCTTGGTACGCCACCAGCCAATCCAGTCGGTTGCCGCGGGACCCCCCGGGGCTCGAGTTCCACCAGCTGATCGTCGAGGATTTTCTGCGAGCCGGAGACGACTATCGTCCGGCCTACGCCTCCGCATTCCGGTTTGATGCCATCAAACCGCTTGTCGCGAGTGCGGTGCCGGTGGCGATCATGGCGCGCGAAGATGATCTGCTGTTTCCTCATCTCGAACGGCTACCCGACGATCTGCCGAGCAACGTTTCGGTTCACCGGCTGAGTGCCGATCGCGATGTCTGGGGTGACGCAATCGGGCGCATCATGGCGGACCATCCCGGTCAGGGAGCGTTCGCCCATGAGGCATTTTCTGCCTCACTGGAGAGGCCGCTCCAGCGAGGTTTCGTTGAGGTCGGAGACGGACTGGCCCATTTTCGGCGGGCTGGCCAGGGGATGGGACGGCCGCTCGTTCTGCTTCATCGCACACCCGGCTGGAGCGCGGAATTCAACGATCAGATTATCCGGCTTGGCCACACACGACATGCGATTGCGATCGACCTGCCCGGCAATGGCGAATCCGATTGCTGTGCCGACATGAGCCTGGAAGGCTTGTTGAACTGGCTTGAGGAAACCTTGGCAAAACTCGACATCAACGCATGTGATCTGGCGGGCGAACACACCGGCGCTGCAATTGCAGGCGCATTCGCTGCCCGCGGATCAATCGATATCGAGCGGCTCGTCATGGCTCAAGCTCCGGAGAACGATATCGAGCCCGTCTGCCCGGACATGATCCCGCGATGGGACGGTGGCCACCTGATGGCGGCTTGGTACTGGGCCAGAGATGGCCTTCTCTACCGAAATTGGAATGCTCGGCGAGCCAGGGCTTCCTGGGATCTGGAAACCGACTCTCCAATCTTGAGCCTTCATGCCCGTTTTGTCGGCGCTGTGCTGGGCGCCAAGGGGAATGCGGCGCTGTGCACTGCAGCGCTCAGCGCTCCGCCGGGATTGCATCTCGATACGGCAGCCCGCCACGGAACCGAGATCGACAATACCGATCGGCCCTTGGCGGCGTATCCGCTGGACGGTTCCTGGTGACCGGTCGCCAGCCACATGCCGCTGCGCTTCGCTGTCTCGAGAAAGTCCTCGAACCGGACGCTGTTGTCACCGATCCTGACCAGCTGACTTCGCTCGCCCACGATATCGCTGGCCCAGCCGAGGTCGATCCAGTCGCGGCGGCAATACCGCGTTCGGTGGAGGAGTTATCAGCTGTCGTGGGAGCCGCGACAAGGAGTGGTCTGAATATCGTGCCGCGCGGCGGCGGGATGTCCTATTCGGGTGGATACACTCCCTCGGAGCCCAACTGCATTCTGATTGATACTCGCCGACTTGCCGCTGTCCAACAGATCAACGTCGTTGATCGTTACGTGGTCGTCGAGGCTGGCTGCACTTGGCGAACGCTCCACGAGGCCTTGGCGGGGAGCGGCTTCCGAACCCCGTTTTTTGGTCCGCTCTCCGGGCGGGTATCGACCGTGGCGGGCGCTACTTCGCAGAATGCGGCTTTTTTCGGATCGGCCGCGCATGGGAGCATGGACGGAACCGTGATCGGGCTTGAGGTGGTATTGCCCGATGGTCGGATTCTTCACACCGGCGTGCTGCGGCCCGGCGGAGTGGACGGCCAGCCGCACGGACCCGATCTCTCGCACTTGTTTGTCGGAGACTGTGGAACTTTTGGCGTCAAGGCCCGTCTTGTGCTTCGCCTCGTTCCGGCGCCGGGCGGCGAGGCGTTCGTCTCCGTAGGTTTTGACGATCCCTCGGCAATGCTTGCAGCGCAGACAGCGCTCGCTGGCCGGCAGGGTATTGGCGAATGCTTCGGCTTCGACCAAAAGTCCCATCAAAATATTCTTGATCGGCGGCACAGTTTTCGCCAAAAAGCAGGCGCCATCGCAACTATCGCGGTTCAGTCAGGCGGCATTGCGCGCGCAGCACGACTGTCGGTCGACAAACTGGCGTTTCTAGAGGATGTCGCCTATTCGCTGCACCTGTCTGTCGAGGGTGACAATACCAACCACGCTGAGACACGGTCGAATAGAATACTCCGGGAATTGGCCGAGCGAGGTGGTCGGGAGTTGCCCGATGTCATTCCGCGGATTACCCGCACGCGCCCGTTCGGGCCGATCACGGCTCTTTTGGGACCGCAAGGTGAGAACTGGCTACCTGTCCACGGCGTCTTGTCTCTGAGTGCGGTCGAAGCCTGCTATCGCGACCTCCAAGCAATGATGGCGGACCGGTCAGCGGAGATGGCAGAGGTTGGTGTTGTTGCAACCATACTTACAGTATTATCCGGTCGTGCTTTGATCCTTGAGCCTCAGTTTTTCTGGCCCGACTGCTTAAGCCCGTTTCATCTCAACCATGTCACGGCGGAACAGGTGCGAAACCACAAAGACAGTCCCGCCGACTTTGAGGCGCGAGCACTCGTACATGCACTTCGGAAGACTGCCATCGAAATTTTCCACCGGAACGCAGCCTGCCACATGCAGATTGGCAGAATTTACCCCTTTGGTTCACGCCTCACCGAGACACAGGGGGAGATAATTGCATTGATCCGCTCCACGATTGACCCCGAAGGACGCCTCAATCCGGGCGTGCTCCGATCCGACTGAGCCCGAGTGCACTGCCAATCTGCACGATACTTCGTCTCGCCAGGGCAGGCGCCATCCTGCCGGGAGGTCGCTTGCATGAACGTAAGCGCCGCGCCCACGAAACGCATGCTCCGACTGCAAGAGATGTCGCGGGAAAGGAGGCATGACGGGAGAGCGACCCGGTTCCGGCAGCGCGGTCGTCTGCCGATGCCGTTCGATACGAGGGTCGGGAAATTCGTTAGCAAGGTTTGCCTTAGACGGAACTTCATAGGGAGCACGAGGGGGTTTCCGGTGTCATTCTGTTGTTTTTCAACGGCTTTCCGGCGCAGTGACTTGCGTCCGACCTGTCATTCTTATGGGAACGTTGCTGTCCGGTTTGACACCGAGCAGTCCGAAGGCCCGTTCCTGAACCGGGGTAGGCTTCGTGACGACGGTGAGCGGGCTGTCACCCGGCAGGCGCATCTGGTTCAGCATCAGGGTGGCGAGGTTGTCGAGCAGGGTGCGCAGGCTGTGCGCGGGCAGCCCGTCAGCGGCGCCCTCCTTCAGCAGCCTGCGGATGTCCACGGTCTTCAGCGCCGAGATCCAGTCGAGCCCCGCTGGCTCAAGGTCCTCGCGGATGCGCGCCGTCGTCAGCATGCCCCGGTCGCCCACCCGGCCGATGCCTAAGCGCCTGCGGACTCTATCCACCTGGCTTGAGACAGTGGAGGGATCGGACGCGTGGCCGGGGAAGACCTCCACCGCCACGGGGCAGCCGTCGGAGGCGCAGAGCATCCCGCAGGTGATCTGCCGCTTGCCCCTCTTGCCGTCGCGGTTGTGGCCGAAGGCCGCCAGCGCGCAGCGGGTGCCTTCAATGGACGCGCTGCTGACGTCATACAGAATCAGCGTGTTCCCGCCCTTCAGGTGCCGGTTGGCGAGGCGCCGCTCGATCCAGGGCTGGCGCTTCAGCAGCCAGTCCAGCATGGCGCGCATCTCGTTGCCGGCGACGGGCCCAAGCCCGAGAAAGGCGCCGAGGCTGCTCGTCGCGCTAGCGCCCGGGCGGTGGCGAGCCTGGAGTCGGGCGACAGCACCCGCGCGGCTCCGCGTCCGGTGCAGGATGCGCTCGAGGCCGAGGGCCCGCGCGGTGCCAAGCACGGCGGCGACGTGGCCGTGCGGGAGAGAGCGCTCGACCCGCATCACGATGGTGCCCCCGAGCACGGCGCGGAAGCCCGCCACGATCTCGGGCGGCATCTTCGAGAGGTTGGCGAGAGTTCGCCTGCGGATGATGTCGATGCTGAGGGCCACAGGCCCCGGTCCCTGCATGGCAACAAAAATACAGTGACAGCTGAAAACTTCCCGCCAAAAAGACAAGCCACCTCAGAGGCTTCAACCAGAACCGA
>JAPOST010000177.1 GCA_026709535.1 Rhodospirillaceae bacterium
TCGCCCTCCACGCCGGGATACAAGGCCTTCGCGCGCAGCGACGAGGAGGGCCTTGTCGACAAGGTCCACACGACACCGGCCAACCGGGCTGAAAGCCCCGCGTTCGGCACCATGATCGAATGCCGTGCGCAACCGACCCCTGCGACCCTCCGGGAAGCGCTCCGGCACGATCAAGCGTCTCTTCGGGCTGGACAGGACCCATGCCCGACCGGCAATCGCTGCATCGGGCAGAACCTGATCGACAGAACCGCTGGGCCCGCTCAAAGGGCAGCCGAACAAGACGCAGGGCCACATCCGCCACACCACCAGAACATCAAGATATCGTGCAGAGGGCTTCATGATTGATCCGGGCCCCACTGGGCTTCATTTGCGCGCCGGCAAGATGAAGCCATTAACCGAAAGTTACCGCGCCATAAGGCCGTTGAGGTCTTGGCCTTGTTCGTTATCCAGTTGCACCGATTGGATATGACACCGGAAAGGCGCTGGACTTCAGCCAAAGCTGATTCCCAATCACGTGAGACATCTTTCAATCGTGGCGAAGACAGCGCGCAGGCCCAGCGCGTCGCCGCCCTTGGGACGACCGGGACGGTCGCGCTCATTCCATGCCATGGTATCGATATGGACCCATCGCGTCTTTTTGCCTGCAAAGCGTTCAAGAAACAGTGCTGCTGTGATCGCTCCAGCAAACGGGCTCTCGGCGCTGTTCGTGATATCACCCGCTTCACCGTTTAGCATTCTGCGATATCCTTCCCACAGAGGCAGGCGCCACAAGGGATCTTCCTCCGCCCTGCCGTAGGCGAGGATGTCTTCCGCGATATCGTCATCGTTGGAAAACAGTGCCGGCAATTCCGGTCCCAGCGCTACGCGCGCCGCGCCGGTCAACGTAGCGAAGTCGACAAGCAAATCCGGCTCTTCACCGGCCGCTTCGGTCAGGGCGTCGGATAGTATCACCCGGCCTTCGGCGTCGGTATGGCCAATTTCAACGGAAAGACCGCTGCGCGTCGTGATCACGTCCATCGGCCGATAGGAATTTCCACCGACAGCGTTTTCCACCGCCGGAACCATCACCCGCAACCGCAACGGCAGATCCAGGGTCATGATGAGCTTGGCGAGGCCCAGGACAGTCGCGGCCCCACCCATATCCTTCTTCATCATCTTCATCGCGGCAGCCGGTTTGATGTCAAGGCCGCCGCTATCAAAGCAGACTCCCTTGCCGACCAACGTGACCTTCGGCTTATCTTTATCGCCCCAACTCATGTCGATCAGGCGCGGCGCATCCGTCGCCGCTCGCCCGACTGCATGGATGGCAGGATAGTTGTGCTTCAGAAGTTCGCTGCCGATAATGACCCGGCAGTCGGCTCCGTGCTGCCTTGCCATGGTCCGGGCGGCCTGCGCCAAGTCGCTTGGCTTCAGGTCTTCGGCTGGCGTGTTGATCAGATCACGCGCAAGATAGACAGCTTCGACGACTGCAGTCAGTCGCTTCCGATCAATGCCAGTCGGCAGCCTCAGAACAGGTTTCTTCTTCTTTTTGTCGGTCTTGTATCGTTCGAACCTGTAAGCGCCCAGCATCCACCCCAAAGCGGCTTGCGACGGATCGGCGCCGGATTCCAGTACATAGACCGCTGGCGGCAAGTGCTTTGGTAATGCCGCAATGCGCCAGATATCTGGTGTTACCTTGTCACGGCCGCACAGCACCCGGCCCAACTTGCCTCCCTTGCCGGGGATCAGGCATACGGACCCTTTCCCGGCCTCAAATCCGTTGGATTCCACCCAAGCTCGGCTTGATGGTTTCTGTTCGCCAAGCCACACCTTGAAATCGGCTTCGTCGACAACGGTGATCGGCACCGTATTTTTTGGCGCTTCCAGAGTGATCTGAGTAGCGGCGTTGAACGTGGCCTTCATGGCTTTTTCCTGAACCTGATAGCATGGGTGCGTTATACCTGAAGAACGGAGTCGCACAAAGCGTGCGGGTTGATGGGCCGGCTGATGAACAGTCGCGGCTTCAGGAGCAATTTCGCGCCATCCGACAGCTGCGGTTTGCTCCCTGAGGGAGCATCAGGCAAACCAATCTGGTTCGACTTCGTTCCGAAATTACGCGCCGACACGCCGAGGTACCGGGATCAGACACTCAGCGCCGCGGTCACCACTGAGATGGCACGCCTAACCGTGGCCTCGTCGGCACCGCCGCGGATCATCACGAACATACCCAAGTAATTGGCCAGCGCGAAGTCCGCGAGAACAATGGACGCATCCGCCGTACGCGGGTCGCTCTGCAGCAAGTGCAGAAAGGTCTGGCGGAGCGGGGCGATATTGGCACTGACCCGAGCGGCAATATCCACGTCATCGGCTGCTTGATCGGTAGCGGCGTTGCACAGGAAGCAGCCTGTCTTGTAAGCCCCGGACGCGACTTGCGAAGCAATCATGTCGAGGAACCGGGCGATGGCCTCTGCGCCGCGGCAGTTCTGCTTATTCATCCATGCGATAGCCGACGCGACCTCTTTCTCGCCATAGCGGTCCAGAGATTTCAGATAGAGCTGTTTTTTGTCGCCGAATGCATTGTACAGGCTGCCAGCCTTCAGACCGGTCGCTTTCGCCAGATCGTTAATGGACGCACCTTCGTATCCCTTTGTCCAGAAAACACCCTTTGCCTTATCCAAGACATCAGCGGTCGCAAAACTGCGGGATCGGGCCATCGACAGGGCACCATTTGTTATCTATCGATCAATCATAATTGATAACGCCAGAAAATCATAGACGACGCAGGGATTTTTCGGTGATCATAGAACCCTGATCCAAGGGTAATTTGCCGACTGGCGTTCGCGCGGCCATCCAACACCGTTAAGCGTGATTCATCCACCGGGACGCGCTATCTTTTACCCTCGGACTATTCATGCTCTAATTGCATCGTCTTTGGACAGCTTGAAAGGAGCAAGGTATGCCGGACGCTGCGGCGGCTACCATTGAACGAACTGGCGACCTGATGACCGGCAAATGTGGACTGGTCATGGGCGTCGCCAATGACCGGTCCTTGGCTTGGGGTATTGCCAGCAGCGCCGTTGCCCAAGGTGCGGAAATCGCCTTTACCTATCAGGACGTCGAGGCCATCTCCCGCCGTGCGATTCCGTTGTGCAAGGCGACCGGTTCGCCCATCGTGATGCCCGCGGATGTGACGAAGCCCGATATGATGGACGCGCTGTTCGACCGCATCCGCGAGACTTGGGGCAAGCTGGATTTTGTTGTCCACTCACTGGCGTTTTCCGATCGGTACGAACTGGCAGGCCGCTACGTCGACACCAGCCGAGATAATTTCCGCCAAACACTGGAGATTAGCGCTTATTCGTTCACGGATGTTGCCCGCCGTTCCGAACCGTTAATGACCGATGGTGGAGCACTGTTGACCCTGACGTTTGACGGCTCTAACCGAGTCTTTCGCTCCTACAACGTGATGGGCGTAGCGAAGGCGGCGCTCGAAGCCAGCGTGCGTTATTTGGCGAATGACTTGGGGCCTGCCGGCATTCGCGTGAACGCCTTGAGCGCCGGTCCGATGCGGACTCTGGCTGGCGCCGGCATCGGCGATGCGCGGTATGTCTATCAATGGGTGGAAAGAAACGCCGCTCTGCGCCGCAACCCAACACTGGAGGAGGTGGGCAACACCGGTTTGTACATGATCAGTTCACTCAGCGCAGGCGTCAGTGGCGAAATCTTGTATGTCGATTGCGGCTATAACGTCATCGGTATGGGTGTGGTGGATTGAACCTCTGAGCGCTCGGCGGTTCCGGGCATCGGTGACTTTTCGAAACAAGATTGATTCTAAATAACACGATACCATATCAATAGGATTGTGAAAGACCGCCCATATACGTCATTGATTGAGTGCTTGCGTGAAGCAGGGTTGCGACCAACCCGCCAGCGGCTGGCACTGGCGCGCTTGTTGTTTGACGAGGGTGACAGACATGTGACAGCGGAGCAGCTCTACGCCGAAGCGCGGCGTGAAGAAATCCCGGTTTCCCTGGCAACGATCTACAATACGCTTAACCAGTTTCGGAAAATGGGCTTGTTGCGGGAAGTCGTGGTTGATTCCGGCCGGTCATGGTTCGACACCAATTTGGATGATCATCATCATTTCTTTCATGAAGTGTCCGGTACGTTGACCGATTTTCGGACGGAGGATCTGGCTGTGAAAGGGTTGCCGACCATTCCTGCAGGCATGGAGGTTGACCGGGTCGATGTAATCGTCCGCATCCGCGATAGTCGGCAAACACCCAGCACCCTGTAGCGAATCGAATTTTCATCTTAGAATTGTTCTAATCTATTGACTCGGCGCCAGCCCAATGCTTACATGAAGGAATAGCAGCGTCAGTGCTGACATATCGCAATCTGCGACGGCCCGCCACCGCCATCAACAGGCGGCCGCCGTATGGTTGGTCATAGGCCTAGGAGAGGAGAGCCAACATGTCCCTTGCAGACAGCAAGACCGAACAGAACCTCAAAGACGCGTTTGCTGGCGAAAGCCAAGCCAACCGCCGCTATCTCTATTTCGCTCAGAAAGCCGACGTCGAAGGGTACAACGATGTCGCCGCGGTGTTTCGGTCGACCGCCGAAGGCGAGACCGGCCACGCCCATGGCCACTTGGCTTTTCTTGAAGAAACTGGTGATCCAGCGACCGGCGAACCGATCGGCGACACTGAGAGCAACCTGAAGGCGGCCGTTGCTGGCGAGACGCACGAATACACCGACATGTATCCAGGTATGGCGCGTACGGCTCGCGAAGAAGGCTTCGACGAAATTGCCGACTGGTTCGAGACCTTGGCCAAGGCCGAAAAAAGCCATGCTGGCCGATTCCAGAAGGCGCTCGACGACATCGCCTGACTTTCGCCTACGAAGGCGAACCGTTTGGTTTCTTGAACAAAGGGGCGGGCTGCAAGCTCGCCCCTTGCTCGTTTACCCCTTGATTCATCGCCTACTGCACCAGCGTTCCAAGGATCGCCCGGCAAATCCCGAGAGTATAACCATGTCTGAAGGCAGTCTCGAAGCACCCGTCCGCCATCAAATTCCTTGGCAAGAAGACAGTTACTATGACGAAGCATCGCTGGATGCTGAACTGCGACGGGTTTTCGACATCTGCCACGGCTGCCGGTTGTGCTTCAACTTGTGCGATTCGTTTCCGACCTTGTTCGACCTGATTGATGCAGCCGGAGATGCCGAACTTGAGGGCGTCGACAGCAAGAACTTCAAAAAGGTGATCGACGGCTGCACGCTGTGTGATATGTGCTTCATGACGAAATGTCCTTACGTACCGCCTCATGAATTCGATCTGGATTTCCCCCATCTGATGCTGCGCTATCGCGCCGTTGAAAACCGCAACGGCAAAAGCGGCTTCTGGAACAAACAGATCACCAAGACTGAGCGCAACAACAAGATAGCCTGCTCGATGGCGGGCTTGTCCAACTGGGCGACCAAGCGAAATAATGGGCTGACCCGCGGGGTAATGCAAGCAATCACCGGCATTCACAAGGATGCCGCTCTGCCGCGCTTTGAGAGTCAAACATTTGAAATGCGCGCCGCCGCGGAGCCTCTTGAATTGAACACGACAGCTCCGGCCTACGGCCGTAAGGCCGTCGTCTACGCAACGTGCTACGGCAACTACAACAATACCGGGATTGGCGATTCGCTGCGTCGGGTCCTAGCCAAGAACGGCGTAGACACGGACATCGTCCATCATGGCTGCTGCGGGATGCCTATGATGGAGCAGGGAGACTTGAAAGGCGTGGCCGAAGCCGCGGCATCAATAGCCGCTGCATTCCGGTCCAGCATCGAAAAAGGTTACAGCATCATTGCGACGATATCGTCCTGTGCCTTGATGCTCAAGTTCGAATGGCCACTTCTCCTGCCGGACAATGAAGACGTGAAACTGTTGTCAGAGAATACCTTCGACGCCGCTCAATACGTCGTCGATATTGCCAGGACAGAAGGCCTGGCCGACGGGTTGCAACCGTTAGACGGCGGCGTGACCCTGCATGTCGCCTGCCATGCCCGAGCGCAGAATATGGGTGTGAAAGCCGCCGAACTGCTGCGGCTGATTCCGGAGACAAAGCCCAAGGTTCTGTCCCGCTGCTCTGGACATGGCGGTTCATGGGGTGTGATGAAGGACAATTTTGAGATCGGCATGAAAGTCGGCAAGCCGATCTTGCGCGATGTCGTTAAAGCGGAAAATAGGTATATTGTGTCCGAATGTCCGCTCGCCAGCATGCATATTCTCCAAGGCATGGAGCGAATCAAGGAAGTCGACACGCCGGACCAATCCCTTCACCCTATCGAACTTTTTGCCAAGGCATACGGACTGTAGTCAGCAAGCAGCTGCGATGTGGCTCCCGATTCGGCACCTTGCCCGAGATTACGGGATATTCCATCCGCAAGACCGATCCTTCGAACATTACGAACCTGCAGTCGCAGGCAACAAAAGCAGGACGTCTTTTCGGATATGGCAACTAGCGTGGCAGAGTTCTTCGCAACCCAAAGGCCGCAAGGTGGTCTTGATGTCGATCTATTCACAGGCTGCCCCTTGGAAAGCATGCGTCACATGTTAAACTATATCACATGCGGCGCGCTTCCGACGAGCAAAATGTCGGTGTCGCTGGCCTTCGCAAGGCCGGCTATCATCACGGCAACCTGAAAGAGGCTCTGGTCTCGGCGGCGCGCGTGCTGATTCTAGAAAAAGGCCCGCATGGCTTTTCCTTGATTGAGGCCGCGCGTTTGGCCAACGTCAGTCCGGCGGCACCTTACCGGCACTTCAAAGACAAGGATGCGCTGCTCGCTGAAGTGGCGCGACGCGGTTACGAGAAATTTTCCAACCAACTGGAGGCGGCTTGGAATGATGTTGCGCCGGACCGGTTGACGGCCCTCAAGCGGCTTGGTCATGCCTATCTGGAGTTCGCGTTGACCCAAAAGGCATACTATGCGGCCATGTTTCAGGCGGGTGTGTCGAACCTTGATAACCCAAGTCTGAAAGACAGCGTGGATTGCGCCCACGGCACGCTTTCGACGATCATCAGTGAAATAAAGGCGAAGGACAGTGCCGGACGCTCAATCCCTGCCGAAGCGATTTTGTTTCACATATGGTCGCTGGCGCATGGCGCAGCAACTCTGCGGCAGGCTGGCGGCATTCCAGCCTTGTCCCAGCACCAAATGCTCGATTTGGGCGTCGAGTTATATCTAAAAGGGCTGAAAATGCTGGACTAGAGAAGCGTCGAGCGAAATTTTCCTCGCTTCCTTCTTGTAATCCCAACCATCATACCCATCTATGTAAAATGTTTTTACATGGCGGTTGCATACGTCAAATGAGGAGGACTTCAATGACCGTAGCATCAACGGCCCGGGAATACCCTGCCCACCAACATCGCGAGTGGAGCGGACCCAACCTCCCAAAGCCGGTGTGGATTGCGATCATGGTCTTGGGATTCATAGTCTTCTGGCCCGTTGGCCTCGCCATCCTGGGATACTTGTGGTGGACTGGTCGCATTGGCAGCTATGCCCGCAAGGGCGATTGGAGCAGCTTCAAGAGCAAGGTGCGTCGGGGCCCTTCCACTGGCAACATGGCCTTCGACGAATATCGCGAAGAGACGCTCCGCCGATTGGAGGAAGAACGCCGCGAATTTGCAATGTTCATGGATCGCCTGAGACGCGCCAAGGATCAGGCCGAATTCGACCAGTTCATGGCCGAGCGTAATGGTGAAGCATACCATAACACAAGCCAAGGTGACACCGATACCGCGCCACAGGGCAAAGCATAGAAAGCATAAGTATCTGTTCCTGCGGCCACGGGCGGCCTCGCGCTGTGGTATTCTGTCGGGAGTTTGGAGACCGACGATGGAGGACCCATGGCCTGGAACGAGGCCAC
>JAPOST010000038.1 GCA_026709535.1 Rhodospirillaceae bacterium
ACCCGCGCTCGTTCTATTTTAGTTCATGGTCACGGTCAAGCGCACCCCCGACAGACATCAGATAATTACGGCATCTGCTGCTAGATTGATGATCCGGACCGTTTCACCGGCTGCCGCTGCCGGCGCGTGAGGCGCACGGACGACCAGTCCGTCGGCAGCGGCGAGTCGGGAGAGCATGGAACTGTCCTGTTTCGCGAAGGGTGTCGCGACCAGCCGGCCATTGCCCGCCGGGTCAAGGATCGCTCGCAGATAATCCTCCCGTTCGTCATTGGCCGGCAAGTCTGTCCCGAGTTCGGCCGGTTCAGTAGCCAGCGCCGCATCCGGCAATCCCTGCAGCCGACGAAGGATGGGTGCCATGAAGACAAGGGCGCAGACCATGGCCGAGACCGGGTTGCCGGGGAGACCCAGAAACGGTATTCGTGCCGAGGTCTGCTCCAGAGCGCCAAAAATCAGCGGTTTTCCTGGACGCATGGCGATTTTCCAGAAATCAACCGAAAGGCCGATAACACTCAGCGCAGACTGGATCAAGTCGTGCTTACCCACCGACGCGCCGCCGGTCGTTACGATCAGGTCCGTTTGGTTCAGACCGGACACCGCGGTCTGCAGTGCAGCCGGGTCGTCAGGTGCAATGCCGAGGTTGAGCGCCACGCCGCCATTACGCTCAACAAAGGCGCTCAGCGCCCAGCTGTTCGAACTGACAATCTGATTCGGACCGATCGGGTCTCCGGGAAGGGCGATTTCGTTTCCGGTTGCCAGGATTGCGACGATTGGCTGTCTCACGACTCGTAACCAAGGCTGGTTGATCGCCGCGCACAGACCAATGTCGCGTGGCGTCAGGCGACGGCCAGCGCGTAGCAGGACATCACCAGTGGAAAAATCAAGCCCCGCCGGTCGAATATAGCGGCCTGTGGAGACCGGCGCGATGACCCGAACCTGATCGCCGTCGCGTTCTGCATTCTCCTGGATCAGGATGGCGTCGGCACCATTCGGCACGGGGCCGCCGGTGAATATCCGTACTGCCATTCCCGGTTCGACCTGCCCCTCGAATCGTCCGCCCGCCGGCGCCTCTCCGATGCACTCAAGAACCGCGCCAATGCCTCGGGCATCTGAAGCCCGTACTGCATAACCGTCCATGGCTGATACCGCCACAGGAGGTTGTGTAATACGAGCTGTCACGTCTTCTGCCAGAACCCGTCCTACAGCTTGGGTAAAGGAAACCGTTTCGACTCCCAACCGGTCAAATCGGCTGACGATGCGTTGCCTGGCTTGGGCGACCGGGATCATGGCGCAGCCCGTGACCAGTTGCCCGATTTGCCGCCAATCTTTTCTTCCAGCCTGATTGCTTCCAGCACCATGCCGCGGTCAACGGCCTTGCACATGTCGTAGACGGTAAGCGCGGCGACGGAAACAGCCGTGAGCGCTTCCATCTCGACGCCGGTCTTGCCGGTACAGGATACCGTTGCAGTAATCTCGACGGATGAGGCGTCGCAATTCGGAACCAGATCAACCTTGACGCTGTCGAGGGATAGGGTATGGCAAAGAGGGATCAGATCGGCGGTACGCTTGGCCGCCATGATCCCGGCGAGGCGGGCAGTCGCCAACACGTCTCCCTTGGCGATTTCGCTAGCTTTGATCCTGCTCAAGGTCTCGGGATGCATCCGGACGCCACCTCGGGCCACGGCAACGCGGCGTGCAGCAGTCTTGTCGCCAACATTGACCATGCGAGCCGCACCCTTGTCGTCGAGGTGGGTGAAATCCTGATCCCTGTCTGCCATGCCGCGTCAGGTTGCCACTACATGCCTTGCTGGCGTTGGCCCTCGCGGGAAAACAACCGGTCGATTTCAGTTCGTTCGATCTTCACGGGGTACCGCTTACGCAACATGGCCTGGTACTGGCTGAGCAACTCCTGTCCAAGAGATTGGCGCAGGCTGGCGCGGACGGCCTGCCTCTGGGCCTTCGCGTCGCCCCCCATCTTGATGCTGGTGAGAACTGCGATGGAATATCCGTCAACACCGGTTTCGGCAACAACACTGCCGATTTTCGCCGCCCTGAAAAGGGCATCGCGCAATGCGCCGGAGACTTTCGAGTCGCCTGTCGCGCCGCCGTAGCGCTTTAACGGAGAACTGGTCATGAGGGTCGCTTCTGCTTCTTTTGCCACCTCCTTGATCGTGGCTCCGGCCCGGATTTTTTTGACCAAGGCGTCAGCCTTCACTTTCAGTACCTTGATGCGGGCGTCCTTTTCCCAGTCTGCCATCACCTCGTTCTTGATGTCCTCAAGCGGCGTCACGCGGCTGGGCGTCATCTTTTTGATCTCGACGATGAAGAAGGCGCCGTCTTTCAGTTCAATAACTTCGCGGTCTTCGCGGCCGATTTCTTGTGAAAATACCCGGCGCAAAAAACTCTCGTCTGCAGGGATGCCGTCAACAGTCTTGTTGGCTGCATCGCGGCCTCTGGCATTGATGGCGGGAATTGTGCGGGCCCTCTGCTTCAACTGCTCGGCAATCTTGGCCATCGTCAGGTCAGCGCCAAGGCCATCGTCTGCATCTTCGCGAAGCTGGTCGAGGATCTTTCCGGACTGTTTTCTCTTGATTGTCTGTTCAATGGTTTTTTTCACTGACAACAGGGGAGTCACGGAACCGGGTTCGATTTTGTCAACAACCACGATGTGCCAGCCAAGAACCGTTTTGATCGGTTTGGTCACTTCGCCTTGCCCGACTGCAAACGCTGCCGTAGCGAGTTCCTCCAAGGGCAGTTCGGCGGCCGAGACAGACCCGAGATTCAGCGGCTTTCGCTTGACGACATCCGTGGCCACCGTATCGAACGTCTTGCCGCCAATCATGGCGGCATACGCTTTCTTGGCGTCTTCTTCCTTCACGAAGAGAAGCTGACGAAGTGTGCGTTTTTCAGGCGTTGTGTATCTGGCAATGTCCCTCTGATACGCTGCCTGGATCTCGGACTCCTTGACGGTGATTCTATCAAAGACATCCTCGGGCCTGACATAGAGGAAGGTTACGGTCCGGTCGGCTGGTCGCGTATATTTCGTGTTGTTCTTGTCATGGAACGCCGCCAACTGTTTTTCCGTGGGTTTCTGCAGATCCTTCACGGAGTCAGCCCGGATGGTAAAAAAAACGACTTGGCGCTTTTCGTTCCGGTATTTGTTCGCCGCGTCGACTATGGACAACGAGGCTGCTTCGACACCCGTAACACTTTGTATGAGATACTGGGTGGCGATCATCAAGCGCTGCTGGTCCAGGAACTCCTGTTCCGTCATCTGTGCATTTTGCAGATAGTTCTCGTAGATGGTAGCGTCGAACCGGCCATCAATGCCTTTGAAACCGTCCAGATTTCGGACGGCCTCGCGCACCACCGCATCGCCGATCAGAATTCCTTCATCGCGCGTTGCCTGTTGATACAGGGCTTGAGTGACGAGCGAATTGGCAACGCTGTCGACCAAGCCATAAGACTTCGCGATCCGGTAGTCGACCACGCGCCCGGTATTCTGGCGCAGCGAGTCCATTGCCTGACGGAACACACGTTCGTAATCCCTGCCCAGTATTTTCTGTTCGCCGACAGCGATCACCGCTTCGGCGCGCGAGAACCCATCACGAAAGATATATTCTACGCCCACGATGGCGAAAGGCGGGATCAAGATCATGGCCAGCACGATGCCGAGCCAGGAGCGTGCTCCTCTACGAATGCTCTGCAGCATAACCGCATGGTTCCGTTCGTTGCCGTTGCCACACTCTCGGCCGGCATGCGTCCCGGCACGTTGAGGGGAATGTAGGGATTCAGTGTCCGGGATGACAAGCGCATCTGTGAAGCAGGGGCGCTGTTACCGTTCGGGTCATCGTCAGATGCGATAGATCGCGATGGCAGCGCAACAAGGTGCGGCGTGTCTCTGGTTTCGCTGACGAGAAAGGGGGGTAGGTAGTAGAATTCGCAACATGTCGAGCGCCTGTACCGCGTCAGCTTCTCCTGCTGATAAAGTTCAGGGGCGCCTGCCACTGCAGTCAGCGCTCTTGTCATTCTGTTTCCGAACCGCGAATATTGCCGTCCGATTACCTGTGGATTTTGTTACCTGATTTCCTGAGAATACCTTTGCCGGATGAACCTTCGTTGCCGCTAGGGATGCCTGCCGTGTCCGTTATTCGACCACTGATAGCCGGAAACTGGAAGATGAACGGCCTGCGGCTCGCTGCAGTGTCGCTCGCGCAGGACCTTGTTCAGCGATCGGCCGGAAAAGACTTGCGATGCGATGTCGTCATATGTCCGCCTTTTACAGTCCTGCAAGCAGTCGCGGCGGTGCTGGATGGCTCGGGCATCGGCCTCGGTGGCCAGGATTGCCATGAGACGAAAAGCGGCGCGTTCACCGGCTCGATCAGCGCAGGGATGCTGAAGGATGTCGGGTGTCAGCATGTGATTGTTGGTCACTCAGAGCGACGCCACGGCTTGGGTGAAACCGATGCAATGGTCCTGGCCAAGACGAGTGCCGCCTTGGCGGCTGGCCTTGTTCCTGTCGTTTGCGTCGGTGAAACACTCGAAGAACGGGAGGCTGGAGCTGCCAGTGCCGTGGTTGGACGTCAGATTGCAGCATCAGTGCCTTCGGTTGCCGGCAGCATGATTGTCGCCTACGAGCCTGTCTGGGCCATCGGCACCGGCAAGACGGCATCGACTGACGATATCGCCGCCATGCATGCTACGATCCGGTCTTGTCTCGCTGATCTTCGTCCGGATGGCGAAACCATTCCGATTCAGTATGGCGGTTCGGCCAAGCCGGATAACGCTGCTGAAATCCTGGGCGTAGAGAATGTCGGCGGACTCTTGGTGGGCGGCGCGAGCCTGGATGCAGAAGCCTTCTGGGAGATCGTTCGGATTTCAGGATAATCGCATGGCCCGCTTTTTTGAGGGATTATATACATTAGTTGACATATCAGATTATATTGTGCCTGATATTCGGAAGATGACAGGGTTGTGAGAAGATTGAGCGCCGATCAGAGAGGTGAGTGAAATATTCAGACTATTCGCACCAGTTTGTGCAGCCATCTTGATGATGTCAACCGCAAGCATCAAAGTACATGCAAATCAAGCAACGGGAATGATTGAGGGCAATTATGCCGGTCTTGTTCCAATCCCGGATTCAGGCGATGCTGAATCAGAATGGAACAAGATTTGCGTTGAAGTGAGGGCAACTGGAGACACTGCCAAGGTTAAGCTCATCGTTTATTCCGACGATGAGCGAAAGGAAATGTTCGCTTCCAGTTTGCCACTGAAAAAGAACCCAATCGAAGCAAATAACCCCAATACCCCCGGGTCCATTGTCCATATTCTACAAGGTATGTTCACCCCGATCCAAGGCAGCGCAACCAATTATGGCGGCGAGAAACGATTGTTTGAAGGCAATGGGTGGCGAGGATACTTGGGAATCACGAACACAATGATTGTTCAAATGAACAATAGTGTGACTCCCCTTCCTGATGGTGTTGAATTAAGCCAGTTCGGTGGTATTAGATTGACCGAGAAGGCGCAATGCGACAGCCTTTAGCATGTCCTTGTTACGTCAAAATCCCCCTTTTTTGATCCGCCAGACGGAAGGCGACGACGCGTCGCTCCAATGGATCAACAACGAACAAGCGCGCTGAGGGATATTTCCTCGGCAGAGGAGCGGACTATCCTCTCAAAGTGTCAGCCGCCCTACACCAGGTGATCTCGAGCCCTTTCGATCACTGCGATATCATCGGTGGTCCTGGAACCGGGGCGCCTTCACCGCGCCTTCGAATTCCTTGGCGAGTGCTCCTGTTTCCAGCGCCACAAGTTCTGCCGTAAGCTGAAATGAATGCTTGATCTTCTGCGCCAGTTCGTCGGCCAGCGCCTTGCTGTCTGCGCTGCGTTTCACTTCATAGGAAACGCGCAGCACGTCCAGCGCACCGGCTCCGGCGGTCGCCTCGCATTTGAAATCCTGGATGGCGCCCATCGCGAACATCATGTCTTCAAAATCCGAATGCGTGATGTTGATACCGCGTACCTTGAAGAACCCGGCGGTCCGGTGCGTGTGTTTTAGCCGTGGAAAGATGGCGTAGCCGTCACCTTCGTGGCCCTGCGAGCGCCAGACGACCAGGTCACCAGCGTTCCAGCGGATGAAGGGAGTGGCGTTGATGTTCCACAGCGCTGTTGTCACCAAAACGCCTTCTTCATCGTTCCCGACCGGCATGTAGGTATCCGGGTCGAGTACTTCCAGATAGAACATGTCGGTCCACATTCGAAAGCCGTCATGCAGGCCGTCCTCGGCGCCCATCATACACATCTCGGTCATGCCAAAACCGTCATAAACCCTGGCGCCCCAGGCGCGTTCAATCTTGACTCGCTTGGCGTTCGACATCGGTTCGGCGGAACACAATATCTTGTCGACGGAGGAGTTGGCGAGATCGAAACCCTTCGCTTCAGCCACGTTCGCCAGGTGGAGAGCGTAACCCGACATGCCCATCCAGACGGTAGGCCTTATCTGGTCGATCAGTTCAACCTGAAGGGCAGACGGGGTGCTTGATCCCGCGCCGGCCCAGTTCACCCCGGCCCCCAGTTTCTGGCAGACGCGTGCGGTTACATGGCCGACCGGGTGAATGCCCAGCGGGTAGGAGATATGTGCCGTATCACCATGGCCAATCCCGGCCAAGGCGATCCCTCGGCGGAAACCTTCGAACATGTACTCCATGTCCTTGAATGTCCTCGGATAGAACAGCGGCTTTCCCGTTGATCCTCCGGAGCGCCAGAATTCCTGAATATCCTCGCGCTTGGCAGTGTTGAAATCATCCATGAATTCGCGTGGAGACAGGGCGCGAAGCTCTTCCTTGTCCAGCACTGGAATCTTCGCCCATTCTTCCGGCTCGTGGATATTGTCCAGTTGCAGGTTCCTGGGTAAACGCTTTTGGTGGAACGGTGCCCTTAGTGCTGCCTCTACAGCGGTACGGCGTCTTTTCTTGTGGATGACGTCTATATCAGCCGGGGACTTGGGGAGAGTGAGGGACATTTCCTTTCGACCTCAAGAAATCAGTGCGTCTTGTGGATTGATCGCAGTAACGATTTGGGTCGCGCGCGTCGCCGAGAGCGGGCGGGGCGGAGGGTTCACACTCGTTACGTCGACTGCCACCGCGCCTGCGGCAGACGCTGTTCCTGTGTCCCGCCTCCAATAGGCTGTGTCCGACCGGGAGCAGGGCGGCGGCAAGCTGCCTGTTTCAGCGTTCGCCTGTCTCGCCCGCTCAGTCACCGAGGCGGCTGCATCCCGCCGGGTTTCCCGGTGGCGAATTTCCCGTTGCCAACACTCCCTAACCGGCTTTGTCTCGACAGCGGAGCCAGCGTACAGGCGTACAGGCACACCCCGCGCACTTGGGGTGGCCTCAACACCAAGGGCGCCGGGCTTGCTTCCATTGCGATTACAGCGACTTCGGTTGCCTCCGCGTTGATAGGCCGAGTGCATGCACTGGGGCATACGTAGGGAACTCCCAAGGCTCCAAGGACTTACGCGATGCCGTATGCCAAGAGCATACGATGGCATTAAGGTTGCTGTGCGTATGCTCTTGGCCTACACAAAATATACATTCCAGGAAAGACCGAAAGTAAGCGATGGACCCCTGCCTGCGGCCTTGCCCTGTGCGAGGTTGAGGGTGGTATCGACGCCAGGAGAGGCAAGGGGCGTCCCTGGAACGGGTGAGCATGATCGGGATCGATCTGGCGAAGAACAGCTTTCAGCTTCACGGTGCGCGACCGGCAGGATCGGAAGAAGCCGAGCCGGGGCAAGGTGCGGGGGTTTCTGAGCCCTGCACGGTGGC
>JAPOST010000153.1 GCA_026709535.1 Rhodospirillaceae bacterium
AGTTTGTTCCGTGCCTATCCGGTCAGCGCACACAGCTACCAGATGTTGGGTGCCAACCCGATGATTGATGCTGTTCATGAACTATCCTTGGTGGGTGTATGTGACAACCGGATAGGCACAGTTTGTTCCTGCAGTCTCGTGAGGCCTCAAGCTGTGGTTCTCTGTCGGGAAGTTGGACCAAGGATCACCGAATCCGAGTAGGCGATGCCGATCGCGAGACGGATTGGATTCATGGATCAAGGACGCGGTGATGCGTCTAGTCTGACTGTCAGCAGGCGAACTCGATTGAGGACCAATTCTGGGTCTGCTGCGAACGCGCGGAGCGCGAGGGCCTGCCGTGACGCGGCGATGTGTGGTCCTTGGTCCCTCCGGTGATTGAGGATGGCGGCTATACGATAAGTATGATTGACTGCATACGCGTAATGGAAGCCTGCTAGTACGAGATGCCTCAATTGTGAATCGCATAAGGGCTTGGTCGGTTGACTTGAGCTGATTGCCTGTAGTGACGACGACAGGGGAGGTGTCAGGGACGATTGATGACCGATGGTGATATCGACATCATCATCGAATGGACCAAGGACGCGATGGGATGAAAATGAAAGTTCAAAAATCATTATTTTCTTTGTAAATCAGTGTATTATAATGCGTACTGGCGCAATGATAATCAATTCTGTGGCGGAGGGAGGGGGATTCGAAATGACAGAAAAAATACATTTATTTCAAAGGGTTAAAATCAGAAATCGTTTCTTGTATACCAATTTGTGACCATTTTGGGCGGGAATATATGGGAACGCCTGCACCAATGCGCGCATGCCTCGCCGTGCGAAGGCAGTCTACTTCGGGGAACGCGCCATGTCGGAGCGAACTGGAGTAGCGCATGCAGGCCGAATACAAGACCGACATTGCGCGCCTAGCCGAAGACATTGCCAAGCACGACAAGGACAATCTCCGCTGGCTGATAGGACTCTGGATCGCCGCAATCGTCGTGCTGGGCTTTGTCATCCGCCTGAATGCTTGACCAAAGTGGTCAAGAATCCGCGTCGCCGCCGAGATCAGGACCAGATTATCAAGCCCTTGCTGACTCAGGTGCTTGAGTGGATTTATGGCTGAAGATTGAGCGTCCGCGACGTGGCGTAAAGCTGAGTCTCGGCGTCGAAGAAATCTCGTCTGCCGCTTATCGTCAACGCCCGCGGACTGGCCGCGAGCAAGCGGACGGCCTTGTCCATGAGATCGTGGGCAGCTTGCCGGTCCGCGATCCGCGCCCAGTGCCGACAATTCAATGTTGGGAGCCGCAAGCTCGCCATCTTGCGTGCGGGCAATGGTCCGGGTGCCGGTCTGCCTATAGACTGGGACGGCCTCGTGACGCCGAATCTCTTGCAGCGGCGCCAAGTCCGGCCAGGTCTGCGCAAGGCCTTGCAGAAATTCGGCCAGACGGTTCATCTGACGGCTACACAGCGCAGCGCAAGGCGCCAGCGCAACCGACTGGACCTCGAACGTCAGGTTGTCTCCTGCGGATCGAAAACCTGCCAGCGCGGCAAGGGGCGCAGAGCGGCCGTCCGGATGCTGCAGGACCTATCCCATGTTGCCGCTTCCGCTGTCGGACCTGTCGAGCCAAGATCACCACGAAATTCTTCCCTGATCGTCATGACGTGATGCCCTGTCGGATTGCCTTCGACGCGCTGGCCATCGCTGTCCCTTGTGACTGGTCCCGGCTCGCACAACACTATCCCTGTCGTTCCTCTCACAGCGGCTGCAACCGCCTTGTCGGCTCGCCCCCAGACCTCCGATCCCGGCAAAAAGCTCAAAATATGTAAGATTCATGACTGCCTGTCTGCACGTCGATCGTGAAGGATGGTTGCCTCTGATGATCAAGTTGTCCTCGGGTTCACCTTCGTAAAGCCGCGATATCAGTTCCAGAGCCGGACGGATGCGGGTACCGGATTGACGTCACGGATCACCTCAAGTTCCACGGAATTGCCCCAACCTTCGTCAGGTGCCGAAATAACAACGCCTGAAGCGGCATGTCGCCCGAATACCGATGACATCCGCTGGAAGGGCCCCACTTTGGACACGATGAGGTGACCGAAGAATCGGGGAGAAGACTTCCTTCAAATTGCTATGGAGAAATGACCGTCTGGGCCGTTGTAGATAAAGATAGCTGATTTCAGGAGGTCACGTCCCAGCAGGACGATTAAGTCGTTTCCGACTGCCGACGGGTTTGCTCCCATACCAGATTACACGCTGATATTGATCGTCGGCCCAACAATCTTGCCGGCGAATGCAGGAACATTCTGATTGGCATGACTGGCCGATGTCATCCGCGCTTTGCCCGCTGTAGGAAGCCCCGCACGCTTCGCGGCTTCTATGTCAATACACGTTGCGGTTGCCCCCGTATCGATCATCGCCAAACCGCCAACCCCTGCTGGCGGGCGTTCTCCGCTTTCGATATAGGCTTTCTGAGCTTCATCCGACAACGTAAGTGTCACCGGGAGCACAGACCCCATACTCACTAGCGCGTCTGGGGCCGGAATGGCGTCTCCGTTCTGATTCTTGCTTTCGACTCTGGAGTTCAGGATTGGCATGGCAGCCCCAATGCAAGCACCGGGACGGTAAATTCAGGCGTATCCGTTCCTGCCAACCGAACCAGAAAGGGTTCTTTGCCGAATTGGCGAACGCCTTCCCTGACCGCTTGATCCATCGTGGAAAAGTGGCCGATCAGCGCTCGCCCCTTGATGAGAAGATGCCGGTTCGCGTGCTTGTGGAGGATGCAATTTTTTTGTTCTCATCGTAGAACGAAAGCTCCTCCTCCAGCAAAGGGGGGTTCATTGCTTGTGGCCTCCCTCGTCAGTTGCTCGTTCCCGAAGCACTAGCGGTGTCAGTGATCCCAGATATGCTGCCATGTAGTGCGGCACTGGCCAACTGTCACGCTGCCCAGCATGAAGTAGGGTGCCAGAGCGCCAAGGCACTTTGCTTCCGCAATCGGCTGTGCCATGCTACCCGGGAGGGAGAAAGCATCATGACCGAAACACGCAAGTGAGGCCGTTCGGTGGTGTAGCTGGAGCCGGATCCCATACCAGACAGCCCGGAGAATGTGCTGCGGGCGCTGGTGACGGCCCCGCCGCGCCACGAGGATGAATGGGACTACCTCAAGCGGGAGCGGAAAAACGTCTGATACCGGTCCCTTTTCCGTCGAAATGGACATCCACGGCACATATGTGGTGGCCGATCGGCCCAATCTTTGGGAGTGGAGGCGTCAAGAACGCCGGTCGTGCGTCGTCCGGGGCTGGCGGGGACCGCTGGCCTCAAGAGCCCCACCCGCGCTCGTGCTTCAGAAAGATCATCGGTGTATCTCCCTTTCGACGTCACGGATCGGGCGGTCGCGCGTTCTTCGATTCGGGCTGCCCACAGAATGCGGGTTCTGCGATAGACCGTAATGTTCATTCCGTCCATATTCAGATACGCATTGCCCTTTGCGGATATCTTCCATTTGCGGCTGAGCCAGCGGCTTGCACATCTCGCAGACGGCATCGGGGGCGCCTAGATCGTCGACCGATACGCAGGTCCAACCCCTGTGCGGCATCCCGATTTGGCTCCACTTCGCCCAGCCCACCTAGCTGGCCAACCTAATGCTTTACTTGACCTGGATGCTGTGATACAAAAACTTGTAATAAGGGTCAATAATTCCTTGAGATAGTATCAATGGCCACACTGAGCACTCAGCGCGATCAGGCGATCGAGCTCCTGCGATCTCAGGGGATGATGCGCCTGTCGGAATTCAAGGTAAATGGGATCACCGCGGCCACAATCGGCAGAATGGTCCGCGCCGGCGAAGTGAACCGTCTCGCGCGCGGCCTCTACCAGCTGCCCGACGCATCGCTCGACGCGAACCACAGCCTGGCCGAGGCCGCGAAGCGCGTCCCCAGGGGCGTCGTCTGCCTGGTGTCCGCGCTGTCCTACCACGAACTGACCGACCAGCTTCCGCGCGGGGTCTGGATGGCGATCGGCACCAGGGACTGGATGCCGAAGGAGGGAAGGCCGAAGATGCGGATCGTGCGGTTCACGGACGCGTTGCTCACCGACGATGTCCTGACCGTGCATATCGAGAATGTTCCCGTGAAGGTCTTCGGTGTCGCCAAGACGATTGCCGATTGTTTCCGGCATCGCCGGAAGGTCGGGCAGGCAATCGCGCTGGAAGGCCTGCAGGAGGCGCTCCGGCAGCGGAAGGCGAGCCCCGCCGAGATAGCCCGGCATGCCGAGCGTGGCGCCGTCGCCACGGTGGTCCGCCCCTATCTCGAGGCGCTCACCGCCAATGCCTAGGGAGATCAGGAACGTCGGGGCCTCTGTTCGGGCCCGTCTCCTCAGGATCAGCAAGGAAAAAGGCCAGAATTTCGATCTGGTCCTGACGCACTATGCAATCGAACGCCTGCTTTATCGCCTTGCGCAATCCCGACACGCCGAACGTTTCGTTCTCAAGGGCGCCATGCTGCTGATGATATGGTTCGATGAGCCGTTTCGCGGGACGCGCGATCTCGATCTTCTGGGCTACGGCGATCCGGCGCCGGACACTGTCCTGGACGTCTTCAGGGAGGTGCTGGGGCAGCAACAGCCGGACGGGGTTGTGTTTGATGCCGGTGCAGCTCAAATCGGCCGTATTCGTGAGAAGAACGAGTACGGGGGACTCCGCATGCGGGCGACCGCAGACATTGCGGGCGCTCGCATCACCGTCAATGTCGATGTCGGTTTCGGCGATGCGACCGAACCGCCGGCCGAGTGGCTCGACTATCCAGTCCTGCTCGACATGCCGGCGCCGCGGCTGCGCGGCTACGCCCGGGAGACGGTGGTTGCCGAGAAATTCCAGGCAATGGTGGATATGGGCATGGCGAACAGCCGGATGAAGGACTACTACGATTTGTGGAACATCAGCCAAGCCTTTGAGATCGATCGATCGCGTCTTGCGGCGGCGATATCCGCGACCTTTGCACGGCGCGGCACACCGATCCCCGATCAGGCTCCGGACGGGCTGTCGCCGACGTTCGCGAAAGATGTCGTCAAGCGACAGCAATGGGAGAGTTTCAAGCAGGATCTGAGTGTCGACCCCGGGCCGCTCGACGATGTAGTCAGTGCGCTCGAGGCCCTTCTGATGCCTGTTGCGGCGGTCGCCCGCGAAGTGGACGCAAGAGACGGTGACCGAGGAAATGGACAGGCCGACTTTGGCTCGTAGATTTTCGGAGCGTCACGGAGCGCGGCTTCTTGGAATACCAATTGCTCCGTCAGAGACAAGGAAGTCCCCCCATACCTGGAATGACTGGCGCCTCGGTGACAGTACGAAATTTACGTCTGCTCGCTTCGTGACAAGTGTACATACCTGTTTCGGTTTATGCGGATATAGATGATCCGCTGCCTTATACTGAACAAGTACATTTTGGATTTCTTTGCCTTCTGCCGAATCTGGGCGGACAAACTCCAAATGTGATTCGACTTAGATGCTGCATCCATCGTGTAAATTACACGGAATTGGTACTCAAGATTGGCGAGCTGTTCAGCGCTAAGACCTTCTTCCAGCCTCGCATCTAACGCCTCGATGTGGTTCGGGATTTCATACTTGTTGAGCGTCGATAGTTGCTCAATATCCATACGCGTAAATTGCAGCGCAAAAGCGAGCTCGTTTGCGAGGGTAAGCTCATCACCAAATAGATCGCAAAGCGCCTTGTCAAAGTTCAGACAACACGCTTGAAAAAGTCCCCGCCATTTTGCATCGGCCCTGCCGAGGATTTTATGTTCGACGTCATCGCGGATAATCTTAAGGCCGCGGAGGTTATTGCGCATTCCTTCTGATAGCGGACAATCTCTTTTCCCAATCATCCTGCTAAGCAGCAGCGAGCGACCGTCGTCTTGGACAATCTTTACGCACTTTCGAAAATAAAATTCATGAAGCAGGTAGGTCCAGGCGATATTCGCCAGAACTGCGTAAACCTCGGTTTTAAAATTCAGGGCTGGGCTGTTGAAGATTTGGACCGCGAGAATCATCGCTTCGCGCGCGCGAATCAGCCTTTCATCATCGAAGAGATTGAGACCTGTCTTTGGGTCGAAAGAGCGCTTTTTGATCTCAAAGAAGGCGACTTCATCATTAGTGGCCGCCTTTTGCTTCGTATCCTGCTTAACCCCGGTAATCCGAGCGCTGTTAATGGTCGCCTTTCGTCCGATATTCACAAGCGCCTGAATATCCTGATTTCGCCACCCTTGGGCGAGCAAAGCCTTAACGATTCTTTTTTCGTCCTTGGTTAGTGCCCCTTCTCGTTTACGCCCTGCCACTATCTACATCTCCTTCTCAATCCGGCTGGTAACACCTTGAAATTTGTTCTGCCGGATAGTTGGCGAACGAATGCATATCCCCAGCCTCACCGATCTTAATGTGTATCATAGGCACCGCTCTGCGTTCCGGAGTCCTGCTGCTGGCGCTCAAAGAAACCAAATAGAATATCCGTTTTGGCGCTCAAATCCGTTTCGTCGTAGTAGCTCGCTCGGATATAAACCCCCGGCCCCGGAAACCATCCTGCCAAACGTCGACGGGCCAACCTGCGCTGTCGATGGGCCACGGTCAGCCCATCAACTCAACCCGCGCCAGACTCTCTCATAGGCGCTGGACCACTCAATGGGGGCAGGCCAAGGTCAATCCCTGGTGTCTAGAGCCGCTTCCTTTGAAACAATAAGCCGGAATAAGCCGGAATAAGCCAGAATAAGCCAGAATAAGCCAATTCCTTGTTTTACAATCGTTTCCAACGAGCGCCCCGGCCATGCCCCCTTAGTATGACCAGCCCCTTGGCCTTCAAGGTGGCTAGATCTTCCCGCAGTTGCTGGTCGTCGGTCTGCGGCTCCAACAGGGGGCGGATTTCGCGTAGCGCCAAAGCCCGATCCGCCTGATCCAACAGCGCAAGAATTGCCTGTTGCCTTTCGGTCAAACCTGATTCTACCCTTGTGGATGGCATATGCCGACCGTGCCGGAAGCGCACGGTCACGCATCCTCCCGCATCCTCAATCTCGGGATGCGGCAAACCAGCGGAGGCTGTCAACTCCGCAATCTTGAGGGTTCTTCGTCCCCATTCCTCAATAATGCCGCGCCGGTAGAAGGTACGGGCAATTAACGGGTTCCATGGCAGCGATTCGTGCGGTTCGAACAGCTTGTTCGGGGTCAACCCGAAATGCAGCGTCCCGGTGCCGGCGGCAACTGGTGCGCCGTTCATGCCGGGGTCGCCTGGAGCTGTGGACCATTCAGCTGCCTTCAGCCAGCCGTACTTCACCTCCACTACCGTCGATGGCATCGGTCACGATGCGGCGGACTTTCCCGAGGAACCGTTTCGACGGTGGCGGCATTACGGCGTCGGGGATGGGTGCCGCTTCGTCGTAGATGCCTCGAATTGTTCTGGCGCGAACAAATGTCGATCCGTTGCCTCGAAGGTCATATGCCTCTCGCCATTCCGTGAGGTGCTGTTCGACAAGGCGCTGCGATGCAAACTTGTGTATCTCCGTTGATACCGCCCTGCGAATTTCTGCGATTGCCGCATGGCCTTCCTTGTCGTCTTCAGGCTCCCGGGTCCAGTCGGTGGGATTGTCCAGGAAGCGGGACACCGCTTCCGTCATTCGTGCCACGAGGTCGGCAACCGGACGGAGCGTGTCGTACTCATCGTCTAGTTCGTTCGCGATGCGCCTGTTAAGTGCCTTTACCCGGGTCCAGTGTTCTTTTCTTGCACCTTCGTACTCGCCCGGCTCGGTCTGGGCGAGTAC
>JAPOST010000113.1 GCA_026709535.1 Rhodospirillaceae bacterium
GCCTGATTTGCACCGCGCTGGCGGGCCATCCATGCGATCCGCCCGCGGCGGACGGCGTTGGCGAAAGAGCGGCCGGCGGCGCGGGCTGGCTCGGCGGAAGCTGGCGCGATTATGACCGCGACTATTGTGTCGATATTGCCCAACTCACCACCTTCCTGCGCGCCACCCAACCAGAGATTGCAGAGAGCCTGGCGCTGGACGAGGACGGCCCGGTGCGGCGCAAACTCCTGGCGCGGCTGCAAGGAGAGATCGCGAAGCGGGGTACCGTCGAGGTCCTGCGCCATGGCATTCGACATGGCGCTCATAGTCTGGAACTTTTCTACGGAACGCCCTCGCCCGGCAATCGACAGGCCGCGGAGCGTTTCGCGCAGAACCGCTTCTCCGTCACCCGACAGCTTCGCTACAGCCGCGACGAGGCGCAGCGGGCGCTGGATATCGCGCTCTTCATCAACGGCCTGCCGGTCATCACCTTCGAGTTGAAGAACAACCTGACCAAGCAGACGGTCGACGATGCGGTGGAGCAATACAGGAAGGATCGCAACCCGCGCGAGACGCTGTTCGAACTTGGCCGCTGCGCCGCCCATTTCGCGGTGGATGAGGCAGAAGCGCGCTTCTGCACCCATCTGAGGGGCAAGGAGTCATGGTTCCTGCCATTCGACCGCGGCTGGCATGACGGTGCCGGCAATCCGCCCAATCCAGACGGGCTGAAGACCGACTATCTGTGGCGCGAGGTGCTCACCCGCGAGAGCCTGACCGACATGCTCGAAAACTACGCCCAGATTGTGGAGATCCGGGACGAGAAAACCGGTCGCAAAAAACGGGAGCAGGTCTGGCCCCGCTATCACCAGCTGGACGCCGTGCGCCGCCTGCTGGCCGACGCAGCCGAACATGGCGCAGGCCGGCGCTATCTGGTCCAGCACTCCGCCGGCAGCGGTAAGAGCAACTCCATCGCCTGGCTGGCGCACCAGTTGATCGGGCTCGGAAGGGACGGCGCCGCGGTCTTCGATTCCGTCATCGTGGTCACCGACCGCCGCATCCTCGACCGGCAGATCAACAACACCATTCGCCAATACGCGCAGATCGGAGCCACGGTAGGCCATGCCGAGCGCTCCGGCGACCTGCGCCGTTTCATCGAATCCGGCAGGAAAATCGTCATCTCGACGGTGCAGAAGTTCCCCTTCATCCTCGATGAGATCGGCAATGAGCAGCGCGGACGGCGTTTCGCAATCATCATCGACGAGGCCCATTCCAGTCAGGGCGGCCGCACCAGCGCCGCCATGGCGCAAGCGCTCTCCGAGGCCGGCGCGGAGGAACCGCACGAGACGTTCGAGGACCGGATCAATCGGCTGATGGAGTCGCGCAAACTGCTCCCCAATGCCAGCTATTTCGCCTTCACCGCCACGCCGAAGAACAGGACGCTGGAGATATTCGGCGAACCCGACCCACAGCCGGACGGTACGATCAAGCACCGCGCCTTCCATGGCTACACGATGAAGCAGGCGATCCAGGAAGGCTTCATTCTGGACGTTCTGGCGCATTACACGCCGGTGACGAGCTATTACAGGCTCGCCAGCACCATTGAGGACGATCCGGAGTTCGATACGAAGAAAGCGCAGAGGAAGCTGCGCCGCTTCGTCGAGGGCCACGACCACGCGATCCGGCTCAAGGCGGAGATCATGGTGGACCATTTCCACGACCGCGTTCTCGCCCAGCACAAGATCGGCGGTGAAGCGCGGGCAATGGTGGTCACCAACGGCATCAAGCGGGCCATACAGTATTTCCATGCCATCGACGGCTATCTGAAGGAACGCAAGAGCCGCTACCGGGCCGTTGTGGCCTTCTCGGGCGAGCATGAATTCGGCGGCGACAAGGTGAGCGAAGCCTCGCTCAACGGGTTCCCCTCACGCATGATCGCGGAGAGGTTCCGGGAAGACCCCTACCGCTTCCTGATTTGCGCCGACAAGTTCCAGACCGGCTATGACGAGCCGCTGCTGCATAGCATGTATGTGGACAAGACCCTGGCTGGCATTCAGGCGGTGCAGACCCTCTCGCGCCTCAATCGCGCGCATCCGAAAAAGCACGATGTGTTCGTGCTGGATTTCCTCAACGACGTGGAGACGATCCGCAGCGCCTTCGCGGATTTCTATCGCGCGACCGTCCTTGCCGACGAGACAGACCCCGACAGGCTGCACGACCTGCAGGCGGATCTGGACAGCGCGCAAGTGTATGCGCCCGACCGGGTCGAGGACTTTGCGAGGCTCTATCTCGACGGGGCCGGTCGCGAGCGGCTCGATCCGATCCTCGACACCTGCGTTGCCGTCTACAAGGACAATCTGGACGAGGACGCGCAGGTCGATTTCAAGAGAAAGGCCAAGGGCTTCGTGCGGACCTACAGCTTCCTGTCCTGCATTCTGCCCTGGACCGATCAGGCTTGGGAGATGCGCTCGATCTTTCTCAACTTCCTGATCCCCAAGCTCCCGGCGCCGCGGGACGAGGATCTGTCCCGGGGCATTCTCGACGCCATCGACATGGAGAGCTACCGGGTCGAGAAGCAGGCGATGCAGCGGATCGGGCTGCCCGACGAAGATGCCGAAATCGAGCCCGTGCCGATGAGCGCCGGCGGCCGCCAACCGGATCCCGAGCTGGACCGACTTTCGCACATCATCGACCAATTCAACGACCTGTTCGGCGGCATAGAGTGGGAGGATCGCGACCGCGCGACCCAACTCATCACCGAGGGGATTCCCGAGCGTGTTTCAGTTGACCAAGCTTACAGGAACGCCCGACAGAATTCAGACACCGAGAACGCCCGCATCGAACACGACAAGGCTCTGAAGCGCGTGATGACCTCAATGATGAAGGACGACAACCAGCTGTTCAAACAGTTCATGGACAATGACGGCTTCAGGCGCTGGATGACCGACACGGTTTTCAAGTTGACTGCAGCGGAACAGGTGACAGCGGCTCAACCGAACCTCGACGGCGCAGCATGAAGAACTCGAACGGCCGAATGCCGTGGTGCTGCGAAACGGAAATCCGGGCGCTACCGATGGCCAGACGGCAGCTGTGACGAAGTGCTCGCCCGGTCCGTTGGCCTTGAGCACCGAGCGCGCCAGAAGGGGACGCGCACGCAATACCCAGCCCGTCCACTTACCCGGGAGCCCTGCCAATGGAAAGCAAGCTCAAGCACCTTGAACTCATTCAGGCTGTCATAAACCGCCTCGCTTCCGATTCCTTCCGCATGAAGGGCTGGACCGTGGTCGTGATCGCTGCCCTGTTCGTCCTCTTGGCCCGCCAGAACGCTTTCGACGCTGGTTACATCGCCCTCGTCCCTATTGTCGCTTTCTGGGGCCTTGATGGCTACTTCCTCTGGCAGGAGCGCCTCTTCCGAGCCCACTACGACAATGTCCGCACATTGCCTGCCGAGAACATCGATTTTTCGATGGATATCCGCGCCTACAGGGGATCATTGCGCCATAGTTGGCTTGGGACAACGTGCTCCCGGACTCTTGCGTTCTTCTACGGAGCCTTGTTAGTGTTGGTCTTGCTTGCCACATTCGCCGTTGGCGGCGAACCGGACCTGGCGGCCGGGTTCCCGGTATCTCAAGGCAAAATTTCCGGAAACGAATAGGACATATCGGTGGCCAGAGTCGTGTTCTTCAGCTTCGAATACGATGATGCATGGCGCGTTAACCAGATCCGCAACTCGGGCAGATTCATCGGCGAGCAACGCTCGGGCTTTCGGGACAAGGCGGAGTACGAGCAAGTCAAACGGCGCGATGACGCCGCCATCAAAAACTGGATCCGAACACAGATGTATGGCTGTTCGGTGACTTGCGTTCTGATCGGGGCGGCCACCTCAAAGAGCAAATGGGTCAATTTCGAGATCGCAGAGTCCCTCGCCAATGGCATGGGACTTCTTGGCGTGTACGTTCACAAGCTGCACATGTCGAAGGACGAACGGGACGCGATATTCGACACGCTTTTCCAGCCAAGCAATCCGCTGGACAATCACAGTATGCCGCCGAAGAACTCGTTCGAGGAGCTGTTCCCGGTCAAGGCCAGCGACCACTTCGAGACCCATATCTGGGAGCCGCGAAGATCTTTGCTTTCTCGGGCGAACGATCTTGGCGCCTGGGTTGACGAGGCGGCCCGGCGGGCCGGCCACTGACTTCTTGGGCACCGAAATGGCCGACACTTACCGGCTCGCAGAATCCGCCGGCCATTTCCGCGACTATGCAGCTGTGTTCGCAGACTACGCCACTGGGCACATCAGTACCTCGGTCCGGTCCGCGATCCTCTGCGCGGGCTCGCGGAGTTGGCTGACGGTCCAGTCGGCAGCGTAGCCTTCGGTGACATCGTTGGGAGGGGCATGATTGACCAGCCGCTTGGTGAGCGAGGGCGGTAGCATCAGTTCGCGCTCGGCGACGGTGATGAAGCAGTTACGCAGCCCGTGGAACCAGAACTTCGCCCCGCCGGCCTTGCTGATGGGCCCGTAGAGATGATGCGGGTCCTGGACATGGTCGGTCGCGCTGTGGTGGGCGAGGGGAATACCCAATCCCGAACATCGGCGGGCAAATCCCCGGCGGCGACCCGGCGCCGGTCGAGAATCTCCGCGAGCTGCCGCGTGATCGGGAGTTCCAGGGTAACGCCGGTCTTGGTCTCCTCGACCCGGAAGATGAGCGCGTCCATGTCGACCCGCTCTCAGCGCAGGGTCAGCACCTCCTCGCGGCGCATGCCGGTGTAGAGCCCGAACCACAGTGCATCCCGGATCGCCGGGTTGTTGACTTCGGCCTCGATCCCCTTGCGCCAGCACGGCAGCACTTCCGACGGCGCCGAAATCTTGCGCCACGCCTTGCAGTGGAATTTGCCGCCGCCGGCGAGCCAGAGATCGACCGGGTTGCGCAAACCCTCCTGGTCGACGCAGGGCCGGCGGTAGACCGACCGCAGCAGCGATAGCGCCCGGTTGGCCGGTGACCAGCCGTGGTCTGCGGTGATGCCGTTGAAGCGGGCCTCGACGTCTCCGCCGGGCAATCAGGTCGAGCGGACGGACAAGCCAGTCGCCCAGATAGCGCTTGGCCTCGTAACGGTAGAGCTCGTCGGTCCGTTTGGACCGGTTGGGATTGGCCGCCATGTAATCCTCGAAGGCCTCCCCGAGGGAGGGCATGCGTCGGGCCTCGGCGCGCTCCTCCACCGGATCGTTGCCGCTGGCGACCTTGCCGAGGATCTCCTGGGCCCGCTTGCGCGCCTGCTCGACGGTCATCGGACCGTAGCGGCCGAGGGAGACCCGCTTGTTGGGCGCCTTCCTGCCGCCGTCGCCGGACCGGTAGTTGACGATGAAGGTCCGGGTGCCGGCCGGATGGATGCGGACGCCGAACCCCGTCAGCCGGTCGTCCCAGGCGATCCACGATCGCTCGGCCGGCTGAAGGGCCTCCACGAAGCGTTTGGTGAGCGTCGTGCGCACCTTCGCAGTGCGCTTTTCCGAAGTCGATGGCATTGCCGCATCGTGCCACCCGAAACCAAAACGTCAACACCTGCATCAACACGTGGAATCAAACTCAGGGGGTCTCAAGGGGTCTCAAGCTCCCTCAAGGGCACGAACACTGGCAAGACTCATAACCTGAAGGTCTCAGGTTCAAATCCTGCCCCCGCAACAAAAAAATCGCTGCCAATCCAATGGTTTGGAGGCGATTTTCTTTTGCGCAATGCAGATGTCCAGCCAGGCTGGCAAACTATTGGCAAACATCCGGAAGTAATCTCCAGACCCCCAATGGCTCCTCGTGTAGTTCGCTGGTCGTACCGGACGGATCTCGCTGCAGACCGCCGGGACATCGGCTGCACGCCCCAACAGAATGTTGTTCCACGTTGTCCTAGAAATGTTGACTCGATCTCGGGGTCGCGTTAGCGTGCGCCTTTCCAGTACAACAAGGAACAACGACATGTCTGAAACCGTCTACTCCGCTTCCAAGTCCCGGTCGAATCGGCCGGGCTGGTCAATCAGCTTTCGTCATCCGCTTCGTAAAGATACCCGAGGCAAGCCCGGTCTCCGGGTTCGCCGGGGTCTCGGGACAACCGACGACGCGGAGGCCGACAAGCTCGTCGAGGAAATGAATGTCCTCCTAACGGACAATACCTGGTGGAATGCCAACAAGCGCTCCGCTGCGGAGAGGGCCTTCTCCAAGGCGATCGTAGACGCCTTCTACGATGAACTTCAGGCTGGGCGCCAAGACCCGGAGGGTCTTCGGGAGGAATTGATCGCCCTGCCCAATGCTGATGATGGCTATTCGCGAGTCTTGTTCGTCGGGACGACGGGAGCCGGCAAGACATCGCTGCTGCGACAACTCATCGACTCTGACCCGGACGAAGACCGATTTCCGTCGACGGCTCCCGCAAAGACCACCATCGCGGACATCGAAATCGTTCAGAGTGAGGGGCCTTTTCAGGCAGTCGTCACCTTCTTCACGGAATTCCAGATACGAGCCAGCATTGAGGAGTGTGTCGCCGATGCATGCTCCGCGGCCCGTGAGGACGCGCCTGAAGACAAGATTGCGGAGCGCTTTCTGAACCACCGCGATCAGAAATTTCGTCTCAGCTACGTCCTGGGCGGATGGCAGGAGGTCGAGAGCCAAGCTGAAGAGACCGATGAATTCTCGTTTGACGAAGAAACCGAGGCTCCGACTGACGGGCAGGAAGAGGGCGCGCTGAGGCAAGAGGAGCACGCCCGTAACCAAAGGGTCCTCAAGGAAACCCTAAACCGGATAGCTGCACTCTCCAAGAAGTCAGCGGACCGCCTGAAGAGCGATTTGCAGATCAAACCGTGGCCGCCAAGGGGTCAGGAGCGAGAGGCTGCGGAAGAACTGATCAATGAACATTTGGAGGATTACCTTATGGAGGACGACGGCTTTCATGAGCTTGTTGATGACGTGCTCGAACGCGTTCGTGAGCGTTTCGACCTCATTGAGGAAGGGACATTGGAACAATACCGTTCAGGCTGGCCTAAACGTTGGTGGTTCGAAACAGGTGACAGAAAGCAGTTCATTGAGCAGATACGCTGGTTTTCCAGCAATTTCTGGCCTCAATTCGGCCGCCTCCTTACACCACTGGTCTGCGGAATACGTGTGAAGGGTCCGCTGTTTCCGGCGTTCACACAGTCTCCACCCCGACTAGCCCTCATTGATGGGCAGGGCATCGGCCACACGCCGGATTCGACATCGAGCGTGACGACACACATCACCAAGCGATTTGATAGCGTCGATGTCATTCTTCTGGTCGACAACGCGCAGCAGCCCATGCAGGCCGCACCACTTTCGGTTCTCAAGTCGGTCGCCTCCAGCGGGCACAGTGCAAAACTAGCGGTGGCATTCACACACTTCGACCAGATCAGAGGTCCCAGCCTTCGAACATCTGCCGACAAGCGCAATCATGTGATGGCATCGGTATTGAACGCGTTGTCCAGTCTTCGTGACACTCTCGGGGTTCCCGTGACCAGAAACATTGAGCAAGACATTGATGACAGGTGTTTCATGTTGGGCGGGGTCGACCGCAGTCTCAAACGGTTACCCGGTCGCGCGGCAGATTACATGCGCGAGGAACTGTCGGGCCTGGTGGATTTGTGTGAGAGGGCGATTCTTCCGCCGCCGCCGCCAGAGGCGCGTCCGATCTATGACCCCACTGGAATCTCGTTCGCCGTTCGTGAGGCTGTCTCGAAGTTCCAGGGGCCTTGGCTCGCCCGGCTCGGTCTGAGCGGG
>JAPOST010000023.1 GCA_026709535.1 Rhodospirillaceae bacterium
TCAGCTCATGTCAGCAAAAATCACGCGCGTTCGAACGGTTTTCCAAGAGGCTCGGGCACCAGTCACCACAACCCAAGGAGTTATTCCAATATGAAAAAAGTCACATTCTCTGGGGAGGCGCGTACCGAGCGCCACTTCAGTGCGTTGCTGCTGCCTCACTTGTTGATGTCCAGCAACTTTGCAGGTTTTCGCGCTCTATTTGAAGAGCTGAAACTCTGCGAAGGAGAAGAATTCGACGCCGATGACATCGAAATCGTCGCCGAATTGAACCCAATTCGTGATATTGCTGCGCGAACTGATGAATTCGAACACGAAGAGGCTCTTTCGGAACGGCAAGGTCAGGTAGTCTCGGACCTGTTCTTGCGCATGGGCGATAGCGCGCTGGTCATTGAAGCTAAGTTCTTTACGCATCCTTCTGCTTCCAAGGTTGCCGATCAATTGAAGGCGCAGCGTGAAGCAATCGAAAAAGTACTGCCTCGTACGCAATACAATGGTTGCAGGTTCCATTATTTGGCATTGACCGTAGAGGAACTGGTTGATCTCGGGGATGGAGACACAAATTCAAACATGAAAAGCATCACTTGGTCTCGCGTCATTTCTGTTCTGAAGCCCGTGGTCGATGTCGACGGCGGTCGGGATACGGTCTACGCATTGGGGAAACTTGAGGATGCAGTGGAGCGCGCGAAAAAGCGCCCGGCACGGGAAGAGGGGCGTTGTCGATCAATCAATGAACTGCTTGAAAAAGCGCCATGGCTTTTGGAAGAAGGGTATCGGTACATCGGATTTAAAGGTGGAGAAGGAGCCTTGGCCAACGCAACCGTTAAGGATATGGAGAACAGGGATCATTACAAATACTCCAGCCGAAAATCCAAAAATTGGGTTCCGTTGCACTCGGTCATATCACACTACCTGAAAAAGAAGACGGCTGTGTAACCTGACCGCGGTTAAGGTCTCCATTCTGAGGATGGAAAACCAGACAGGTGCTCATTGGGCAGCATAATGTCGCCTGTGTATTTACGATTTACGAAAATGGTGGCGCAGCAAGCTGTAGCCGTTCCGGTTCAACAACGCCGATCTGTGGGCCGTTCTTGCCTCAAGGAAATAGTAGCGAGTCTCGTATGGCGGGAATTGGTGCGGGTTTGATTTTATTTTTGTCAAGCCGCGAGGCCACTCTTGCGGTCGGCGTTCGATGCGATCACCAGTCCCGCGGGACGCGCTCTGGCCCGAGGGGCCGCCATGAGCGGTCCGGGTCGGGAGATGTTTGATGCTGAAGAGCACGGTCCGTCCCGGAAAGGCCGGCACGGGGAATGAACTCGGATGTTCGGGGTCCAGATGCCTGCCATAATCATTGTTTTCTCGGATGCCATCCAGGTTTAAAGTCCGCGATGAAAGGGTTGTCCGTAACAAGGCTGTTTATATTGTCCCCACGATCCTGCCAGATGAAATCTGGGATATCCTGGGCTTGTGGTTGAACGGACGGAAGGCGGCAAGTTCCAACTTCGGGTAATGGACGAACCGAAGAACCGGGGCGTTCAGGATATCCTGAACGCCGTGGTCGATGGCCCTAAAGACTTCTCCAACCGGCTGCCCGAGGTCATTTAGAGGGTTTGCTCGAAAGACGGCATCAGACAACTTGAAACCGCTGCATGATGTCTGACATCATCAACTTTTGGACATAGCTCCATGTCGAACGCCCCCACAGGCAACAGCGAGATACGTGCGGCGCTTTCGGAGAGCCGGCGGCTGTTCCTGTCGGTCGGCTTTTTCAGCATCTTCGTAAACATCCTGATGCTGACAGGTCCCATCTTCATGCTTCAGGTCTACGACAGGGTGCTGACTTCGCGTTCGGAGGCGACGCTGGTCACGCTGGTCGTCATCACCGCGTTTTTGTTCCTGATGCTGGGGATACTGGATCATGCACGCGGGCGGGTGCTGGCGCGCGCCGGGGCGCAGCTGCAGACCCGGCTGGATTCGCGGGTGCTGCGCGCAATTCTGACCCGGGCGATCGCGCCGGCCGAGCGGGCGCGCCCGACGATGGGGTTGCGCGACCTCGAGGCGATCCAGCGCTTCACCTCAGGGACCGGCCCGTTCGCGTTTTTCGACGCGCCGTGGACGCCGGTGTTCCTGTGCGTCCTGTTCTTGTTCCACTGGATGCTGGGGGTGCTGGCGGTGTTCTCGGGTTGCCTGCTTCTTCTGCTCGCAGTAATCAATCAGGCGCGGACCAGCCGCCTGCAGGCCGAGGTGGGCGAGGCGACGGCGCGCTCGGCGCATTTTGTCGAGCAAATGCGCACCGGCAGCGAGACGGTGCGAGGCCTTGGAATGCAGGACGCCGTGGTGGCGCGCTCGTCCGAGTTGAGGGGCGGTCTGCTGGAACGCGCGATGGCGGCTTCGGACCGGAGCGGTTTCTTTGGCGTGACGACCAAGACGCTGCGCCTGTTCCTGCAGTCGATGATGTTGGGCCTCGGCGCGTGGCTCGCGATCCAGGGACAGGTGACATTCGGCGTGATCATCGCGGCGTCGATCCTGCTGGGGCGCGCGCTGGCGCCGATCGATCAGGCGGTGGGCCAGTGGCCTCTCCTGCAGCAGGTGCTGGCGGCGCGGCGCTCCCTGGCTCGGCTTCTGGAGGAAACGCCGCCCGAGCCGCCACGGACGGCGCTGCCCCGCCCCCGTGCGCTCCTCGAGGTCCAGGGCATCATAGTCGCCGCACCGGGTGCGCGTGTGCCGGCAGTGCGCGGGGCGGCATTCCGGCTGAAGCCAGGCCAGGCGGCGGGGATCGCCGGTCCTTCGGCGTCGGGCAAGTCCACCCTCGCCCGCGCACTGGCCGGGGTGTGGCTTCCCGCAGCCGGCTCGGTGCGGCTCGACGGGGCGGAACTCGACCAGTACGGCGCCGCGCTCGGGCGCTATATCGGCTACCTGCCGCAGGAGGTCGTCCTGTTCGAGGGCACCGTGGCGGAAAACATAGCGCGCATGGACCCCGATGCGAAGGACACAGAGGTCGTTGCCGCGGCGAAGCGGTGCGGGGCGCATGACATGATCCTGAACCTGCCGAGCGGATATGACTTCGAGGTCTCCGCCGGCGGTGCGGCGCTGTCCGGCGGTCAGCGCCAGCGAATCGCGCTGGCCCGCGCATTCTATGGTTCACCCGTCGTTCTGGTCATGGACGAGCCCGATTCGAACCTCGACGCCGAGGGGACGATGGCGCTGGCGCGCGCGATCCAGGGACACAAGCGCCGCGGTGGGGCGGCGGTGATCGTGGCCCACCGGCACGGCGCGTTCGCCCAATGCGACACGGTATACGTCATGGAGGGCGGATGCCCGATCCCCGCCACGTCCGGTCGCGGCAAAGCGCCGGTCCGCCAACTGAAGGCCGGCAGGGCCGCAAAGTCGGGCGGATCCGCGCCCGTGGAGTTGCCTACAGCAATTTCGCGCAATCGTTCGGCCGCCCCGGTCTCCGAACCCGCGGCGACCGGGGCGCGGGTCAAATCGCTTCCCGCGAACGATCTCGACACCGCCCGCCGCACCATGAGTTCGCTTGAGCAACAGATCGACGCTGCTATCGCACGCGTCACCGGCTACCGTCCCGATGCGGACACGCAAGGCGGCGGGGATGGCATCGCGGCCGTGATACCGGCAACCCGGAACCGGACGCCGTGACGACGCCGTCCGCGCACAGGAGATTCTCCGCGCGCCGGGGACTGGTTCTCGGATTCGGCGGCGCCTTCGTGCTGGTCGCAGGCGTTGCCGGCTGGAGCGTGATGGCATCGGTATCCGGCGCGGTGATTGCATCCGGCTGGGTCGAGGTGGAGAATCGCAATCAGACGGTCGAGCACATCGACGGTGGCACGGTGAGTGAAATTTTCGTGCGCGACGGCGACCGGGTCGTCAAGGACGATGTACTGCTCCGCTTCGGCGACGGAAAACTGCGCTCGGAGGAAGCGATCCTTTCCGCGCAGCATGTCGAACTGGCCGCGCTGCGCAACCGACTGGAAGCGGAGTTGCGCGCCGCCGACACCATCGCATGGGACGCCGATCTTGCCCGGCGGGCCGCGACCGAACCCAAGGTGAAGGCGGTTCTCGACGGCCAGGAGCGCCTTTTCCGCGCGCGCACCCGGGCCCGCCTCGACCAAGTCGCGCGGTTGCGCGAACGGATCGGCCAGGCGCGCGACGAGATTACCGGGCTCCGCGCCCAGTCCGCGTCCCTGGAGCAGCAGTCTGTGCTGATCGACCGCGAACTCAAGGCGCAGCGGATGCTGCTCAAGAAAGGTCTGTCCCAACTGCAGAGAGTGCTCGCGCTCGAGCGCACCGCGAAGAGCCTGGAGGGCCGGTCCGGATCCAGCGCCGCCAGGATTGCCGGCATTCGGGGCCGGATCTCGGAGTTGGAGATCCAGATTCTCCAGATCGGCTCCCTGCACATGGAGGAAGCCGAGGAGAAGGTCCGCGAAGCGAGCGCAGAAGAGAATGAGGTGAAGGAGCGCCTGGCTTTGGTGCGCAAGCGCCTGGGAAGGATGGAGTTACGTGCCCCGATTGCGGGCGAGGTGTTCGGACTGACGGTCTTCGCCGCCGGAGAAGTGGTGCGGCCGGGCGAACCGATTCTGCAAATCGTGCCGCGGGACGCGGGCCTCGTGGTGACGGCGCGGCTCAATCCGATCGATGTGGATCAAGTGTATCCGGGACAGCCCGCGTTGCTGCGGTTTTCCGCCTTTCCCGCGCGCGAGACGCCGGAGTTCGACGGCCGCGTGGTCCGGGTCTCGGGTGACGCCGTGCGCGATCCGAATTCCGGACTTTCCTGGTACGAGGTACAGCTTGCCATGGACGCGCCGGGGGCGGGTACCGGAGAGGCAGGAAGGAAGGTAGATGAAGACACGCGCCGCCGGTTCGGCCATCTGGAAGTGACGCCCGGCATGCCCGTCGAGGTGCTGATCCGGACCGGCGAGCGTTCCGTGGTCAGCTACCTGGTCAAACCGGTGACCGACTTCTTCCACCGCTCGCTGCGCGAAGATTGAGTGACGGGGGCCGGGGATGGCCGACGATTCCAGGGATGCGACGATCACGATTGCCTTGACGAACGACCTGCGCAAGATCGCCCGCGTTGCGGCGCGCATCGACGAATACTGCTCAGCCCGTGGTGTGGCTCCGGAGACCGTCTACGCGATCAATCTGGCGGTCGACGAACTGCTGATCAATACCATCAGCCACGGCTACGACGATGACGAGCCGCACCGCATCGAGGTCATCCTGCGCCTGGAGGGGAATATGGTCGTCGTGGCGATCGTCGACGACAGCGCGCCGTTCGACCCGACGGAGATTGGTGAACCGGACATCAATGCCCTGGTGGACGGGGAGGAGATAGGCGGGCGGGAGATGGAAGGGCTTGGCCTGCTGCTGGTCAACCGGACGATGGACGGCGTCGAATACCGCCGCCGGGGCGGCTGTAACGTCGTCACCCTGACCAAGAACATGGCCGGAGAGGAGGGCAGGTAATGTCTCAGGAGCGCTTGACTTCCCTTGAAGAAACGAAAAATCGAAGTTGCAGATGATGATTTGATCATGTTAGAATCCGGTTAACGCAGTGAGAATTATGGTATGCGAATAATCCTTTAAGGGAGAAGTTCGATGGCAACGGCGATCCATGTTCATGTCGGAGACCAGACCGACGAGAACCGCCAAGGCGGCGACGAAGTTGACGTCATGGACCTGGGCGGCGGTTCCGACACGGCGGGCGGTGGCGGGAATTTCAACATCATCCTCGGCGGCAGCAACGCCGACTACCTCAGGAGCGAGGGCGTCTTCGAGGACATCTTCGGCGGCAGCGGCAACGACACGATCGTCGCGACCGGATACGGCGGTTGGCTCTTCGGCGGATCAGGCGATGACACGATCACCGGTTCGGACAACGACTGGCACCTTCCGGAACACATTTTCGGAGGCTCAGGCGACGATACCATCGACGGCGGCGGGGGCGACGACCTCATCATCGGCGGGGCGGGCGATGATGATCTGACCGGCGGTGCTGGCGCGGACACCTTCGTCTTCTGGGAAGGCCACGGCGCCGACACGATCCGAGACTTCAATTTCGCCGCGGGCGACCGGATTCACCTGACCAATTTTGACAAGACGATCACCTGGGCGCAGTTGAACTCGAAGATCACGGCCGTCACAGACGAGAATGGCGTGGCAACGGGGGTCCAGATCGACCTCGGTGAGTGGGGCGGCGGCACGATCATCCTCAAAGGCATCACGTCCGTCGACGACGTGACCGAGGACATGTTCGTGCTCGACCGGATCGTGGGCAGCGACGGGACCGACGATTTTCTCCAGGGCGGGACCAGCGACGACATCATGACCGGCGGGACCGGCGACGACATCATCCTCGGCGGCGCGGGCGACGACACCATCGACGGCGGCGCGGGCCGCGACTTCATCATTGATGGAGCTGGCGACGACACCATGACCGGCGGAACCGACGCGGACGCATTCTTCTTCGTTGATGGCCATGGCGACGACACGATTACCGACTTCAGCAAGGCCGATGGCGACAAGATCGTCCTGAGCGGCTTCGGCGCGGCAATCACATGGGACACGCTGAGCACGAAGATCACGACCGTCACCGACGAGAATGGGGTGGCAACGGGCGTCCAGATCGACCTCGGTGAGTGGGGCGGCGGCACGATCACGCTGGAAGGCATCACATCCGTCGACGACGTGACCGAGGACATGTTTGTCCTGCACGCCCTTACCGGCAGCGACGGCGTCGACGACAAGCTCACCGGCGGCACCGGCGACGACACGCTGACCGGCGGTACCGGCGCCGATACTTTCGTCTTCAACGAGAACAGCGGCAAAGACACGATCACCGACTTCGACACCGGCAATGACAAGATCGACCTGAGCGGCTTCGACGCGGCTATCACCTGGGAAGATTTGAGCGCCAGGATCACGACCGTCACCGATGATGGCAACGAGGTGACGGGCGTACAGATTGATCTCGGCGAGTGGGGCGGCGGCACGATCACGCTGGAAGGCATCATGTCCGTCGACGACATGACCGAGGACATGTTCGACCTCCCGGACGGCTCGACCATCACGCGTTTCGGCACCGAGAACGCCAACATGATCGCCGGTGGTGGTGGCGGCGACATCATCTACGGCATGGAGGGCGACGACACGCTGCGCGGCGAAGGTGGCGGCGACATGGTCTTTGGCGGCGAAGGTGACGACTGGCTGGAGGGCGGAGCCGGCGAGGATCTGCTGATGGGCGGCGAGGGCGACGATTACTGATTGGAGACGAAGGTGACGACCTGCTGGTCGGCGGCGAGGGCTACGACACGATGATCGGCGGGACCGGCGCGGACACCTTCGTGTTCAATCAGGACAGCGGCCACGACACGATCACCGACTTCAACGTCGGAATCGACAAGATTGATCTGAGTTCCTTCACGGACATCACGTCGGTCGGCGACCTGCGCGGCTATCAGGCAGGCGACGACGCCGTGATCTTCCTCGGCTTCAA
>JAPOST010000192.1 GCA_026709535.1 Rhodospirillaceae bacterium
GTGATCTGGTCGAGCTTGCCGTCCTTCACGTCCCGGGACCGGGTTGAAACCTGCCAGTTGGAATTGAACTTGATACCGTAGGGCGGGTCGAAATAGATGCACTGCACCTGGCCGCGGAGGCTCTCCCGTTCGGCGAGGCTGGCCATCACTTGCAGGCTGTCGCCCAGGATCATCCGGTTGGTCCAGTCCTGATCGTGGGCATAGAACTCGGTCCTGGCCTCGGGATCGCCGATCTCGAAATCGGCGAACAGGTCGGGCGCGTCGGTCTCCGCCTCGCGGGTCTCCTCGGTCCGGCGCTTGAGATCGTCGATGATCGCCTTGGGGTGGACGTGCTCCTGGATGTAGAGGGGCGGCGCTTGCACCACCAGGTCCGACCAGTCCTGAAGGTCCTTGCCGCGCCACACCAGCTGCGCCTCGCCGATATCGACGGTGCCGGTCTCGTTCAGGACATTGAGTTGCTCCGGCGTCAGGTGAATGCGCGTCCCCTGCCAGATGATCTGCGGGTCCATGTCTTCATCGCGCTCCCGGGTTTGACCTTCCGCCAACGGTGTTTGCCGCGCATAGACCACCGGCGCGACGGGCTTGATCTCTTCCGCCCGCTGGGCCGCCGATTGCAACTCGGCCGTCGGGATGTTCTTGCGGCTGGCCTCATCGTGCTTCAGCGCCTCGACTTTCTTGGACGCCTTTTTCTTCTTTCTCGTCTGCTTGGCCATTCAGGGCACCCCATGAAGTGTTGTGGCATCAAACGACAAATTTAGATCTGTTGCGACCGCCAATAAATTCCTGTCTCGGGTCCAGATTTTCCTGCCAGCTCTCATCGTTGATGCCAGCAAGTTTGCATCAACCAATCCGATACCTTTCCCCATGACTTGGTGATCCTCGATGAATGCCATGACTTCTCTGCCGGGGATGAGTTGGATCTGTGGCAATTTCGAGAATTGGGCCAGAAGTCCCTTTCTGTCGGCAAGCGTTCCACACGCAAGCTCGCCAGCGACCATTTCATGCATCAGCACGCGATCCTGGTCGAGTAACCTGGACAGCGGGTGATTTCCTTCCCTCAAATGATCTATCCAGATCGAGGTATCCACCAGGACCATCATTGAACGTCTTCTCGACGTCGCGGAATATCCTCCAGCTCCGGTTCCGTCCCGCCTTTCATTGCCAGGGCTTTGGCAACATTGATGTCGGCTTCTGGGCTCCCGGAAATCGCCCGCTCGATCACCGCGTCGAACTCCCTGGAGATTTCGTAGACGTCTCGGAATTCCTCGAACGCCCAGCGGCCGAACGTACCGAGATTGTTCACACCGGGCACCCACCGGGTCTTCATGGTCGCGGATTTCAGTTTCACGTTCTCACCCCGGTAGCCCTTGATCTCGATGATCAGGTGCAGCGGATCGTTGCCGCCGTCATCCACCAGGACGATGAAATCCGGGATATAGGTTCGGGGAACCGATCCATCCCGGTAGGGTATCTCGAAGCCCAATCCCTGGTTCTTCACATAGGCGATGACCTTGGGATGCTTCTCGGCCACCCGTGCCATCTCGGCCTCCCAATCGCTGTCGAGAACCACATGATCGACGTGGCATTTGTTCGGATCGGTCGCGTAGACGTCCTTGGTGGTCTGGAAACCGACAAAGCGTGTCGAACCCTTGGGGTTATAGGGATCGAGTACCGCCATCACATTGATCTCGTCGCCTGTTCCCCTTTCGATGGCCCGCATGATGTGCTCAGCCGCCCGCTCGGCTTGCGCTGGGTAGGCGATCATCCAGATGCCTGTATCGCCGGTCGTGTTCAGATAGCCGTCGATCCATTCCCGGACGATGCGCTTGATCTGACCGAACAGGTGCAGTTTCGGCTCCCCATTCACATCACAGAAGTACTTGTTCATCACTACCTTGGCGAGCTTGAAGGCAAGCGAACTGGGCCGCGTCTCGGAGATCTGCTCGACGGTCAGGGTCACGCCCTCGCCGACGATGCCTTCGAGCAGGGTTTCGCCCGGCCCCACATCGTTGGGATGGATGATCATCCGGGAGTCGTCCGAGAACTCGGCCATCAGTTTTTCGTTGGGCAAGCACACCCGGTATCCGGTTACCCGGGGGAAGACAATCTCCAGTTGCGCTCGCTCCTTTACCGCCGCGATGCGGGTGCTTTTCCTGGGTGGCTTCGGCGGCGCCACCTGCGGGCTGGCGGCGAAGTCGAAGGGGATACCCATGATGTCGGAATACTCCACATCAAAAAGATCGTCTTCGTTCAGTTCATAGGAATATCGCCGGAGGCCGCGGCCCACCACCTGTTCACACAACAATTGGGTGCCGAAGGCGCGGACGCCCAGAATATGGGTGACCGTGTTGGTGTCCCAGCCTTCGGTCAACATGGAAACCGACACCACGCACCGCACCTTATCGCCCAGACGGCCCTTCTTCCCGACGGTGTTCATCACTTCGCGGAGCAACTCGTTCTCGGAGATTTCACCATGTTCACCGCGAGCCCGCCGCTCCCGCCGAAATAATTCGATCTCCGTGGCAGCGACTTTGCGGAAACTGGTGTCGAGGGCATCACCGCTCTCCAGTTGGGCGCTGTCGATCAGGAGGGTATTGGGGTAGGGGAGCCGGGTGCCGTGTTCATCGTAATTGCGGAACAACGGGAGATGGCCGTCATGCTCGTAGACCATCTCGCCATCTTCGTTGGGGCGCTCCCAGCCGGAGATCCATTCACAGACCAGTTTCGAGGTGGCGGTGTTGTTGCACACCACGATGAAGACCGGCCGCGTTTCCAGGCCCAGCTTCTCCCACGCGCCCGATGTTTCTTCGTAGTGGTTGTAGAGGGCGTGCAGCGCCGTCATGAGTTTTTGCGGCAGGTCCCGGGGATCCGCATCGCCGCCGCCCTTGGCCCGGCTCTTTTTGGGCATTTCCTTGGCGATGTGGTCCCAGAGATTGCGGAACACCGGTACGTCTTCGCCGGGAATGTTGTCCGCCACCGGCACGCGCGGCAGTTTTACGATGCCGCACTCGATGGCGTCCAGGAGAGAGAAGTCGCTCACGGTCCAGGGGAACAGGGTCCCTTCCGCGTAGCCGGAGCCCCGGAGAAAGAACGGCGTCGCCGAGAGGTCGACGACATTGCGGACACCCAGTTTCCGCTTGAAGGTTTCGATCCCGTTGATCCACAGGCGTGCCGCCTCGTTCTCCTTCCTGGCTTCCTTCTTCTCATCGCCCTTGAGGGCGTCGGCGCCCATGTCGCCCGGTTTCTCCCGGTAGCAGTGGTGCGCTTCGTCGTTGAGCACCATGATGTTCCGGATGTTCATCAGCCCGCTGGCAACCCGCTGCAGCATCTGCCCGTCCGTCTCGACGGTCCTTATCTCGTCGCCCCGGCCCTGCAGGAGGGATTTGCCGACCTTGCCCGTCTGCAATATCTCGCGGTGCTGGAAGGCGTGGTAATTGGTGATGACGATTTCCGCCCTCTGCATCTCCCGCATCATGTCGGCGGGGACGATCTCGCGCATCTTGTAGTAGCTGTTGGGATCGTGGGGTTGCAGTTCCCGTAGCCGATCCTTGATGGTGATGCCGGGCGTCACGATCAGGAACCCGCGGGTGAACCTGTCGCTGCCTTGGCTGCGAACCGCATTGATTGTCTGCCACGCCATGATCATCGCCATGACCGTGGTCTTGCCCGCGCCGGTGGCCATCTTCAGCGCCAGCCGTGTGAGTTCGGGATTGGCTTCCTTGTTGGCGCTTCTGATCTGATCCCAGAAATGCTTGTAGGGGCCTTTGGTCTGATCTGCCACTTCGGTGAGCCAAATCAGTGTCTCCACTGCCTCCACTTGGCAGAAGAACGGGCGGATGGTCTGAAACTCGTGGCGGCGCCAGTGTTCCAGAAGTTTCCGGGTCGTCGGCGTCACCTTCCAGTCATTGGGGTTGGGCAGCCTGCGCCATTGAGAGACCTGAGCGCGGATTTCATTGATCAGCGTGGTGGTAGCGTATTGCTGGCCATCGTCGGAAACCCCGTCGCCTGCGTGCAGGCCGAGATCCTGCTGAGCGTCGTCCTTCCTGCTGCTGCTCTGTTTCCGGGATTTCGGTATCGGGGAAAGCAGCGCCGACGAGCGCCGACGCTCGATGGGGGGCTTGTCCGTCGGTAACCCTCTCTCGTCGAGAGCATGGTGACGGCTCGGCTCCTCGTAAGGCGAATTCAGGATCGGCTGATCGTAGAAGGTGCTCACGCCTCCGGCGCTCCCTTGTCTCCGGCGCCATTCTCCGGCTTCACCTCAGACAGGCAGTTGCTGCCGTCACCCGGGATGTTTGAAGCGCCCCATCAATCCCCAGACGTTACCCGCTCAGCCAGAGGAAGTTAAGCACCATCCGCGCCCTCATCCCGCACACCTTCAGTTACAACAGACATCGTAAATATGCATGGCCATCGAATCGCCTGGACCAACCGGGGCCATTATGGCAAGGCAGTCGGATCGGATTGATGGGCCGCGCCGTGTGCGACGGAGCCTGCGCTTTCCTTCAACCTTCCGGCGACGATTGACGCAACCGCATATGCCGGAGCGTTGGCGCGGGTACCCACAGGTTTGATCGGACCCCGCGCTCAAGAATGCCACAGTGGCGTGCTCTTAGTAGACATCGACCGACGTGACGCTGCCCGCCTTCGGCAATGTCCCGGCGCTGGCGCTTGGGGAGGGCCTGCCGATGATCGGCAGACTGCTCGGTCACATGCAGGTGGAGACGACCGCCCGAGATGCGCATCTTGCGCGGCTCCGCCGCGCGCGTGACGCACAGCATCGCCGAAGACATACTCGGCGATTATCCAATTGACCGAAGCCGCGGCTCGGCACCGAGCGCTACGTGGTTATCCGCCCGCCCGCAGGCGGGCATCTATCTGGATATCCTCCGCGGGCCAAGCCTGTGGCGAGTCTTCGAGGCAGCCTTCAGGATGTTGCCACGACTGAGATCCATCAGGTAAATCTTGTCGATCAGCCACTCTCAAAGTGCCTGGGCTCTCAAGTTTACAGCTCGGTTAGGGGGATCTACGCTTCTTTCAGCATTTTCATGAGCAATGCCAAATCAGCGCCATATGCTTTATCCTCGGAGTGCGGCGATTTCCGGGCTGCTTTCAAAAGATCGGCGACGTGGGGTGAACCATATACCAAAGAAAGCGCGTGCTTGGCGACGCTGGCATCCTCGTCCGCGAGAAGTTTCTCGATCTGTTCGATCCCCAGGGTTGCTCCGGTAGCATCCACACGTTCGATCGCGTCCCTTCGCGAGAGTGGTTCACCCTCGGAACGCGACAGGATCCGAACTGCATCCAGTATGCCCCCGTCCGGAGCGGGAAGGCGATCTGCCACGGCGTTAAGCGCTTTCGACACATCTCCCGTGAGGGCCTTTGGTAACGTAGAAATGAGAAACATGCTTGCGCACTGGCGGATTGACTGCGCGCCCGCTACCGTAGGGTTTTCCTTGGGATCCACAATAAATGTCGGAACTCCACGCGATACTGTTCTTTGTGCGGCGGTTTTTATATGCGGATCTCGAAGGGACGATCCTGCGAATATCGCCACATCGCACTGATCCGCTTCGTTGAGGAAAGCCTGCGAAAGGCTCATATATGGCTCGTGAGTAAGCCGTTTCTCCCGAGACGGCAATATCAGCGCCGACCGCAGATTCTGTCCATTTGAAGGCAATCTCAAATCGTATCGACCATACAGGGCGACTGGATGCCGTAACTTCACCGGTTCATCCGAATCATTCCGTGAGTACCAATCGGTAGAGCCGTGAAGCTTAAGTAGCCGCACTCCCTCGCCTCGGTCAGCAGGCACACCTTCCCATGACGCGAATTCCCGTTCGGAAAACTTATCGAAACCGTCGCGAAGCTCGAGATCCGCGCCTTTTGCCGCCATTTCCACCGCTCGATCATAATTCGTGGTGGCTACCGTCAAGTCATGCGATCCACCAGCGCTGATGACAGGCCCCCACATCAAGGCCGCGTCTTGCGCCTTAACACGTTCGGCCAAATGTTGAACGAACCATTCTACTTCAGCGTGTGCTTCGGCCGCTGGCTCCAGCGCATTCACTGTTTCACCCAGCCCTTTTAAGGCAGGGGCTGCTCCATTTAGTTGATCCAGGATTTCTATCAGCATTTCTAAATCCATGCCGTTCTGCTTTAGAAGTTTTTCAACCAAATCGGCCTGAATACCCCCATGGCGGCAATGATCCCGGAATTCCGTCGCGAGGCCCGCCATGGCGGGAACACCCAGTTCCACTGACGTGCCAGCGCCGGCAAACAGCAACACTTTCATTTGGATATCTTGTTTTTGACGAATCGGCGCCTGAGCGGACTCAAAATCTCCAGTTCTTCCGGCGAATCCAACAACATCTCTGCGGTGTCTTGGAGCTGGTCGGGCGCATGCCTGGCTACACAGGCGATCAGTGATGGATGACCACCGTTTTTCTGTAAAGTTTCCTCAAGCACGGAAATTCCGGCTTTATGATCGATATTCACGAGCAGTCCGCCTTGAAGTCGCAGTACAGGGGCGGTGTCTCTTCCCAGCTTAACCAGATCGACGGAAGGTGGACCCGAGAACAGTGGAGCCACTTTAGCGATTTTGCCCAGTAATTCCTCAGCGACATTCGATACTGTCACGAGTTTTGGGATTCGATCCGCAAAGGCATGGATTATCAAATCAGCCGTCGTGCCATACGGCATAGATACGTTTTGCAGCCAGTGATCCTCCCTGCGCAAACCACGCACGACCGGCTTGCCCATGCTATACAGAAGCCGAACGGCGGCCTCTACCGTGTTAGGGCTTTCCTCATCCGCCATGGGCGCAACATAGATATCATGCCCCATTCGCTCAATGTCGCCGAGCGACACGGTTTCCCAGTCATCGTGCCCTCTCGCCTCGAATGCGGGAAGCCTGCTGAACACAGCGTCCCATTCACCCGTCGCGCTCGCGTATTCGGCCGACCGGGGTATGGCGAGCCAGAGGCTCGCCCACCGACGCGCATGCCACTTCGCCAGCGCTCCTTCATCCAGGGCTCTTTTCAACGGCGAGACCATCGCTTCAAGAATCGCGGGGTGGCAACCCTGAAGCAGTTCCATGACCTGAGGTTCAAACTCGCTCGCGACGAAGCTCTCACGGTTCAGTCGCGGCTTGAAGCGCTTGGGGTCAACATCGATTGATCCCTCGATTCCCCAGATTCCCTGGGCCTCGAACTCCTGCACGAAGATGCCCCGGTAGAGCACAGCCACCTTGGAATTTCCTGTCATGACATCCCAACCGGTGGGATCCGATATCGGCCTTAGAAGCGCCCGTTCCACCCAATCAGGCAGATCTTGCGGCTTTGTGGCAGCGCCCTGTTCCAACCCATTTTGGCGTAACTCTCGCCCGTCAGGCTCGGTTCTGGCCGAAAGGCCTTCCACGTCATGGCACCAGTGGGGAAATTGTTCCATGAGCAATTCAAACGTTTCAGCATC